>NZ_JBQFRG010000005.1:0-387043 GCF_056537285.1 Ruegeria sp. CF8 | reverse complement strand
ACTCATTCCCAAGATGCCCACCGTCTCTCCGATGTGTCTCCGCCGCTGCCGCAGCGTCCCAACAACCGCCTCAGCAGCGCCGGTGAAGGGGTATTTACGGATTAGGTCTGGGACCTGCAACCCCCATTTTGAAAAAACTTCACATTTCCCATCGTTTTCTTCAGTTCATTAATTAAATCAACATATTACGTTAATAAATCAATCTCGCAGATGTACTTTGAGCGCTCAGGAAACCTGAGAAACCAGGCGAAACGAACCTCAGAGGCGGAATCTCGGTGCGCAGAGGATCATCGGAACCCCAAAAGCCATTGCGAGCCCTGGTCTGCATCGGTCGAATATTGGAATAACAACTTAAAGACCTTGGTAACTGACTTGGGGTTATAATTGTTTTTTTACTAAAATCCCGCAGTGTTCCCAAAACCGCTAGATCAGGGCGACAAAGACCCAGCGGTTACCGCTGAAAGAAGCTGGGAGCACAGAATTGCAGTTCGACTATGTCATCGTTGGCGGAGGTTCCGCGGGATCTGTACTGGCACATCGCCTCAGCGAAGATCCCAGCATACGGGTGTGTGTGCTTGAGGCTGGAGGTCGCGGCGATGGCATGGTTGTCAGGGTACCGTCCGCTGTTGTTGCAGCTTTGCCGGGGCGGCCTCGAATTAACAACTGGGCCTTCGAGACCGTTCCGCAGCCCGGTTTGAATGGACGCAAGGGTTATCAACCACGTGGTAAGGCCCTGGGCGGTTCAAGCGCGATCAATGCGATGCTTTATATCCGGGGTCAACGACAAGACTATGATGGATGGGCGGACCTTGGGTGCGAAGGGTGGGATTGGACCAGCGTACTGCCCTATTTCAAACGCGCTGAGAGTAACGAGCAAGGCGCAGATGACATGCATGGCGATAGCGGGCCTCTGCATGTCTCGCACCAAAAAGAACCGCGCCCTGTAACCCGCGCCTTTGTTGAAGCCGCTGAGCAATTGCAACACCGCAGCACAGACGACTTCAATCGCGGTGATAATGAAGGCGTTGGACTATATCAGGTCACGCAGTTCCACGATCCGGCAAAGAATGGCGAGCGATGCTCTGCAGCGGCGGCGTATCTGTTTCCTGCACTGAACCGCCCCAACCTGACCGTCATCACTCATGCCCATGTCAAAGAGCTGACGTTCGAAGGAAGACGTGCCAGCGGAGTGACCTATCAGAAAAAAGGCAAAGGCGCAGATTTCACAGTGACCGCCACGCGCGAAGTCTTGCTGTGCGCGGGTGCGTTGAAGTCGCCGCAACTGTTACAGCTATCCGGCATAGGTGCGATAGCTGATCTGAAACCGCACGGAATCGCCATACGTCATGAGTTGCCGGGCGTAGGGCAAAACCTGCAAGACCATCTGGACTTCATTCTCACATACCGCAGCAAAGACACAAACACATTCGGCATAGGTCCTGTTGGGGCCGCCCGACTGCTTGGGCATATTCGCAGGTGGTGCAAGACAGGTGTATCCATGGCTGCCACCCCGTTTGCCGAAGGCGCGGCTTTTCTGAAAACCAGTCCGGATCTGGAGCGCCCGGATATTCAGCTGCATTTCACAATCGCAATGGTTGATGATCACGCTCGCAAACTGCACTACGGATACGGATATGGTTGCCATATCTGCAAGTTGCGCCCGGACAGCCGCGGAACAGTCGGGCTGCGCAGTGCTGACCCGATGGACACACCCAACATCGACCCGGCCTTTCTTTCGGACGACAGAGATATTGAGACTATGATCAAAGGCGCGCGTATGACACGGGACATCCTCGAAGCGCCCGCTTTGGCGAAATACCGACACAAAGAGATGTTCGGAACAGATAGCGCCCAAACCGACGCGGATTGGGAAAAGCACATCCGCGCCCGCGCCGATACAATTTATCACCCTGTCGGCACCTGCAAAATGGGGCGCGACCCGATGGCTGTGGTGGATCCCGAACTACGGGTACATGGAATCGAAGGGCTGCGTGTTGTCGACGCGTCGGTCATGCCAACACTAGTGTCTGGCAATACAAACGCGCCAACCATTATGATTGCGGAAAAAGCGGCGGACATGATCAAGGCAGCAGCGGGTTGAGGTGCTACTGGCCTTTCATCAAAGCGTCTAACCCGACCCTGTAATTAGGATAGATCAAAGTCACGCCCAGCTCGTCCTTGATCCGGTTGTTCCGCACACGCTTGTTTTCATTATAGAAGCTGCGCGCCATTGGCGTCAGGTCGGCCTCTTCAAAGGAGACCGCCGGCGGAAGGGGAAGACCTTGCAACTCAGCAGCGTAACCAATGACGTCCTGTGGTGGGACGGGTTCATCGTCACACACATTATAGACGCGACCCGGGTTGGGCTTGGTCATCGAGGCTTCAAGGATTTGCGCGATGTCATCCACGTGAATGCGCGAAAACACCTGCCCTGGTTTTATGATACGCCGCAACCCACCGCGTTTCAGCTTGGAAAAGGGACCTCGGCCGGGGCCATAGATGCCAGCCAACCGGAAGATGTGCACCGGCAGGCCAGGAATAGATGACCATTGCTGCTCGGCCAACATGCGCCATTTACCGCGTTTGGCGGTTGGAGCCGGAGGCGTGTCTTCATCAACCCACCCGCCCTGATGATCGCCATAAACGGCAGTTGTCGACAAGTACCCAACCCACGTGAATTGAGCCGCGCGGCGCGCGATTTCCTCACCCAGCGCCGCCAAAACCGGATCGCCTTCTGCATTCGGGGCGGTCGAAATCAACAGATGCGTCACCCCATCAAGGTTCGGTTCCTGCCCAGGCCAAACCAACGGCTCCGCACCCGAGTCGCGGATAGCTTCCATGCCTTCGCTGTCACGTGTGGTGCCAAGAATGCGCCAGCCTTCCGGAGCAATATGTCGAGACAGGGCCTGTGCGGAATAACCATGGCCAAATGAGAAAAGCGTCTGTGTCATGCCCCTTTGATGGGCCTCAGTGCATCGGGATGCAAGCGCTGCATGGACGCACTTGAATCGAATCTTTGGATGCGGCTTTCTGTTGGGTATGAGCGACAAGAAACCCGATTTGCATTCGGCCTATGCGCTGAACTCTCCCAATGAACACAAACGCCTCTATGCGGAGTGGGCCGGGGATTATGATGACGGTTTCGCCGCGCGCGAAGATTACCAGCTTCACACCCATACAGCGCGGGCATTTGTGAGTGCGGGCGGTCAGGGCCCGGTTCTGGATGTTGGCGCAGGCACAGGTCTGTGCGGCGCAGTGTTGTCCGGGCTGGGCGTCGGGCCAATTGATGCGACCGATATCAGCGCGGAAATGCTGGATCAGGCCATGCGCAAGGATATCTACCGCGACGCGATCGAAGCAGACCTGACCCAAGGCATTCCGGTACCGCGTGAAAGCTATTCCGGCATCGTCTCATCCGGGACTTTTACCCATGGCCATCTTGGCCCCGAGGTCTTTCCCGCGCTGTTGCGTGTCGCACGGCCCGGCGCGCAGTTCGCCCTTTCGATCAATGCCCGTCATTTCGAAAAATTGGGTTTCGCAGAAAAATTAGGCCAATTGGAACAGGGTCAGATTCGAAATCTGACCCTGCCCGAAGTTCGTATCTATGGCGATCTTGCTGCTGGCCCCAACAAAGACGACACGGCGTTCATTGCTTTGTTTGAACGGGTTTAAACCAAGGAAATTAGGCCGAAATCATCAGGTATACATCTGCTTTTTGTACGCGCGCGTGCGTGTCGTCGCCTCGGCCGAGCCGTCGTGATAGGTGCCGAACCATTTGTCGAACGGGATTTCGGACGTGCCGTAGTTGCACTCGAAATACCTGTGATGAAGCTGGTGGAAGAAATCACCGGCCCGTGCGGCTTCGGTCTCGCCAGCTTTCAGTTTCTCGAACCCTGAATGGGACAGAACCGGGCTGATCTGCTGAAACGAGCTGTGAAACAACAGATGCAGCGGATGAGACGGCACAATCAGGTGGATGAAGTAGGTGGTGAAATACAGCAGGTTTTCATACCAGTGGTTCGAAATCCCAGACCATGGTCCGATATTGACATTGCGGTGATGCACGGCGTGGACGTGTTTGTAGAGCTTTGGGTGATGCTCAAGCCGGTGCACCCAGTAGAAGTGCAAACCGGACCACATCGGAATGAACATCATCCACACAACAAACCAAACCGGAGCTTCAGCCCACGTGATCGTCGGCGCCCAGCCATTGGCCATCGCCCAGTAGATGATCCACTGGTAAACGGTGGCAACCGTCATGGCGCTGCCCAGCGTCCACCAGATATTATCCCAAACCTGATTGCGGAAGGTAAACGTTCCGTTGTTCCTCGTCAGATCCCGCCGGTCGAACTTCTTATACATGCCCTGCCCTTTGCGCATGTAAAGCCACCAATGCAGCCCCCCGGCCACCACGATTTGCGGCACCATGTTCAACAGCCAGATCCGGAACATCCAACCGGGCGCAAAGCTCTGCATCGTCTCTAATCCAGGGAAAAAGAAGGCATAGGCAATTATTGCCAGAACCATGCACAAGGTCAGGGACGTGATCTGCAACCAAGCGCCGCTGTACCATTTCAACACGGCTGCGGGACGCGGTGGCCAGCTGAACAGCGGGTTCAGGCCTACGGGACCTTCGGGGTGATAGTGCCAGCGGGCGGTTTCGGGATCCGGGGCGATATCCGTCATGATGCTCTCTCTGGAATGTGCAGTCAGGTTGCGTAGTCCGATTCCTCTACATCGAGAATCGCCTTGATCTCACGCAGGTGGGCTTCGGCTTGGTCGGGGTAGTCGTCCAGCTCTTGTGCGGTTTTCTCGGCAATCTCATCCGACAACACGCGCAAAGGCAGGCCCGTTTGCAACGCGCGGATATACGTCTCGGCCGCACGCTCGAAGTAATACAGCCTGTTGAACGTATCCGCAGGATCGCTGCCGATGATCAGAACGCCGTGATTGCCCATGATCATGACCTTTTTCTTCGGGTCGGTCAGCATCCCGGCACAACGTTCGCCTTCGCTTTCAAAAGCCAGCCCGCCGAACTCTTGGTCAATCACGTAGCGATTGTAAAAAGTTGCCGTGTTCTGATCGATCGGTGGCAAGGTGCTGTCGGCCAACGAGGCCAGAACAGTCGCAAAGATCGAATGCACATGCATGACACAACGCGCGTGCGGACAGTGGCGATGGATTGATCCATGCAATCCCCATGCGGTGGGATCCGGTGCACCGGGTTGGGACATCACATCAGGATCGTTGGCATCCAGCAGCAGCAAGTCTGACGCGCGGATGCGCGAGAAATGCGCCTGATTGGGGTTCATAAGGAATTGCGTGCCGTCCTCGTTCACTGCAAGGCTGAAATGATTGGCGACAGCCTCGTGCATATTCAGCCGCGCGGTCCAGCGGAACGCGGCAGCCATATCCACACGCTCGGACCAGTGATCGATATTGGGGCGAAGGTTGGTAACACTCATGCGGCGGCTCCTGTTGCGGCTGACCTTGGATAAAGCCTGCATTTGACTTGCGCGTTTGACCAACGAAAAAAACAAAGCTATCCCATTAGTTGAACTTATGCCGAGGTTATGTCGATGCAGAACAAACTGCCTCCGCTGGGCTGGCTGCGCACGTTTGAGGCCGCAGCACGGCATCTGTCTTTCACCGGCGCAGCACGGGATCTGAACATGACGCAAAGTGCCGTCAGTCAGCAGATCAAATCGCTGGAAGGTCATCTGGGGCAGCCCTTATTCTTGCGCCGCCCCAAGGCGTTAGAACTGACCGAAGCCGGAATCACCTATTTGCCAGTGGTCCGAGAAGCGTTTCGGACGCTTATGCGCGGCACACAGGCTGTCACCGGTGCGCAGCCAAACGCGATTCAAGTGCAATGCAACATCAGCTTTGCCGTCAATTGGCTGGCCCCACGCCTGCCGATGTTTCAGGCCGAGCATCCTGATGTACAGTTAAATATCTTCACTGAACTCTGGGAACCACGAGAGATGGCCGAAGGCGCAGCGGTTGAGATTCGTTTCTCGTTGCGGCCATCGGACACCACCCGGACCGAGATGCTGCGCACAGAACACTATTATCCGGTCTGTGCCCCAGGATATCAGGTGAGTCTGGACGATCTTCAGGAAAAGCCATTGTTCGATTGCTCCAATCTGCTGTCCAATTGGTCAAGCTGGGCAGAAGAACAGGGTCTAACATGGGGAAACCCGTCGATTACCTATGCAACAACCTATCTGGTTTGCCTTTCTGCAGCTATGGCAGGTGGGGGCCTGTGCCTGGCCCATGACGCCATTGCACACCACCTGATCGAACGCAGGCAGCTTGTCGCGCCGTTTGAACATCGCGCGCCGATGCCCGAGGCATATTATCTGCTGTTGTCCCCGCAGGCCGAGGACACGCCCGGAGCTGTGGCCTTTGCGAATTGGATTCGGCGCGAGATTGGGTCAGCCACGTAAACCGGCAAGCTTTCGCCTTTGTCCAAGGCCAGTGCGCACCTGTCCAATGGCCGGGCGGCATGGGCGCGCTGCAAGTGGATGCAGGCCAAACAGGAATTTATGATCTGTTTGTGACAGCGCAGAACCGGGGTTGCACACGCTGGCGCATTCGTGAAAGTTGAGCCATGGAATACACACCCTTCCCCAGCTGGCCCGACGTCGCCCCCAAATTGATCGCAGTTGCCGCCGGACGCGACGCCGCCGACACCGTAATTCAGGGCGGAATCTGGGTAAACGTACATACACGCGAACTGTTGCCGGATCATTCGGTTGCGATTGCAGCCGGGCGGATTGCTTTTGTCGGGTCTGACGCCTCGCATTGCATTGGCCCGGAAACACAGATCATCGAAGCGCGTGGTCGTTATATTCTGCCCGGTCTGTGCGACGCGCATATGCACATCGAATCTGGTATGCTCACCCCTGCCGAATTCGCACGCGCGGTCATCCCGCACGGTACGACCAGCATGTTCACCGATCCGCATGAGATCGCTAACGTGCTTGGTCTGGACGGTGTGCGCATGATGCATGACGAAGCCATGATGCAGCCGGTCAATATCTTCACCCAGATGCCGTCCTGCGCGCCATCTGCGCCGGGGCTGGAAACGACCGGTTATGAAATCACGCCCGAAGATGTGACGGAAGCCATGAACTGGCCCGGTATCATCGGGCTGGGTGAAATGATGAATTTTCCCGGCGTGATCCATGGCGACCCCAAGATGCTGGCCGAGATTGCAGCCACGCAACGGGCAGGTAAAACCGTGGGCGGACATTACGCTTCGCCTGATTTAGGGTCTGATTTTGCAGCCTATGTGGCCGGTGGACCAGCGGATGATCACGAAGGCACCTGCGAAGCCGACGCAATCGCAAGGGTCCGGCAGGGAATGCGGTCGATGATGCGCTTGGGCTCGGCCTGGTACGATGTCCAAAGCCAGATCACCGCCGTGACCGAAAAAGGGCTGGATCCGCGTAACTTCATTCTGTGCACCGACGATTGCCACTCGGGCACATTGGTCAATGACGGGCATATGAACCGTGTCGTACGCCACGCCATTGCCTGTGGATGTGACCCTCTGATCGCCTTGCAAATGGCAACGATCAATACAGCGTCGCATTTTGGGCTGGAACGCGATATCGGGTCCGTGACACCGGGGCGCAGGGCAGACATCCTTCTCAGCTCGGACCTGACGAGCCTGCCGATCGAGACAGTGATCGCCCGTGGGAAAGTGGTCGCTGAAAACGGTAAGATTGCAGTGGATTGCCCGCATTTGGACTGGCCCGAAAAGGCACGCAACACCGTTCATTTAGGGCACGATCTGAGCTCGGCCGATTTTGAAATCAAGGCACCGGACGGCGCGAACCGGGTGCGGGCCAATGTCATCGGTGTGGTGGAAAACCAGGCCCCGACCAAAGCGTTGAAAGCTGAACTGCCGATCATTGGCGGGCTGGTTGAAAGCGAAGGCGACGTCTGTCAGATCGCTTTGGTCGAGCGGCATCGGGCTACGGGTGGTGTGACCAATGCTTTCGTCTCGGGCTTTGGATATCAGGGCAAGATGGCGATGGCCTCGACCGTGGCGCACGACAGTCACCACATGATCGTTGTTGGCACGGACCGGGAACAGATGGCTTTGGCCGCCAACCGTCTGGCCGAAGTGGGCGGTGGCATCACCCTGTTCCGAGACGGGCAGGAACTGGCTTTGGTGGAATTGCCCATCGCTGGCCTGATGTCCGACAGCCCCGCCGCCGAGGTCGCAGCCAAAGCCGATAGGATGGTGCAAGCCATGCAGGACTGCGGCTGTCAACTGAACAACGCGTATATGCAGCACTCACTACTGGCGCTGGTCGTGATCCCCGAACTCAGAATATCGGACCTGGGGCTGGTGGACGTGCGTACCTTTGAAAAAATCGACCTTTTGGAACCTTTGGCATGACAACACTTTTGACCCCTGAATCACAAGCGCCAGAGCAATTCACCGATCCGGCAGCCGCTGTTGCCCGTCTGGAAGAGCTGTACACACAAGCCACCGAGTTCCTGTGCGACAGCTTTTCCAAGGCGATGCAAGAAGGGGCACCATCCGCGCGGTACAGAGCCTATTACCCCGAAATTCGCATCCGAACATCCACCTATGCGCAGGTCGACAGCCGCCTGAGCTTTGGGCATGTCTCTGAGCCCGGCGTGCATGCCACCACCGTGACACGGCCCGATCTGTTCCGGTCTTACCTGACCCAACAGATTGCTTTGCTGATCAGGAATCACGGCCAGCCGGTCACGATTGCGGCCTCGGACACGCCCATCCCGGTGCATTTCGCAGTGGCAAACAATTCTGATCTGGTTGTGCCACATCAGGGTGCGGCCGCGTTTACCCTGCGCGATGTGTTTGACGTACCGGATCTGAGCACAACCAACGACGATATCGTCAACGGTGTGCATGATCACGAGGATGTCGTTGGGCCCCTGTCGCTGTTTACCGCCCAGCGCGTGGATTATTCGCTGGCCCGTCTGGCGCATTACACGGCGACCGATGCAAGCCACTTCCAGAACCATGTGCTGTTCACGAACTATCAGTTCTATGTCTCAGAGTTCGAAAACTACGCCCGCGAGCAATTGGCAGACCCCGCCAGCGGCTATACCAGCTTTGTCTCAACCGGAAATGCCGAGATTACGGATCCCGAAGCGGCCATTGAACAACCGCTGAAACTTCCGCAGATGCCGACCTATCATCTCAAGCGGGAAGACGGTTTGGGGATCACTCTGGTGAATATCGGCGTTGGCCCGTCCAACGCAAAAACCGCAACAGACCATATCGCCGTTCTGCGCCCTCATGCCTGGTTGATGGTTGGCCATTGCGCCGGGTTGCGTAACACGCAAGCCTTAGGCGACTTTGTACTGGCCCATGCCTATCTGCGTGATGACAAGGTTCTGGATGACGATTTACCGGTCTGGGTGCCGATTCCTCCGCTTGCCGAGGTTCAGGTGGCGCTGGAACGCGCCGTGGCTGAAGTGACCGAGTTGGAAGGGTATGAACTGAAACGGATCATGCGGACAGGAACCGTGGCCTCGGTTGATAATCGCAACTGGGAATTGCGCGATCAAACCGGTCCGGTCCAACGCCTCAGTCAATCGCGTGCAATTGCGCTGGATATGGAAAGCGCGACCATTGCTGCAAACGGCTATCGCTTCCGCGTACCCTACGGCACTTTGCTGTGCGTTTCGGACAAGCCGTTGCACGGTGAATTGAAACTGCCCGGTATGGCATCGTCCTTTTATACCACGCAGGTCAGCCGTCACCTGGCCATCGGTATCAAGGCAATGGAACACTTGCGCGGCATGCCGCTGGAGCGGTTACACAGCCGGAAATTGCGTTCGTTTGACGAAACTGCCTTCCTCTGACGCAAAAAAGCAACGTTTTCCTCATATTTTTAGGGGTTTCAGCGCTACTATTCGTTGTGTTCAGCCACAATATCCCGTTACAGTTACGCGGTGAGGCCCTATAGATCGGGCACGTTAAGGAGACCAAGAAATGGCAAAGCCTATGACTAAGACTCAGCTGGTTGCTGCTCTCGCTGAGGAAATGGGAACCGACAAGAAATCCGCGAATGCGGCGCTGGAGGCCATCACCGGCCTGATCACCCGCGAAGTTTCTGCCGGTGGCGCAGTGACGCTGCCCGGCGTCGGCAAAATCTACTGCCGCGAGCGCCCCGAGCGTCAGGTCCGCAACCCGGCCACTGGTGAGACCTTCACCAAAGAAGCCGACAAGGTTGTGAAAATGACCATCGCAAAAGCGCTGAAGGACAGTGTGAACGGCTAAGTTCCGTCTTTTCGACATGATCAAGGGCCGCCATTTGGGGGCCCTTTTTCTTTGACCTCAGTGCAGACTGAGCAAAACCTCCAGATCGCGCCGGCTCAGTCGCTCCATCAGCGACCGTTCGTCCGACGTAAGCTTCGCGTCACCGCGAATGTACTTTTCCAGATGCAAGGCAATGTCACTGGTCGGTCTGTAATACAGGTCCGGATCAAGTTGGCTGAGCGCATCCACAAGACGCATCAGAATTTTCTTCTGCTTCTCCGAATCCAGATCTTTTCGTTTTTCTTCCAGCACTCTGCGAACCTTTCGTCTTTCCCGGTGAAACATAGGGCAAACCCGATGGTCGCCAAGATGCGACGAAAAAGGGGCACCGTTTTTGGTGCCCCTCGTATCAGTGATGTGATCGACGATTAGTGAACCGTCTCAACCTTGTGGAAATCCAGATCACGGTCTTCGGGCATCGCATCGATGCTCAACACCTCTTTGCGCTTGGCGATCAGGATATAGACGACGCAGGCCAGATACAGACCAACAACCACAGCTCCGATCCACTGGATTTGCAGCCATTGGCTCTGGAACAAAAGGGTCAACACAAACAACAGCACAACGTTGCCCGCCACATAAGGGGCCTTGCCGAACCGTTCGACCGTCATGTTCAGGTTGTCGGTGTAGAGACGGATCAGCGAGTCGAGCGAGTTGATCACAAAGGTCACGCCAACGATCACCATCGCGATGTTGGTGATGCCAGCGGTGCTGATGCCGTTGAGGTGAAAATAGTACAGAACCGTGAACCAAATCCCCAGCGGGATGGACGGAAAGATCAACAGTGCGGCAAGCAATTGCCACGTCGTCAGACCACCCACAAAGCGCGAGGTGAACTGACCGATCATGATCGACCATGCAAACCACCAGAACAGGTAGAAGGCGTGATAGTCGGTCAACGGCAGGACAAACTTGTGCAGGTTGGCAAAATAGGCCCCAATATTGCTGCCGGTTTCCACAAATCCGGTTACGCCCATGCCTGCCGCGGCCCACATGCCGATGATCAGCGCCAGGAACAGGAAGGTCGAACCCACCGACAGGATGCGTACGTATTTCAGATCGGTCGAGGAATAGGCCGCCGCCAGGATAACCACAAATACAATGATGTAGAACGTGGTTACGACGGACTCGCCGTCTCCAACCTCGGGCAGATAGCCGGGCAGATAGATCAGGAACAGGCTGGCGGTGAAGGCACAGGTGCCAATGATGACCACGTTGTTGATCAACTTGACCAGCGGAATCTCAAAAAACTTCACGCGCGGTTCGATGACGCAGAAGTAGAAAGCTGTCAGGAAGTAGAACGCCCAGATCAGAAAACCCCAAAACCCAAACTCGATCGCCAGCGGGTTGGCAAAGGCATAAGCAGGGTCTTCGGCATAGCCGCCGAATTCGGTCAGCGGGAACATGATCAGGCCGACATCCAGACCGGATGTGAACAGGATCGCGATGAACGTGAACAGATGAACTGGCGTTACGCCAACGCAGCGCAGGTTCCACCATTTCACGACGAAGAAAGCGACCAGGCCCAATGCCAGCAGGACGCCAAAAGATAGAATGTACTCCAGAAGCACTGACAAACCTCCCTTGTTTGGTCAGATCGCCACGCCGTTATAGTTTATTGGCTGATCAATCAATAAAAACATGCATAAATCACGCCACTTGCTACCTGCGTGTCTTTTTTGGCGCAGGCAACTTGCAGCGAATTGGAAAATCGGGAACAGTCCGCCCAACATGACAGGGGGTCTCCATGGATCTGCGCGCCATAGCCATGGGGCTTACATTTGCCCTTATCTGGTCGTCTGCCTTTACCTCGGCGCGGATTATCGTTGCAGATGCCTCGCCTTTGTTTTCGCTGGCGTTGCGGTTTCTGATCTCTGGGGTTCTGGGCGTGATGATTGCACGGGCAATGGGCCAAAGCTGGCACCTGACCCGAAACCAGTGGCGAGCAACGATCCTGTTCGGAATTTGCCAAAATGCCCTTTATTTGGGTCTAAATTTCTATGCGATGCAGACAGTTGAAGCCTCGGTCGCCGCCATTATCGCATCTACTATGCCCTTATTGGTGGCACTGGCTGGGTGGTTGATTTTCAAGGAAAAGCTACGCCCGCTTGGCATACTTGGTTTGTTCGCAGGTTTCGCAGGTGTTGCACTGATCATGAGCAGTCGGGTCAGCGCGGGCGTCGATATGTTCGGGGTCGCGCTTTGTGGAATCGGGGCCCTTGCGTTGACATTTGCCACGCTCGCGGTTCGCGGCGCGACCTCCGGTGGGAACTTTATGATGGTGGTGGGACTTCAAATGTTGGTTGGCTCAGCGGCTCTGTTTGTCGCTGCACCTGTCTTTGAAACCATTTATGTCAACCCGACGCTGCCACTGGCGCTGGCTTTTACCTATACCACCCTGTTCCCAGGGCTGCTTGCTACGTTGATTTGGTTCCTGCTATTGGACCGCATCGGTGCCGTCAGGGCGGCAACATTTCATTTCCTGAACCCTGTATTCGGGGTCACAATCGCGGCGATCCTGCTGGGCGAGAAATTAGGAGCCATGGATGCCGTTGGCGTTGGCGTCACAACCCTTGGCATTCTTGCCGTCCAACTCTCGCGTCAGCCCGCTCAGGGCAGCAAAGCTTCCACCTGATTCAACAATTTGCGTGAGTCGGGTTTGACATTTGACCCATAGGTCGCAACCACTTCACCTGCTGGGTCAATCAGGATCTTGTTAAAGTTCCATTTGGGCGTGAACCCAGTCTGGGCGGCGACGGCTTTGTAAAATGGATGAGCGTCTGCTCCCTTGACCGGTGTGATATCCGTCATCGGCAACGTCAGCCCATAGTTCATCTCGCAGAACTGCTTTACCTCTTCCGCGGACCCAAGTTCCTGGTTGAACGAATCTGAGGGGACCGCGAGAACGACCAACCCTTTGTCGGAATACGCCTCATGTACCTTTTGTAGAGCCTCATATTGCCCGGTGAACCCACAGTGTGACGCGGTATTGACCACCAGTACAGGTTGGCCACGCCAATCTTCAATGGCCAAAGTGCCCCCGTCGATCGAGGCGAACTCACCGGTCACCGGCGCGGCCTGAACGGCGCGACCCAGTAAGATCAGGGCAGTCAAAAGCAGCAATCTGAACATGTCTTGTCCTCCCTATAGACCTGATACGCGGTTCAGCACCCATCAGATCACTTGCACGACTGCGAGAGCCGGTTGAAATATCGCTTTGCTTTCCCCCCTGCAGTCCCCAAATTATGGCACAACACTACACCAGCCGGAGGATCCATGACCCGCTATACCAAAGACCCCACGGCCATCGCTGCGCTTTCGCCTGAAGAGTTTCACGTCACTCAACGCAGTGGGACCGAGCGTCCAGGCACTGGAAAATACCTGAACAACAAAGAACCGGGGATCTATGTGGACATCGTATCAGGTGAGCCGCTATTCGCCTCGACCCACAAATACGAATCCGGGTGCGGCTGGCCCAGTTTTACCAAGCCGATCATCCATGAACATGTGGAAGAGTTTCGCGATACAACACATGGTATGATCCGGACCGAGGTCCGCTCGAAACACGGCGACAGCCATCTGGGGCATGTCTTCCCCGATGGTCCGCGCGAACACGGCGGGCTACGCTATTGCATCAATTCCGCCTCTCTTCGGTTCGTCCATCGCGATGAGATGGAGGCCGAAGGCTATGGCGAATATCTGATTCATGTGGAGGACATCTGATGACCGAACAACGCGCTGTACTGGCCGGAGGCTGCTTTTGGGGCATGCAGGACCTGATCCGCAAAATGCCGGGCGTTTCACGCACCCGCGTCGGTTACACCGGCGGCGATGTGCCCAACGCGACCTATCGCAACCACGGCACCCACGCCGAAGGGATCGAGATCTGGTTCGATCCGTCGCAGATCAGCTATCGCGACCTGCTGGAGTTCTTTTTCCAGATCCACGACCCAACCACGATTAACCGCCAGGGCAATGACCGTGGCATGAGCTATCGCTCGGCGATCTACTATGTGGATGAGGCTCAGAAACAGGTCGCTGTCGATACTATCGCCGACGTGAACGCCAGCGGCTTGTGGCCCGGCAAGGTCGTGACCGAAGTCGAACCTGTCGGAGATTTCTGGGAAGCTGAGCCAGAACATCAGGATTATCTGGAACGTATCCCGAACGGCTATACCTGCCACTTCCCGCGCCCGGATTGGGTCTTGCCCAAACGCGCCAGCGCAGCAGAATAAAGCACCACCTGCCCGGCCCCTCTGAACCTTTCAGGGGGGCTAGCCTGTCGCCACCCTTGGTCGCCCGCTTGCCTCGACCGTAATCATGGCTTCGACAAAAACATCCTTGGCCTCGACCCGCGCCGTTTTGATATCGCGATCCACGATCACCCGAATATCTTCCGCGCCAGCTTCTCTGACTGCACTCTCGGCTTCGAATTTCAAAACCCGTTCCAACAACGCCAGCGCTTCATCCGATGCAGAAAAATCCTGAGGCCCGTCCTCAAGATGCACACGATACCGCCCTTCGGTCGGTGACGTGACCGTACCAGACCGCCGCAATGTCAGCCGTCCAACGACCGCGCCGATCGCATTCGCTACGCCAGCGTGCTCGGGCAGGATCATGCGACAATGCAACCGCTCGCCCACTGCGGGGTAATAGCTAGGGGCTGACGCTCCAAGGCCCACCACATCCACGTTCAACGCGGCATTTAACGACAACAACCCACGATGTTGCGCCAACCCACGCTGAGTCAACACATGCCGCGCCAATTCCTGAGGTGACAATCCGAAATCATCCTGCTCTTCGTCAAAAGCAGCCTCTAACAAAGTCAAACTGGTCTGTTCCGTCAATTGATCCACGATCATCTGCGCCAATGCCTCTGGCGAGTTTGCCAGCATGTCCCCGGATCCGACCCGTTTCCGGGCCACCAGCTCCAAGGCCTTGCGTGCAGCTTCAGAATCCCAAGCATCGACGCGGCCCAATACATGACTCGCGTCCGACGGCGTCACGCCCGAGACCTGGACGATCCCGCGGTCGACCAAGCGATTCAGTGCGCCATTCTCCATCCGCGACCGCAACAGTGCGCCAAGCGGAAGAACCTGATCGCCCAGACGTTCCAACAACATCTCTTCCCGAGCGCCGACACCATCCGCATGCACACCCGGCACGCGTCGCACAAACCGGGTGTCGTGCTCGCCCACCGTGGTCGCCCGCAATTGTTCGTCCAGAATGGCGTGCACAACCTCGGGCGCTTCCGCTGCGATCAATGACACAGGCAGAACACGCCGGGGGCCCAGAAACACGCCACCCTGCAATCCTTCGGTCACAACATGAACCTGGCTGTCCCCACCCAAACCATGTGTGCGCATCGCCACAGCCTCGACCATGGTTCGAAACCCACCAACCTGCGCGCCGCCTGGATCAATAGCAGGCTTGCCATCCCGGATCAGCGCAACATCAGTTGTGGTCCCACCAATATCCGACACCAGCGCGTTGTCAGCCCCGGTCAGCCAGCGCGCCCCGACAATCGAAGCCGCCGGACCACTCAGTATCGTCTCAATCGGGCGCTCCCGCGCCTGTTCGGCGCTCATCAAAGCTCCATCGCCACGCACAACCATCATCGGGGCCGAGATTCCCAGAACGCGCAATTGATCTTGCGCGCGTCCGATCAGACGATCAATCATTCCGATCAAACGCGCATTCAGCACCGCCGTCACAGCACGTTTCGGCCCGTTCAACTTGGCCGACAAATGATGCGAACATGTGACCGGTGCACCGGTTTTTTCAGATACGATCCGCGCCGCCTCCAGCTCATGCGCTGGGTTACGGGTTGCAAACTGAGCGGCAATCGCAAAGCCAGAAATGCCTTTGTGAGTGTCTAAAAACTGCTCCAAAGCGGCAGTATCCAGTGGTGCAGCCTCGCCGCCTGAATGTGTATGACCCCCCGCAATCACAAGGGCGGGGTCATCTTTCAGCGCGTCCTTCAAGCCATGCTTTACAAGATCACTCGTCTTGAACCCGATATAGATCAATGCCACGCGCCCACCTTGCCCCTCAACCAGAGCATTTGTGGCCAGTGTTGTAGACAAGGACGCCATCGCAATCTGATCCGGCGTAACCTGCGCCTCTTCCAGCACGGCAGAAATCGCCTTGCCCACACCGATGGCCAAATCC
Source organism: Ruegeria sp. CF8 (assembly GCF_056537285.1). Lineage (NCBI taxonomy): Bacteria > Pseudomonadati > Pseudomonadota > Alphaproteobacteria > Rhodobacterales > Roseobacteraceae > Ruegeria > Ruegeria sp. CF8. The sequence goes on along the minus strand of NZ_JBQFRG010000005.1, from coordinate 370,539 downwards.
GCACGCGTGGTCAAAGACTTGGCCGAGGCGATCACCTCTTTCTCATCCCGGATCAACACCGCATCGGTATAGGTTCCGCCCGTATCCACCCCCAAAGACAGAGTCATCGGGTCCTCCTTACTGTTCGCTGCGAATGGGTGTAGCGGTTATGCGCGACGCGTCCAGCCTGTTTGCGGCATTTATGACAGCTGTTCCACCGCCCAGCGCGCCGCATCAGCCACGGCTTCATCCGGGTCGCTTGTCAACACCTGTGCAACTGGCCTCAAGTTTGATCGCCCCGAGTTTCCAATGGCGTAAAGCACATTCCGGACGAACCGGTCCCGCCCGATGCGCTTGATGGGCGAACCAGAGAATTTCGCACGAAAGGCCGCATCATCCAGCGCCGCTAGCTCTGCCAGCGACGGTGCCTTCAGATCAGCCCGGGCGGCATAGCGTATATCGCTCGCGGCGACTGCAAACTTGTTCCAGGGACAGGCCGCCAAGCAATCATCGCAACCATAGATCCGATTGCCCATCTTACTGCGCAACTCGGGCTCTACGAGACCTTTATGTTCAATGGTCAGGTACGATATACATCGCCTTGCATCCAATTGATACGGGGCCGGAAACGCATCGGTCGGACAGCTGTCCAGACAGGCGCGACACGAACCACAGTGATCTACCTCCGGCGCGTCCGAAGGTAACTCAACTGTTGCAAAAACAGAGCCTATGAAAGCCCAATTCCCCCATTCACGACTAACAAGGTTGGTATGCTTACCCTGCCACCCAAGACCGGCGGCATGCCCCAAGGCCTTTTCCGGAACCGGAGCAGTGTCGACAAAAACCTTCACCTCGCCCCCTGCTTCAGCAATCAACCATCGCGCCAGTCGCTTGAGGCGTTTCTTGACCAGATCGTGATAGTCTTTGTTCTGAGCATAAACGGAAATAGCGCCGCGATCCGGATGGCTCAGAACCTCTGTCGGGTCATGCTCTGGCGTGTAGCTTTCAGCCAACATGATCACAGACCGCGCCTCAGGCCACAGAGCGGCAGGATCGCCGCGCCAATGCACCCGCTCGGCCATCCAGCCCATCTGGCCATGATACCCGGCCTCCAAAAACGCCCCAAGGCGCTCAGGCACCTGCGGAACATCCCATGGACGGCACACCCGACACGCCACAAACCCCTCTGCCAGGGCCTGTTGCACCAGCTTTTTCTTCAGGTCCGATCCGCTCTTCATCTGGCCAAAAATACCTTCGGGGGAATCGCGCGCCCGGCGCGATGGGGGCAGACAGCCCCCTGCTGAACCCTATCAGAAATCCAGATCGGCGTAATGAGGCGGTGGCCGAAATCCTGGCACCTGGTCCGCCAGAATGGATCGAAACGCCGGGCGCGACTTGATCTTCGCGTACCAGTCCTTAACCACCTGGCTGCGGTTCCAGTCCACGTCCGAGATATAATCCAGCGCCGACAAATGTGCCGCCGCCGCGAAATCAGCCAAAGTCATCTGATCACCGGCCAACCACCGGCGGTGATCCAGCAGCCAGGCCATGTAATCCAGATGATACTTGATCGCCTTGGCACCCTGTTTGACATTCTTGCTGTCTGGGTACCCCTGACCGGTCACCTTCTTGTTCACCCGCTCATAAAGCAGCTTCGATGTCACTTCATGGTGGAATTTGTCGTCGAACCAGCCCACAAGGCGCCGGACTTCGAACCGGGCTTCGGGTTTTTTCGGCATCAAGGGCGGTTCGGGGCGGGTTTCTTCGATATATTCGCAGATCGCCGCGCTTTCCGACATGATTTGCCCATCCAGACGCAGCACCGGCACTTTTCCCGCCGGATTCCGGCGCAGAAAATCCGGATCCTGTTCCCAGTATCGCTCCTCGACCAATTCAACCTCGATCTTCTTCTCGGCCAAAGACAATCGGACCTTGCGGCAATACGGAGAGAGGGGAACGTGAAACAGACGCGCCATGGGCTTCCAATCGAACCAGTGAATACCCGACTGATTTAGCCCTTGAGGGCAGCCGGTTTCAATCCTCGAAACAATCTGCGCGACCATCTGCGCGGATGGTGGCCGCCCCATCCAAAATCGAAGCCGCGCGTCGACGCGTGCGCACACTTGGGTCTGTGACCGAACGATTGCGCGGTGATGGCAGAATGGCAGCAATTCGGGCTGCCTGAACAGAAGTCAATTGCGCAGCACTTCTGTTGAAATAGCGCTGTGCCGCAGCTTCGACGCCAAATACACCGTTCCCGGTTTCTGCAACGTTCAGATAGACCTCGAGAATACGCTGCTTGCTCCAGAAGATCTCAACCACCGGGGTGATTGAGGTTTCCATCGCCTTCCTCACCCAACTGCGTCCTTGCCAGAGAAACACGTTCTTCACCACCTGCTGCGTGATGGTCGAAGCGCCGCGATTGCCGCCGCCTTCCAATGCGTCGCGTATGGCTTCAACATCGAATCCCCAGTGCTGGCAGAAATTCGCATCTTCCGCCGCAACGACTGATCGGGCCATGATTGGTGAAATCTCTTCAATCGGAACCCACTCGCGCTCGACTTTGCCCAACCGCCGCCACTCGGACCATATGGTGTGGGTCACCGGCGGGTTTACAACCGAATAGAACAAGACCAAGACGACCACGAGGCCGACAACGGTCAAAGCGGCACGTGTCGCCCAACGGCGGACCGTTTGAGCCGCTGTTGATTTCCGTTTGGTCACCTTACTTTTTTTTCCGCCTGATTTGCGGGCTGCTTTCTTCGCCATGTCTCAGCTATACGACGCGTCGCCGGGGTTTGAAACGGCCTAAATCCCCAAGGCGCGCGCCTCTCGTGGGTGGACCACCGGGCGCGCCGTTTCCAGCGACATCGGGTCCGCCCCAGCCAGTTCAGGAAACAGATGCAACACTTCGCTTTGGGTCTCTCGGTCCGAGGCCGTCAAAGCATGACCCGGATAATAGCTTTCACTTTTTGCCCCGTTGGCGATGATGATTTCATGCTTTTTGAACAGCAGGTGGACATATTCCACCTCTCCGCCTTCAACGCGGGTCACTGTATCGCCGTTGACAAGTACATGGGCTGCGATCAGCGCCTCGGCATGTCCAAACAAGTAGGATGCGCGCCAGTCCTCAATCAGCATTCTATGTTGCGGCGAGACAAGAAGCGGACAGTCCAGATCGAAAACGCCTGCCTCGAAACGGATTGGAGCCAGTTTCCCTTTGGCCTCGACCTTTGTGCGCCCAACCCAGATCAAGGGCTGAGGGCCATGATCCAGTGTCGTGACTAGATCACCTGCTTTCAGGTCTTCCACTGCGCGTTCCCCGTCAGGGGTTGCAATCAAAGTACCCGGCGTGAAACAGGGCGGACCCAGAGTACCAACATCCAGTGGTCCCTGTGTGTTGACGAAACTTGTCGAAACCAACGTCCCTGGCTGTAACACCTGACCGTCAGTCGGGGTGAAAACCCGAGACCCATCGGCCAGATAGAACGTGGTTCCGACATAGGTGACGTTGCCACCTCCTGTCACATTAATGGTGACCGTATCCCCCGGCCATGACGAAGTGACGTCCTGCCCATTGACGGTATCACCACTGGGCGCATCGATTTCGTTGTCATCATTAACATCCGTGAAATCGATACTGGCAACTGCAATTGCAGTTCCCACAGGCGGAGGATTCGCCGGATCAAAGGTATAAAATTGGTCGCGATAATTTGTTGGCATTCTGCTGCCCCCGGTTTATGCCACGGGACATCTGAAGCAGCCCGTGGTTTTCGCTCGAATTCCGAGGAAGCTTGGCGAAATTCCCGTGCGCAGGCAAGAATCCCGAAAAAACAGTGTAAACAAACCAAGCCCCGCGTGGTGCAAATGACACGCGAGGCCAGTTTTGTTGTGCTTTTCAGCCGCTAAAGCTTTGCAGCAGGCTTTATTCTGCCGGAACTGCGGTGGCTTCGATGCTCAACGGATGGCTCAGTTTGTTCAGCATCTCTTTGGGGCACACTTGAAGGAAGTTGCCTTTTTCAACATCCCAGTGTTGCAAAATGTCTGCGGCTTTCCGGCTGTAGGTCTCTTCTGCGTGGCGCGTGATCAGCGACTTCAGCTGTTCTTCCCAATGCGCGACAGAAACCGGACAGCTTACAAGGGTTTCCATGTTCATCAGCGCTTGGGCTTTGCCTTCGGGATCATACAGATAGGCCATGCCGCCTGTCATGCCGGCACCAAAGTTGGCACCGATTTCGCCGAGGATCACCGCAACCCCACCTGTCATGTATTCACAGCCATTCGAGCCACAGCCCTCGATCACCACCTTGGCGCCCGAGTTGCGCACGGCGAACCGCTCGCCCGCGCGACCGGCTGCAAACAGGTGGCCATCGGTTGCGCCGTACAAAACGGTGTTGCCAATGATGGTATTCTCGTCTGCTTTCAGCGGGCTGACCTGCGGTGGGCGTACGACTATCATGCCACCCGAAAGACCCTTGCCGACATAGTCGTTGGCATCGCCCGAGACTTCCAGCTTCAGGCCCGGCGCGGCAAATGCACCCAATGACTGACCAGCAGATCCTTGCAGTTTCACGTGCAGATGGTCGTCCTGGAACGTGTTCCGCATACCAAAATTCTGAACGATATGGCTGGAGACACGGGTACCCACCGTCCGATGCGTGTTCTGGATCGCGTAAGACAGTTGCATTTTTTCACCGTCCTTCAGGAACCGCGCCGCGTCGCGCACGATTTCGGCGTCCAGAGTATCGGGTACCGCATTCCGATCCTTGTCGCGGTTGTAAACGATGTTGTGTGCACCATCGACAGTGATCAGCAACGGGTTCAGGTCCAGATCATCCAAATGCGCCGAACCACGGCTGACCTGAGCCAGCAGGTCGGCACGGCCAATGATCTCATCCAAAGAACGGGCACCAAGGCTGGCAAGAAGTTCGCGCACTTCTTGCGCGTAGAAGGTGATCAGGTTCACCACCTTGTCTGCGTTTCCGGTGAACTTGGCGCGCAGGCTTTCGTCTTGCGTACACACACCAACCGGACAGGTGTTCGATTGGCACTGACGCACCATGATGCAGCCCATCGCAATCAGCGCAGCAGTGCCGATCCCGTATTCTTCCGCCCCCATCATAGCAGCCATGACAACGTCACGTCCGGTCCGCAGACCACCATCGGTGCGCAATGTCACACGATCACGCAGGTTGTTCATCGCCAGCACCTGATGCGCTTCGGTCAGGCCCATCTCCCACGGAAGGCCCGCGTATTTGATTGAGGTCGCTGGCGACGCACCAGTGCCGCCATTGTGACCCGAAATAAGGATAATATCGGCTTTTGCCTTGGCTACGCCGGCGGCAATCGTGCCAACGCCCGAAGACGCCACCAGCTTGACTGTCACTTTGCAGCGCGGGTTGATCTGCTTGAGGTCATAGATCAGCTGCGCCAGATCCTCGATCGAGTAGATGTCGTGGTGCGGCGGCGGTGAGATCAGCGTCACGCCCTTGGTCGAATGACGCAGACGCGCGATCAGGTCGGTGACCTTCATGCCCGGAAGCTGGCCGCCCTCACCGGGTTTCGCGCCCTGGGCGACCTTGATTTCCAGCTCTTCACACTGGTTCAGGTATTCGGCGGTTACGCCAAACCGACCTGAAGCCACCTGTTTGATCTTGGCTGATGGGTTGTCGCCATTGGGCTCGGGCACAAAATGCGCCGGATCTTCGCCACCTTCGCCAGAATCAGATTTCGCGCCAATCCGGTTCATCGCCACGTTCAGCGTCTTATGCGCCTCGGGGCTGAGCGCGCCCAGCGACATGCCCGGTGTGACGAACCGCTTACGAATCGATGTGATCGACTCAACCTCTTCAATCGGGATTGGTTTGCTCATGGGCTTGAAGTCCATGAGGTCACGCAGGTGGATCGGCGGGTTCGATTGCATCTTGGCCGAATACTGCTTCCACAACTCGTATGAGGCGCGGTTACAGGCCATTTGCATCATGTGCATCGAGGTCGCTTCCCACGCGTGGGTCTCACCCGATTTCCGCGCTTTGTAGAAACCACCAATAGGCAGAACGTCCAGACCACTGTCCCAAGCCTTGGCGTGGATGTCTTCAAGCTTGGCTTGAATACCCGTTACACCGATACCTGAAATCCGGCTGGTCATGCCCGGGAAATACTCGGCCACCATGGCGCGGCTGAGGCCCACGGCTTCAAAGTTCAGCCCGCCGCGATAGGACGAGATCACCGAAATGCCCATCTTGGCCATAATCTTCAGCAGGCCCTGATCGATGGCTTCGCGATAACGAGCGACATTTTCGGTCAGGGTTCCGTCCAGCAGACCACGATCAATGCGATCGGCCAGAGAGTCTTCGGCCAGATAAGCATTCACTACGGTCGCACCGCACCCGATTAGAACAGCGAAATAATGCGGGTCGATACATTCAGCGGAACGCACATTCAAAGAGCAGAACGTCCGCAGCCCTTGCCGGGTCAGGTGTGAGTGAATTGCACTGGTTGCCAAGATCATTGGCATCGCAATCCGGCCTTCGCCCGTGTTCATGTCAGACAACACAATGTGTCCTGCACCCGACCGCACGGCTTCTTCTGATTCGGCTCTAACACGGGCCAAAGCGGCGCTCAGCGCACCACGGCCAGGTTCAAAGCTACAGTCGATTTCAACCAAAGGCGCGTCAAAATTCTCGACCAACTTGTCCCACTGCGCGTTTCCGACAAAGGGGCTTTCCAGAACGATGATCTCGGTCTGGCTGCTGTCCTCATCCAACACGTTCTTGAGGTTGGCAAAGCGCGTTTTCAGAGACATCACCCGGTATTCGCGCAAACTGTCGATTGGCGGGTTGGTCACCTGGCTGAAATTTTGGCGGAAGAAATGGCTAAGTGGGCGGTACTGTTTCGACAAAACAGCCGAGGGCGTGTCGTCCCCCATCGAAGCAAGTGCTTCTTTGCCATCCTCAGCCATAGGGGCAAGGATCTGTTCCAGCTCTTCGACCGAATACCCCGCAGCGATCTGACGTTTACGCAGCTCTTCGCCAGAAAAAATCGGGGCTTCGCTGACACCGGCCAGCGTGTCGTCTAGATCGTTGATCTTGCCAACCCACTCACCAAATGGCAATGCACGCGCCAGTTTGTTCTTGATCTGTGTGTCGCGGTACAATTTGCCTTTTTTCATGTCCACGGCCAGCATCTGACCAGGACCAAGCGCGCCTTTTTCGGTGACGCTTGCCTCATCGATCGGAACCATGCCCGCCTCGGATCCTGCAATGACAAGCCCGTCACCAGTGACCACGTAGCGCATCGGCCGCAGACCGTTCCGATCCAGACCTGCACAGACCCAACGACCATCGGTCATCGCCAGGGCGGCAGGTCCATCCCACGGCTCCATCACCGAGTTGCAGTAGGAATACATGTCGCGCCACGACTGAGGCAGCTCTACCGCCTGTTTGGACCAGCTTTCCGGGACCAGCATGGTTTTCGCCATGGGCGCGGACCGGCCCGCGCGCACCAAAACTTCGAAAACCGAGTCTAATGCGGCCGAATCCGACGATCCGCCAGCGATGATCGGCTTGATGTCTTCGGCGTAGTCACCAAAAGTACCACTGGCCATGCGAATCTCATGGCTCTTCATCCAGTTGATGTTGCCCTTCAGCGTGTTGATCTCGCCGTTATGGGCCAACATCCGGAAAGGCTGGGCCAGCCACCATTGCGGGAAAGTGTTGGTGGAATAACGCTGGTGGTAGATCGCGAAAGCAGACTCAAAGCGCTCGTCCATCAGGTCGGGATAGAAAACAGCGACCTGTTCGGCCAGCATCATGCCCTTGTAGATGATCGAACGGCAGGACAGTGACGCCAGATAAAGCCCCGAAATACCCGCAGCTGCTGCGGCCTTTTCAATGCGACGGCGGATCACGTAAAGCTCACGCTCAAATGTCTCTTCGTCCACACCTTTGGAGTTCGAGATCAGAATCTGTTCAATCTCGGGGCGGGTCGCATTGGCTTTTTCACCCAGGCAGGTCACGTCTACCGGAACGTGACGCCAGCCATAGATGTAGTAGCCCATGCGCAGAACTTCGGTTTCCACGATGGTCCGGCAGCTTTCCTGTGCACCAAAATCTGTTCGCGGTAGGAAAACCTGACCTACTGCGATGAGCTCGTCCAGCTTGGGTTCATGCCCGGTGCGGCGAATTTGGTCATAGAAGAAGGGAACCGGAATCTGAACGTGAATACCCGCGCCGTCGCCGGTTTTACCGTCAGCGTCCACAGCACCACGGTGCCAGATTGCCTTTAGTGCATCGATCCCCGCGTCCACCACCTTGCGTGACGGCTTACCATCTACAGATACAACTAGGCCCACACCGCACGATGAATGCTCTTCTTCCTCGGAATAGAGACCGTTTTCCGCCATCCATTCACGCTTGGCTTCCTCGGCTCGGACCCAATCGGCATCATATTTGGTCATTGGCTGTTTCCTTCTTTCAAGGGGACGTCGTGGCGTCGAACCCTGATAATCCTTGAGCTTATTCGGCTGCGATGGCCGCTTTGGCGTTGAAACGGTCGATGATCGCGTCGGCACAGTCTCGACCGTCACGGATCGCCCAGACGACCAACGATGCACCGCGCACGATGTCACCAATGGCATAGACACCATCCATTTCGGTCTCACCTGTCTGGAATGCGGCTTTAACGGTGCCCCAGCGTGTTACGGGCAAGTCCGGCTGACCGAACAGAGTGGGCAGGTCCTCGGGTTCAAAACCCAGCGCCTTGATGACCAGATCGGCCTCTTCCACATAATCCGCGCCTTCGATGACTTCCGGGGCCTGGCGGCCTGAAGCATCGGGTTGCCCCAGACGCATCTTCTGCACCATTACGCCGGTTACCTTGTCGTCGCCGGTGAACCCTTTGGGCGCGCTGAGCCATTCAAAGACAACACCTTCTTCCTCGGCATTTTGTGTTTCACGTTGCGAGCCCGGCATATTGGCACGGTCGCGTCGGTACAGACATTTGACCGAGGTCGCGCCCTGACGGATCGAGGTACGCACACAGTCCATTGCCGTGTCGCCGCCACCGATCACAACCACTTTCTTGCCTTCAGCATTCAAGCGACCATTGTCGAAATCTTCAACAGCATCGCCAAAGCTTTTGCGGTTCGAGGCGGTCAGGAAATCGATGGCTTTCTCAATTCCGGCCACACCGCTTCCTGGCATGGACAGGTCGCGTGATTTATAAACGCCCGTTGCAATGATTACCGCGTCATGCTTGGCTTGGATCTCTGCAAATTTTTCGGCGTCGACGTCACAGTTCAATTCAAATATCACACCGCCTTCAGCCAGCAGTTCGTTGCGCCGTTGCACGACGTCCTTTTCAAGTTTGAAGCCCGGGATACCATACATCAACAGACCACCCGCACGATCATAGCGGTCGTAGACAGTGACCTGAATTCCGGCGCGGCGCAGCATGTCCGCAGCAGCCAGCCCACCGGGGCCACCACCGATGATACCCACGCTTTCGCTGCGCTCTGCGGATGGCGCAACAGGCTTCACCCAGCCTTTGTCCCAAGCGGTGTCGGTGATGTATTTCTCGATCGTGCCAATGGTGACTGTGCCGTGACCCGATTGTTCGATTACGCAATTGCCTTCGCACAGCCGGTCTTGCGGGCAAATGCGTCCGCAGATTTCAGGGAAGGTATTGGTCGCCTGGCTAGTCTCATAAGCTTCTTCCAGACGACCTGTGGCGGTCAGGTGCAGCCAATCGGGAATGTTGTTGTGCAGCGGGCAATGCGACTGGCAATAGGGCACACCACATTGGCTGCACCGGCTGGCTTGTTCTTCCGCTTTGGCAGCGGCATATTCTGCATAGATCTCGTCGAAGTCTTCCTTGCGCACATCAGCGGCGCGTTTTTCCGGCATGTCCCGGTCGATCTGCACAAATTTCAGCATCGGTTGCTTGGCCACGGGTCAGACTCCATGAATTGGCTTGGTCCGGTTTCTTTACGAGATAGATTTGCGGATTAAAAGTCAATTCCACTGACCTAAATTGGGAAAAGTGGTTGTCTGGAAGCTGAATCTAGATAAATCATCCCAATTTTAGTTCCGATACGGACCTATTTGTGTACTTTCTTTTCTTGCACCACCCTTATACCCATAAAAGGAAAGCAATACGTGACCGTAACTCGGCAGGGCAGATGAGTCTTTTCCACCTGATTCTCGTAGCAATTATTCAGGGAATCACTGAGTTTTTGCCCATATCTTCATCGGGTCACCTGATCCTTCTGCCAAACCTGACGGGTCTGCAGGATCAGGGTCAAACCATAGACGTAGCGGTGCATGTGGGAACCCTCGGCGCGGTCGTTTTGTATTTCTGGCCGGACGTTAAACGCGCTATTTCCGGCCTGCCGCATGCCTTGATTGGCCGCACAGACACAGAGCAAGCGCGCTTGGCCCTGGGCCTGATCATCGCGACAATCCCAACGGTGATTGCAGGCTTTATCCTGCATTTGACGGGGTTGAGTGACGCTATGCGCTCAATCACTGTAATTGGTTGGACTATGTTGGGTTTCGGTCTGTTATTGTATTGGATGGACCAGAAAGCCCCACAAACCAAAGAAGCCGCTGATTGGGGCGTACGAGACGCGTTCAAAATGGGGATGTGGCAGGTTCTTGCCCTGATTCCCGGCACGTCACGGTCTGGAATCACCATCACTGGCGCGCGCCAGTTAGGCTATACCCGAGAGGATGGCGCGCGAATTGCCATGTTGATGTCGATCCCTACGATCCTTGCCTCAGGCACCTTGCTGACCTTGGATGTGATAGGAGACGCCGACGCACAGCTGGCACGCGACGGCGCCATTGCCGCGGTGTTTGCGTTTATCTCAGCTCTTTTGGCGCTTAGCCTGATGATGCGGCTGCTGCGCAGCGTCAGCTTCACACCCTACGTCATCTACCGCGTCATTCTTGGTGCGATCCTGCTGTTTATGGCCTACAGCTGATCAGTACGCAGGTTTTTCGCCGAATTCTGAATCTCGTCATACTGACCCGAGGGGCGGAACTTCCACAGGTATTCCGGCAGCACGGATTCCAACGTGGTCGGCGTGATTCCAAGATCGGCAAAGGACCGGGCACTGTCAGCCACCACGTTGTCGTTCCGCAGGTTCTTGAGCTGGTCGCGGGTCAGAATGTTGTTCGGAAACAACTGGAAACTGACAAACTTCACGATATCCAGAACACCGGCCATGATCCGCGCGGCAAAGAACGGCATTCCGATGATAACGCGACGACGATGGATCACTTCCAGCATCTGCTGCATCAAAGCGCGGAAGGTTTTAACCTCGGGGCCACCCAGCTCGTACACGCCAGGTTCGGCCTGTCCCAGAACACCTTTGACCGCAGCCTTGGCCACATCATCCACATAGACCGGTTGGAATTTGGTTTCGGCCCCAACCAACGGCAGAAACGGCCCCATGCGCGTCATTCCAGCAAAGCGGTTGAAGAATTGATCTTCTGTGCCAAAGATCACGGACGGCCGCAGGATCACCGCGTTTGGCATATGCTTCAACACGCCCGCTTCACCCTGCGCCTTGGTCTGAGAATATTCGCTGGCGGCGTTGGCATCCGCGCCAATGGCCGAGATATGAACCATCCGTTCAATCCCTTGTTCGGCCGCCAATCGCGCAATACGCTCAGCACCTTCTGCTTGCACAGCACCAAAATCGTTTTTGCCCAGTTCGTTCAGAACACCGACGCAATTGACCACAGCATCCGCACTGTGCATGGCCAGCGCAACGGACGCGTCATCGCGGATGTTGCACAACACCGGCTCGACCTGGCCGACGACGCCATAGGGTTTCACGAACATCGCCTCGTTCGGACGGCGCACTGCTACCCGTACTCGCCACCCCTCACTCGCCATGCGCCGCGCGATGTAGCGACCGACAAATCCCGATCCGCCATAAATCGTCACCAGTTTCGACATGAGAGGGCTCCTGCTGAGAAATTGCGCCCTAGACCTAACGCCCGCAAGCCTTCCTAACAAGGCGCTAATTCGCCGCGTGAGCAGTGAAATGCGCCGAGGCAATTCAGCGGCCTAGAAGCAAATTCAAAAAACTTTCAAAAATCTCTGCGAATCTGGTTGACGCCCTCCGCCGCTGGGCTTAAACGCCCCCTCACGACACCTGCCCAGGTGGCGGAATTGGTAGACGCGCTAGCTTCAGGTGCTAGTGTCCGTATGGACGTGGAGGTTCGAGTCCTCTCCTGGGCACCAAATTTCTTCCTATCATACTGAAAATAAACGTGGTTGCGGTAGAGCGTGCTTGTTAGAGCTAAGCTCGGTGAGCGTTATGCGTTCTGTTCAGATGCCAGCGCTGGTTACAAAGCAAAACGACACTTCTTGCCCGGAAGCACATCGCAATAAGTCTGCAAATGAAACGGATCAAAGTGTTGGCAATTCGGTAGTTCAGGCTGCGCCATGGCTACCGACGCAGAAAAAGGCCTCCGATCAGCGACCGGAGGCGCAAAAGCACACTGAATTCACGTGTAACGACCAAATTGGCCTGTGTCGGGTTCAGGCCTGTTTCTGAACTTCGGCCTCTTCTGCGACTTCGACGGGCTCTGCCGTTGCTTCAACCGTTTCGGTCTCGTCCAACGGCTCCGCCTCTTCAGGTTCGTTTGACTGATCCTCAAGCGCGCCTACGATAAGTGGCAACATGTGAACGCCGGTCGCGCTTGCGATCTCGGGCGTCTGGGGTGTTTGCCAGCTGAGCGTATCGAAGCTGCCGCAATTCTGGCAAACCGGGGCCCATTCGGGTTGGATGTCATGACAATTGTCACACACCCACTGCGGACCACGCGGTGCGTTGAGCGCCTTTGCCAGCCAGCCTTGCACAACAGCATCCGCAGCACCTTCGCCCCGCTCAATGGCCGCCATCAACGTGAAAGCACGCGCATCCCCTTGTTTTTCCACCACATCCCCCAGCGCACGGCGGGCTTCCGGGAAATCTTCGGCCACGATGTTCAACTCGGCAAGAATCAAACGGGTTTCCATATTCTCGGGGTGGATGCGGGTCAGCGCGGTAAAACGCTTGAGCCTTTCCGCAGGCGTTTCATTCGGCGCAATCTCAGCAAAGGCATGGGCCAAATCGGGATGAGGTTGCGCCTCCCAGGCCTTTTTCAGAATCTTGGTCGCGGGGCGGGGTTTGCCTTTTGCAATGTACGCGCGGGCGGCCATGGCCGCGGCAGGAACCAGATCAGGTGACAGTCGATTGGCCTCGATCGCGTGTTCCTGTTGTTCGACGCTCGCATCTTCGTTCAGAATATCCTTCGCCTCGGACAAAGCCAGAACCGCGTCGCGGCGCTTGAACACGTCACGCGGCAGATAGCCCGCTTTCAATTTGGAAGACAGGGTCGAACGCGCCCCGGCCCAGTCCTGGGCCTTGGTTTGCAGGTTCAGCAAAACGTCTTGCGTTTCTTCATGGCGCGGTTTGATTGCCAAAGCCTTTTCGGCCAACTTGCGGGCCGTTTCGTCATCACCTTCAGCCAGCTTCTGCTTCATGATCCCGCGCACGCCGACAAAACGGGTCGCGTTGTTGGTGACAAGTTTCTTGTAGGTTTCAGCCGCTTTTTTGGTGTCGCCCGTCATCTCGGCCGCCTGCGCCACCAACAGATTTGTCAGTTCCGGCTTGTTCAGCAGCTTCTCGGCCTTGTTGGCTTTGGTCATTGCTGCACGCCCCTCACCCGAAGCCAGTGCCATCAGACCATCCGACAGCGCCTGATACCCGCGCTGTTCGCGACTGCGGTCGAAGTACCGCGACAGGGCCGTTTCATCGCCGTTGAGGAACTTAAGCGTGGCAACCAAAAGGCTGAGCAGTTTGAAGAACAGCCAAACCGCAAATACCAGCACGCCCAGCGCAATCACGGACTGCAATGGCCCAAGCGTGAATTCCGTGCCAGCGACGGTGATCTGCACCCCACCGCTGGTTTGCATCAGGAACTGACCGCCCAGCGCCAGCAGGCCAATAATCGCAACAAAAACGAGGATCTTAAACAGTGACCACAGCATGGCAGGTCCTTCAGTTCGAGTTCAGGCCAGAAGCCAAAGTATTCGCCGCATCGACGGCAGCGACCCGTGTCTGAGCCGCCTGCTCCCAATCGGCCATCGCGGCCTGCGCCGCTTCGGGAAGCGATTTCAGCTCGCTCAACGCTTTGGACAGGTCTCCGTCCGCCAGCGCAGCCTGAGCGCGCGACAGAACGGCGTCCGGCCCATCCCCTTCTTGTGGCGTGACCGAACGCGCACCCGTTTGCCGTTGCAAAAAGGCAATCAGGCCGGTGCCCTTGTCCGCATCACGCGCGTTTGCCAAAGCATTTCGGGCTGCTGGCTCAAAAGAAGCCCGAAGTGACGACAAGGTTTCCACACCTTTGTCAGCCGGCGCGCTCAATGCGTCAGGCACATCGACACCACCCGCCTTCAATTCCGCAACCAGTTCGGAATAGGGTTGGCCCGCATCCAACTGCCCATGCAAACGAGACAGAACAGCGGCATTTGTTGCGGCCTGCGCTTCGGCAGATGCCTTTGCCTCGAGCGCTTGCGCGTCTGAAACCATCTTTTCGACCTCAGCCCGTTGCGCTGCCAGCGAATCCTGAAGCTTTTTCAGCTCAGCCTCGAATGCGGCAGTGGCCTCGGGTGATGCGTTGGCTTCGATTGGGGCTTTCTCAAGCGTTGCGATCCGTTCCGATAAAGGCGTGACCTGACCGGACAGCGCATCAACTGATGATTTGACCGCGTTCAGGTCACCTTCGACCGGTGCCAGCTTGTCAGACAGGGCTTTGACCTGATCGGTCAGACCAGAAACATCTGGAGTGTTTGCCAGCGTCTGAGACAGCTTCGCAATCTGATCCGATTGATCCGCCAGTTTCGATTCCAGTGCCGCCAGAGCGTCCGAGTTGTCGGTTCCACCCGGTAACAGCCCACCATTGCCCAGCGCAAATCCGACTACAGCGGCGACAGCCCCGCCCAACAAAGCGGGCACAAATCCACCGCGCTTTTCCACCACACGCTCGACAGTTTTTTCTTCGACCGGAGCGGTCTCTTCCGGTGGCGCTTCGGCTTCGGCTTCGGCTTCGGCTTCGGCTTCGGCTTCGGCTTCGGCTTCGGCTTCGGCTTCGGCTTCGGCTTCGGCTTCGGCTTCGGCTTCGGAAAGGTCTTCTGCTACAGGTTCATCGGGGTCAACAGGCGTATCTTCCTGTTGCAGCTCGGATTCAACGACATCGTCTGCCTTGGGGTCTTCCACCGGCTTTTCGTCGGATTTCTTCTTACCAGCCACCGCAATATTCCCCTTATCGAATCCAAATTCAGATGAATAACAGCCCAAGTTAAGTTAATCGGGGACCTCGCCTCCCTCAACCCGCAACACATGTTTTACAAGCTTTTTAACTGCCTTACGCATTTTCTTGGGTGTCGGTGCTTTGGCGATCTTTAGATGCGCATAGTCCATGGAATAAAGGGGATAAGCCGTTGCTTGACTGATTGCAGCCAGCCAAAGCGGCGCTGAGCCAGACCAAATATCGGCAAAATGTCGCGCCGTGCGCGGTGAAAATAATGGGGCGATGACAGGCAAATTTCGGTCTGCGGCGTAGGCCGCCTCTGGTGTTAGCGGCAACAGAAGCTGCTGATAAACCGGCTGTTCGCGCGCGGTCAGTCCAGATTCGGTCAGCCGAGCAGCGATATTGCCGCGCGTGTGCTCACCCCGCAAATGCAACAAAGGGCTGTCGGGCCGATTCTTCAGCAAGTAACCTACAAGCTCTTCGGCTGTGGCCCCAACCATCTCAGCCTGCCAGCCGTAACCTTTGGCAGTCCCGGTCGTCGACGGACCGACGCAATAAGCAGGCAACGTGCGATCAACACCTTTGGAAGCCGCCGCATTCACCGCGTTGGCCGAGGTGAAAATCAGACCCTTAACCCCCTCTGTTTCAACCGCGACACTCAAGGGCCGAATCTCGAGAATTGGGGAATAGATGACCTGAACCCGGGATCTGACGCGGGTTGGCAGTTGCGCGACAAACCGTTTCGAGGCTGCGCGCGGGCGGGTCATCAACAAATACAACGTATGGCGCCTTGGCCCTTGAGGATTGTTTGCATCCGCGCAGGGTGATACCCCGCCGTTGTTAACATGATGCAACGGATCAGGGTGATGGTGCAAACACTTACCGTGCTGGGTTTGGAAAGTAGCTGTGACGACACGGCTGCCGCCGTTGTGCGCCAAACCGAAGGTGCGGATGCTGAAATCCTGTCGTCGGTCGTACATGGTCAAACCGATCTGCACAGCGCCTATGGCGGTGTTGTGCCCGAAATCGCAGCGCGCGCGCATGCGGAAAAGCTGGACGTCTGCGTAAAACAAGCGCTGGAGTCCGCCGGCCTGAATCTGCGCGATATGGACGCCATTGCCGTGACCGCCGGCCCGGGTCTGATCGGCGGAGTGATGTCCGGCGTCATGTGTGCCAAAGGGTTGAGTGCCGCGACCGGCCTGCCCCTGATCGGCGTTAACCACCTCGCCGGGCACGCGCTGACACCGCGCCTTACAGACGGGATCAGCTTTCCCTATTTGATGCTTCTGGTCTCCGGCGGCCATTGCCAATACCTGATCGCTCACGGACCCGAGCATTTCACGCGCCTTGGCGGCACAATTGATGACGCGCCCGGAGAAGCCTTCGACAAAACCGCGCGCCTTTTGGGCCTGCCACAACCCGGTGGTCCGTCTGTTGAAGCTGAGGCCCGCGCTGGGGATCCCAAGCGCTTTCGCTTTCCCCGGCCGCTGCGGGACCGGCCCGGTTGCGATCTGTCCTTCTCGGGGTTGAAAACGGCTTTGATGCGGATGCGCGACCAGATCGTCGCGGAAAAGGGCGGGCTGACCCGTCAGGACCGCGCCGATCTGTGTGCCGGGTTTCAACAGTCGATTGTGGACACATTGGCCGAGAAAACCCGACGCGCGATGGACCAGTATCTGGACCTCAACCCATCTGAACCTGTGATTGCTGTAGCCGGAGGCGTCGCAGCAAATTCGGCTATTCGCGCAGCGTTAGAGACTGTTTGTGCCGAAAAAGGTACGCGATTCACGGCCCCGCCGCTGCCCTTGTGCACGGACAATGCCGCCATGATCGCCTATGCCGGGCTGGAGCGTTTTCGCACCGGCGCGCGTGATGGTCTGGACCTGACCGCACGTCCCCGTTGGCCATTGGATCAGCGCAGCCCGGCGATGCTTGGCAGTGGCAAAAAAGGGGCCAAGGCATGAGCATTTCTGTCCTGGGCTCTGGCGCATTTGGAACCGCACTGGCGATTTCATTGGCGAGCAATGGATCCGTGACGCTGTGGGCGCGGGATGCGGATCAGGCTCAGCAAATTCAGACGACGCGAAAGAACGAGGCACGCCTGCCCGGTGTTGCATTGCCGTCAAACATCACCGCAACGGCAGATATCGAAATAGCACGCGAAGCAGATACGCTTTTGCTGGCTGTTCCCATGCAGAAACTGCGTCAGGCTCTGATATCTCATGCACCCCTGTTGCAGGGCAAAACGCTGGTCGCTTGCTGCAAAGGGATTGAACTGTCCTCGGGCCTCGGGCCGATAGCCGTGATTGAAAGCGTTGTACCAACTGCCGACATCGCGCTGCTGACTGGACCCAGCTTTGCTGACGACATCGCACGCGGCCTGCCAACAGCGCTGACACTGGCATGTATGGATGCCCAATTGGGCAAATCGTTACAAGCCGAATTGACCACTGCAAATCTGCGCCTTTATCGCACGACCGACACGGTTGGGGCCGAGCTGGGCGGTGCGCTCAAAAACGTTATGGCCATCGCATGCGGCGCGACAATGGGGGCCGGATTGGGCGACAGTGCGCGCGCGGCGTTGCTGACCCGCGGCTTCGTCGAAATGCAGCGATTCGCCACGGCCCGAGGCGCGCACCCGGACACTCTGATGGGCTTGTCGGGACTGGGCGACCTCGTTCTGACATGTTCGTCTGACTTGTCCCGAAATTACCGTTTTGGCCTGAGTTTGGGTCTAAACCAAAGCTTTGACAGCCAAACTACAGTCGAAGGTGTCGCCACAGCGCGCGCCATGTCGGACATCGCCGCAAAAGAAGGGCTGGACATGCCTATCAGCACAACGGTGGCGGATCTGAGCCATGGTGCATACAGTGTGTCTGAGGCCATTCAAACCTTGCTCAATCGACCCCTCAAGGAGGAATAAATGCTGATCGCTCTCATCGCCAAAGACAAACCCGACGCGCTGCAAACCAGGCTGGACAACCGCGCAGCCCATCTGGCGTATATCGAAGAGACGGGCGTGGTGTCTCAGGCGGGCCCATTGCTGGACGGTGATGCTATGATCGGGTCGCTGATCGTTTTGGACGTCGCCGACACGGCCGCCGCGCAGGTTTGGGCTGACAATGACCCTTACGCCAAAGCGGGATTGTTTCAGTCGGTTGAGCTGATTCCATGGAAAAAGGTGATCGGTTGATGGCGTATTGGCTGTTCAAGTCCGAACCTTCAACCTGGAGTTGGGACCAGCAAACCGCCAAGGGGGAAAGCGGCGAGGAATGGGATGGCGTGCGAAACTATCAGGCGCGTAATTTCATGCGTCAGATGGCCGTTGGGGATCGCGGGTTCTTTTACCACTCGCAAAAAGACAAATCGGTGGTGGGCATCGTCGAGGTCTGCGCCGAAGCTCATCCGGATAGCACTACCGATGATGATCGATGGGAATGCGTGGACATCAAGGCAGTTCGGCCCTTTGCCAAACCGGTGACGCTGGACCAGATCAAGGCGGACGAACGTCTGGCTGAAATGGTGCTGGTCAAGAACTCGCGCTTGTCGGTGCAGCCGGTGACTGAGGACGAATGGAAGGTGATTTGCGCACTGGGTGACACGCAGCCTGATTGACGTGCAAACCTTGTGTCTGGCGCAAAACTTCTCAAGCGCTCGACAAAATGCTATGTTTCTCTGGGCTTCGCCGGGTGGGGGCTTGCCATCTGCGGTTTTTTTTCAATCGCAGACGCTTGGTGGTGTTCGAATGAAATTCGGTCTTTCTTGAAAGTATGACCCCATGTCTGACGTTAAAGGCGGCAGTGGGATTCTCGAAGACGCCGTTGCTGCGAAGAACACAAAAACCTGGGAAGCGCGCCTAGAAGAGGCGCGCAAGAAGCGTGCAGATGTGCTGGCTGACGGAAAGGTCGAAGCGCGTGAACCACCACGTTTGAAACCAGCTGAAACAGACCTTCTACCGCCCGCAGATGATGCAGAGATCGATGAGATCGTGTCCGAGCGGGTGCGCTCTCTCCATTTGGATGAACCAGTCAGAAAACCGCCTTCGAAAAGCCGGGTCCCTATCATTGTGGCCGCTGTGTTTTGTGGGGCTTTGTTGCACTGGGCCGGCGCAAAGGTGATCGAGACCCGGCAATCCACAACCGAAAACGCTGTTGCGCAATCAAATGATCCCCTAGACGAACCTGCACTGGATCAAACACTCTCACCTGCACCTGCACCGGCCGAGCAATTTCCTGAGGAGCCGGTTGCGCCCGCGCTTGAGGAAGCAATCCAGGCTCCGATTCTTGAGAAAAAGCCAGCTTCCCCTGGCAGAGATACAGATGAAACATCAGCGCAAGAACTAGAGGCGTCATTCGCTCCGCCAACTGTGTTTCTTCCCGCTTCTCTTGAGCCTGTTTCGGAAAATACTGCGGAACTTGCGACGCAGGTATCATTTTCGGTCCCTGTTGCACCGCAAAACCCCGAATCCAGCCCGCTAAGAAAGCGCAGTTCTTTACAACCGACACAAGCCGTCTTCGACCCGCTGCCCAAAGAGATCACGCTGTCAGCGACGCCGAGCTACGCGGAAGTAAAACCACTTCAATCCTCTAAAGCTCCGATCAACCTTGAAGTGTCTTTGTTCGTTCCGGCAAGGGTCTCGCAAGACACCAGCGACCGGGCATTCGAGCTTTTGAACGAAAGCCAGGCGAATGTAGTTGCAACGGCGCGCGTCGGGTATCGGATCAGAGAAACACAGGTGCGGTATTATCACCCCGCTGACGCCGAAAACGCCAATCTCGCTGCCAAGGCTCTGGGCGGTATCGCGCGGGACTTCACAGGTTCGGGCAGTAAAACGCGCCCTGGACGCATTGAGGTTTACCTAGCTGGCGCAGGTGGAGGCGCAAACCGCAATTCCGCCAGGCAGCCGACAAGCTTCGACACCTTTATAGACCGCATTCTCAATGAGTTAAGACAATAAATGAGGGAAGGTTCCGACGATGCAGAACCTTCCCTACCCCCGCGTGCTCCCTACTCACCACACGCGTATAGAAATGTCTGGTTCTGACCGTCCTGGTCACAGTTTGAACCTAGCCCAACCGCTGGCTGTGGTTCAAACACCAAATATTTAAACTACAAATCAAATACGAAACGCCCGCCGAAAAAGACGGGCGTTGCATGAATTTTACGAATAATCAGCCGTAAACGGCTTCTTTGCCAAAATGCTTGGTCAGCATGTAATAGACCACCGCGCGGTATTTGTTGCGCTCGGACATGCCATAGGTTTCCATGGCTTTGTTGATACCTTCCATCAACTCGGGCCCGTCGGACAAACCCAGCTTCTTGATCAGAAAGTTGTTCTTTACTGTTTCCAGTTCGGAGTCCTGGCTTGCTGCAACTGTTGCCGCATCTGCGTCATAGATCGCCGGACCGCAACCGATGGTGACCTTGGTCAACAGATCCATATCGGGGTCCATCCCACATTTGCTTTTCAAATCTTCAGCGTACTTGGCGATCAGCTCGTCGCGCTTGCCCATGTCCCAGTCTCCTTAATCCATAAATCCGGCAATCATCACCGATGGCCGGAAGAGTAGCCGCGTCCACGGATATTCCAAAAGGAAAAAAACCTGCGATTTCTCCCCCCAAAAATCAGAGGTGGAACACTAGTCGCCGAAGGGTCTAACGGCAGTATCCCCAACCGGGACCTTGCAGGTGGAAATGGTCTGCGTGCAAACGATTGAAATCAGGGCCAAGAACGACGCGAAACCACCCGCAAGCCCCGCGCCATATCTCGCGCAGAAAAACGGATTCTGGTTCTGTACCTTGCCAGTCAGACAGCAAGTTCAGCACCCGGCCATCCGCAGTATCCATTCCAATAATGTCGATGGAGTCTGCGCGCGCGTGACTGCTCCACCCGCTGTTTTCACCCTGCGCTGTGCGCATACGGCGACAGTTATAGCTGCCGATATGGCGCAGTCGGGTTATGTCGGTTCCCAACAGGTCGCGCGCCGCGGGTTGCACGACGTGGTGTTCCCACATGGCCAGACGCAAGGTGGTGGCACAGCTGGTTTCCACAGGCTCCATCCGCGCCGTTACCAGTTGCGACAGCAAACCCCGACCGCTGATGCCGCAATTCTGATCGACGACCAGATCCTCCATCGCGTGAAATTGCACACCCGCCTCGGACAAAGCAGCACGGCATTGCGCCTCATGCGTCAGTGCGCGGTTCAAATGCCATTTTGTTACCGGCGTCACCGGCGCGCTGATTTTCAGATCACGCAATGGATTCCAATGTGATGGCACAGGTGTTTCAGGATGCGCCAACAGCCACCATCCCCCTCCGCCCAGCAGGATCACCACGACCGCCAGCCTGAAAATGAAAGACGCCGCCGAGTACAAAAACCGGCGGCGTCCAGAAGTCTGCGTCATCGTCAGACAGCGATTAGTAGCGGTAGTGTTCCGGCTTGTAGGGGCCTTCCGGTTTCACACCGATATACGCGGCCTGATCTGCGTCCATCTGGGTCAACTTCACGCCGATGCGATCCAGGTGCAGACGCGCCACTTTCTCGTCCAGATGCTTGGGCAGGATGTAGACCTTGTTTTCGTACTGGTCGCCCTTGGTGAACAGTTCGATCTGTGCCAGAACCTGGTTGGTGAAGGATGCCGACATCACGAACGAAGGGTGGCCGGTGGCGTTGCCAAGGTTCAGCAGACGGCCCTCGGACAACAGGATGATGCGATTGCCCGAGGGCATCTCGATCATGTCTACCTGTTCTTTGATGTTGGTCCATTTGTGGTTCTTCAGGCTGGCGACCTGAATTTCGTTGTCGAAGTGACCGATGTTGCCGACGATCGCCATATCCTTCATCGCGCGCATATGCTCGATGCGGATCACGTCCTTGTTGCCGGTGGTGGTGATGAAGATGTCCGCGTTGGCGATTTCATCTTCCAGCAGGGTCACTTCAAACCCATCCATCGCCGCTTGAAGCGCGCAGATCGGATCAACTTCGGTGACTTTCACACGGGCACCGGCACCGCGCAGCGATGCTGCCGAGCCTTTGCCCACGTCTCCGTAACCGCACACAACAGCAACCTTACCGGCCATCATGGTGTCGGTGGCGCGACGGATGCCGTCAACCAGAGATTCCTTACAGCCGTATTTGTTATCAAACTTCGACTTGGTGACCGAGTCGTTCACGTTGATCGCAGGGAACGGCAGGTGGCCATCTTTTACCAGCTGATACAGGCGGTTCACACCGGTGGTGGTTTCCTCAGACACACCCTGAATCTGGTCGCGCATCTTGGTGAACCAGCCGGGGCTTGCTGCCATACGCTTGGCGATCTGTTTCTTGATCACCTCTTCCTCTTCCGAACCCGGAACAGGGATAATGTCCTCACCCGCCTCAGCACGAGCACCCAGCAGGATGTACAGTGTTGCGTCGCCGCCATCGTCCAGGATCATGTTCGGGCCTTCGTCGAACAAGAAAGACTTGTCCAAGTAATCCCAATGCTCTTCCAGCGTCTGGCCCTTGATCGCAAAGACCGGAATACCGGCCTCGGCAATTGCCGCTGCCGCGTGGTCCTGGGTCGAGAAGATGTTGCACGAGGCCCAGCGCACATCCGCGCCCAGCGCAACCAGAGTTTCGATCAGAACTGCTGTCTGGATGGTCATGTGCAGCGATCCAACGATGCGCGCACCTTTCAGTGGCTTGCTTTCGCCGTATTCCGCACGCAGGGACATCAGCCCCGGCATTTCGGTTTCAGCAATGTCCAATTCCTTGCGGCCGAATCCGGCCAGTGAAATGTCCTTAACGATATAGTCCCCGGCCATCAGGCGCTCCATTTTTTCCGGTTTTACTCAGTCCCGGCTGCCCCTAACATTCATTGGGGCAGGTGGCAATGTCGATGAGTTAAAACCGAAGGGTATGGGCCTGTGTCAGCTTGGGGTACCATCAATTTTAATCTTGGGTATTGCTTCAAAAAAATCCGTACCAACAGCAACAATACAGCTGATGCCATTCGCATTGGTGACCAGAACGGTATAACTACCGGTTTCCTTTGAGGTCCAAACCTCCATCACCGATTGCGCACCGCGCGTCTTTTGCAGACCGCCAAAGGCCAATTCCTCGGCGTAGCTATCCTGCAACTTTGTGATGATCGCTTCGCGCTCTGCGCAGTTTTGGGCAAAAGCGGGCGGGGCTGTGGCAGCCATACCAAAAGTCAATGCTATGGCGAACAAACGCTTGAACATGGCAAACTCCTTTCATTTCGCGTTTCGCTTGTGAGAGGAGCACACCGGGAGAAGCGTGTGCCCCCCTCGGTTTTAATGTCGGGATCGAGTGGTGATGTTTCAAAGCACGAACGCTCAAGAAAACGTTGGCAGCAAGTGATCCTGACAGGTACATCATAGCAGAAAAATACGATTTTTATGTGTCCGACTTCACAAGGCATGGCAAAATGGCAACACGACCCCGAGCATGGCAGCGCATGCTGTCAGGCCGCAGGCTTGACCTGCTGGACCCGACCCCAGTGGATATCGAGATCGAAGATATCGCGCACGGATTGGCCTTTGTTGCGCGCTGGAACGGGCAAACAAATGGTGATTTTGCCTATTCAGTGGCCGAACATTCCCTGCTGGTCGAAGAGATTTTCGGTCGAATTGCGCCCAAAGCCCCCATCAAATGGCGATTGGCGGCCCTGTTACACGATGCGCCGGAATATGTGATCGGAGATATGATTTCACCCGTCAAATCCGCCGTCGGACCGGATTATGGCGCGCTGGATGACCGCTTGGCAGCAGCAATCCATATACGTTTCGGGTTGCCAGCTGAGGTACCGAAGACGGTGAAACGACAGATTAAGAAGGCCGACAAGATAAGCGCTTGGATGGAAGCAACGCAGATTGCCGGGTTTTCAGAGGCCGAGGCCACCAAGTTTTTTGGTCGTCCCGACAAATCGGTGATGGAAGGATTGACGATTACCTTGCGCCCGCCAATCGAGGTGCGGCAAGCCTTTACCGCGCGGCATGAAGACCTGCTGTCACATCTGTAGCAGGCGGTGCGAGCGACAAAAAAGATGGTGATAAAGAGATGAAGAAACAGACTGGAAACCGGCTTCTACTGCTTGCCAATCTGGTTCTGTTTCTGGCTCTTGCTGCCGTTTTGATCAAAACCGGGTACCTTTCAAAAACGGTCCGCAAATTCAGCGGGGCATCCGTTCCCGTAACTGAAACCGATCACTACAAGCGCATGGTTTGGTTGCACGAACGGCCAATTTCTCAGGCATTGGCTTCACCCGATATTCAAATCGCTTTTATCGGCGATTCCATCATTGAAGGGTGGCTGACCAGTAACGTGGTCAAAAACTCTCTGAATCTGGGGATCAGCCGTGACACTACGCCGGGTCTGATTGCAAGGGTTAACCCGGAACTCATTGCACATATTCCGGTCTGGTATCTGGGGATCGGTGTCAATGATGCAATGACCAACACGCCCATAGAAGAGGTGCCAGTCTATGTCGCGCAGCTTGCGGACAGTTTTGCACCCGCAAACACGTTGATCTGGCGCGCTGTTCTGCCCGTTAAAGGCGCACCCTGGACGCCCGAGAACGAGGCATTCCGATCCGCTTTCAACGCAGCTGCACAACAAGCATGTTCAAAAATGAAGAACTGCACTTTTCTCGCACCGCCGCTTGAATATGGTGAAAACATCAGCGACTGGACATCAGACGGTTTGCATCCCAATGCACTCGGGTACGCGCATCTCACCAGACAGCTTTGTAATCACGTTCCGTGCCAATCAAATCAACCGTGACCAAGATCAGTAGGCGCTTTGATCTTTGTACTAAGACAAAGACGCCCTTTACGCGGGCTGCGCTTTGCCAAAATCCACTGCAACGTCCGGCGATGCATGTTCAGACATCGTGTCGTCTCGGACAAACTGCCCAAGCTCAGTATTAACCACTTTGGTTTTTTAGTCGTCTTCGGGACCCGCTATTGTCTGAACGATGCAACAGAGAACCGGCGAAATCTTGCCGCGTATTTACAGACCTCTTTTCACAGCCCGTACGTTACCCCTAAAACTCACATGTCTTCGAATGGGCAGTGAAGATTCTTGAACACAGGCATACGCAAAACACACACGACTTGGCCGCGCATGTCCGGCACAACCCGAGCCGCGATTGCGGTGGGGTTCTTTAGCCTGATCTCTGCGTGCGCCGATGGCCCAACCGATGCGCAGCTCGACCCGGATCGTCAGTTAATGGCGCTACGCGAGGTCTCGCAAAAGCAGTCCCGCGGGCAAAGAGTGTGGTGCGTACCCTATGCGCGCAACCTCAGCGGTATCGAAATTCGTGGAAACGCCAAGGATTGGTGGGGCAAGGCGCGCAGTGCGTTTGATCGGGGCAGCGAACCGGTTGTTGGTTCAGTCATGTCGTTTCGGGCAACACGCGGGATGCCACTCGGCCATGTGGCTGTCGTATCCGATGTTGTCACCGAGCGGGAAGTCATCGTGAACCACGCCAATTGGCACCGCAACAAAGTGTCATTGAAGATGGGCGTCAGAGACGTGTCCAAAAACAATGACTGGACACTGGTTCGTGTCGAAAGCCTTCCGGGTCAGTATGGCAGCTTGTACCCGGTGAACGGGTTCATTTATCCGAATCCCGACGGTCAGCCCTAATTGGGATCCTCCAAAGAGGACCCTGATCGGATCGAACCCAAAGGATTTTCTCTATCTGGGACTGCGCTTTGCCAAAATCCGCTGCAACGTCCTGCGGTGCATGTTTAACCGTCGCGCCGTCTCTGAGACGTTCCGATCACACAGCTCGTAAACCCGCTGAATGTGTTCCCAGCGCACGCGGTCCGCGCTCATGGGGTTTTCAGGTGGCGGGGGAAGCTCATCGCCCTTAGCTAGCAGAGCATTGGTAATATCAGTGGCATCGGCGGGTTTGGACAGATAGTCCGTCGCGCCGATCTTCACGGCGGCCACGGCAGTTGCGATTGCGCCGTATCCGGTCAAAACCACAACCCGGCTGTCCGGGCGTTTTTCACGCAGCACTTCAACCACGTCCAGGCCGTTACCATCCTCAAGCCGCAGATCAACCACGGCATAAGCCGGTGGGCGTGCAGTGGAAATAGCGCGGCCTGCTGCGACGGATCCGGCGGTTTCAACTTCGAACCCACGCTTTTCCATGGCCTTGGCCAAACGTCTCAGAAACGGCTCGTCATCATCCACCAGAAGCAGTGATTTATCAGGGCCAATATCAAGCTGAGAACTGTCTGCCATACTTAGGTCTTTCTGCTATTTCATGCCGTTGGCTTGAACATGAGTAATAGCAGCGCGGGAACAAAGGTCAAACAACCTTGTTACGAAGCGGACTGATCCAAAAAGCATCCGACCTTGTCCGCCATTTGCTCGGCCGTGTCATCGCGCTTGAAAAATTCAAGAAAACCATGCTCGGGCGTGACCAGATATGTGAAGGTGGAGTGATCGACCAAATAATACTCGTCGCTTTTGTCATGCGCCTTGTAATAGGTCTTGTAAGCCTTGCTTGCCGCCTTCACTTGCTCGGGCGAACCGGTCAGCGCGATGGTCTTGCCGCCTAGGTTGAAGGCATAGTCAGCCACCACCTCTGGCGTGTCACGTTCGGGGTCGATTGAAATGAACAGCGGCGTCGTGGAATATCCACGCTCGGCCAGAATATCCACGGCGTCGGCATTGCGCGACATGTCAAAAGGACAGACATCCGGGCAGAACGTGTAGCCGAAATAAACCAACGTCGGCTCGGTGATCACATCTGCGTCAGTCACCGTTTCGCCCTTGCCATTGACCAGCTCAAACGGCCCGCCGATAGTGGCCGATCCCCCTGCGATCTGGCTGGACCGGCATTGCGCAAACTGGTCTTCAGAACCGCTGCCGCGCGTCAGAAGCCACATGGCCCCAAGGCCAATTGCCAATACAACAGTTGCGAGAATTGCGTATAGACGGGTCATTTCAGCGTTCCGGTCACAAGGGCGTTGTTGATCGTTTCGGCCGGGACACCTATCAAGATGATCAGCCTTTGCAACAGGACATAAGGAACCGATGGCAGAATCCAACCAGACTTTTTGGCGCGGCCAGGAACGGAGCAGCTGGATTCGCCTGCGCACTCTGATCCTGTTGCGGTGGGTGGCCATCATTGGCCAATTCACAGCCATTACCGTTGCCCAGCAATATTACGATGTGCAGTTGCAACTGGGCTTGTGCTATCTGGCCATCGGTATTTCGGTTATGGGCAATCTGACAGCCATCCTGTTGTTCCCACAGAACAAGCGCCTGACCGAGTTTGAGAACTTTTTGATGGTTCTGTTTGACCTCTTGCAGCTGTCCATTTTGCTGTACCTAACCGGTGGGCTGAACAATCCGTTTGCACTTTTACTGCTGGGACCAGTCACGATTTCCGCAAATGTCATGAGCACGCGTTCGACCCTGATCGTTGGCGCAGTGGCGATTGTGCTGACAACCCTGCTGGCCGAGTTCCATCTGCCGCTGCGCACCAGCCTGGGGCTTGTTTTGGATATTCCGGATATCCTGCTGTTCGGCAATTGGGCCGCGATTGTCATCGCTATCGTCTTTATCGGAGCCTACTCCCACCGCGTCAGCTCGGAAGTTCAATCCATGTCCGAAGCATTGGCTGCGACGCATATGGCATTGGCGCGTGAACAAAAGCTGACTGACCTCGGGGGCGTTGTTGCCGCCGCTGCGCACGAGTTGGGCACGCCGCTGGCAACAATCAAACTGACCAGTGCAGAACTGATCGAGGAACTGGATGACCACCCAGATCTCAAGGAAGACGCCGCTTTGATCCGCGAACAGGCCGACCGGTGCCGGGACATCTTGAGGGACATGGGCCGGGCTGGTAAGGACGATCTTCATTTGCGACAGGCCCCGCTTTCGACCGTGGTGAACGAAGCCGCAGAACCACATGTCGGCCGCGGCAAAGAGGTCCACTTTTACGAAGGGCCGGCGCAGGACGGGGATTTGCAACAGCCCTCGATCCTGCGAAAGCCCGAAATCATCCACGGATTGCGAAACCTGATTCAGAATGCAGTGGATTTTGCACGGTACAATGTCTGGGTCGAGGCTGAATGGACCGACAACCTTATCACCGTCAGCATTATGGACGACGGACGCGGATATCCGTCTCATATGATTGGTCGCATCGGTGATCCATTTATGCGGCGCAGGCGGGCTGAAACGGACCAGAAGGCCCGTCCGGAATATGAGGGCATGGGCCTTGGCCTGTTCATCGCCAAGACCTTGCTGGAACGCAGCGGTGCCGAATTGGAGTTCGCCAATGGCGCTGATCCCTATCAACGCCTGACTGACGACCCCGCCCGCAAAGGTGCCATTGTCAAAGTGTCCTGGCCACGCAAGCTGATTGACGCACAAAAAGGCGATACGCCTGTCCCATCGGGTCTGAACGAACGCATTCAGGTGTGAGTTAAGAGACCGTTAACCAATCCTGCTCATAGTCCAAGCGGGTTGGGGTCTGCTTTGGGGAACACAATGGCTGATTGGATCATTTTGGCCGCGATCAGCATTGTCTCGGGCTGTTTTGCCGTTCAGTGGCTCTTACCGCGACGTGCGCAAAGGGATCATGCATTTGGGCTGTTTTCAAACACCTCATTGTTTGACGCGGTATTTCTGTTCGACGAAGAACGGCTGATCAGCCATTCCGACATCGCCCTGGCAGGTTTCGAACATGTGAGAAACTGGACCGACTTGCGCCGATTGCTACAAAGGGATTTCCCGACCTTTCCGGAATCTCCGGGTGCTGTACGCGATAAGGGATATGTTGTGGTGTCTCCTATCGACTGTACTGTCGAGCGCGATGTTCTTTGCGAGTGGATTGACGGAATTGTCCGTGTCCGCCTGCGTGAAGCTGCCAAGGCCAAGCCCGCGGGGTCAGAAGCGCAGAACGATCCAACCCGGCTGGCCATGGATCAGGCCCCATACCCAGTTTGGCTGCTGGGTCAGAACAACCGGGTCCAATGGTGCAACGCCGCCTATGTCACACTCGTCCGCAAAGCACGCGATCAGGACGCCGACCTGACCGACCCCTTATTCCCCTCAACGCCCGAAGAACGATCCGTTGGAAAAACCAGAGTATCTGTCGAAGTTTCAGGCAGCAGTAACAAGCTTTGGTTCGATCTGACTCAGGTAGAGCACGCGTCCGGCCACCTGTGTTATGCCGTCGACATCAACGCCATCGTCCAAGCAGAAACCGCCCAGCGCAAGTTTGTCCAGACGATGACCAAGACCTTTGCGCAGCTTTCAATCGGCTTGGCCATTTTTGATCGCAACCGGCAGCTTGCCCTGTTCAATCCGGCGTTGATCGACCTGACCACCCTGCCACCAGATTTTCTAAGCTGTCGTCCGAGTCTGAGCAGCTTTTTCGACCGCCTGCGGGATCAGCACATGATGCCCGAGCCCAAGAATTATCGCAGTTGGCGGCGCCAGATGAATGACCTTCTCGAAGCAGCAGAAGACGGAAACTATCACGAGACATGGTCGCTCCCATCCGGTTCGGTCTATTCGGTCAGTGGTCGACCACATCCCGACGGGGCCGTGGCGTTTTTATTTGAGGACATCACAGCCGAGATCACCCTGACGCGCCGCTTTCGGTCCGAAATGGACCTTATGCAGTCCATATTGGACAAGCTTGCAGACGGAATTGCCGTGTTTGCAGATGACGGCACCCTGGCATTGACCAACTACGCGTATCAAAGACTTTGGGGTGACACGGAAGACGCGGGTTTTCAGACTGATACCGCCACAGATGTTACACGACGCTGGCAGGATCTCTGCCTTGCGACCCCGATCCTGGGTGAGATCAGGGACTTCTTGGAAATGCATGATGATCGGGCGGAATGGACTGCTGAAATACATCTCAGATCCGGTACCCCTGTTCAATGCACGGTCACTCCGCTCCATAACGGTGCAACCATAGTTCGCTTTTCTTTTTCTGAAGCCACGTCGCAAATCCGGCAGATAGAACAGATCAGCGCCTGAACCGGGTTGCAGCCCGTCAGACGCAAGGCCATTGTGGCGCCATGACGACACAGCCGCGATCCTTTACGTTTCAATCCCCCGAAGAAACCGCCAATTTCGCCATGCGCTTTGGTGCAAACCTGCAATCGGGCGATGTTGTGTTGTTGGAAGGTGAGATCGGCAGCGGTAAGACGCATTTTGCGCGCGCGCTTATTCAGTCGCTCATGTCCGAGCCCGAAGATGTCCCCTCACCCACGTTTACCTTGGTTCAGGTCTACGATACACCGATTGGTGAAATCTGGCACAGCGATCTCTATCGTTTGAGTGCGGTAGACGAGGTTGAGGAACTGGGCCTGATTGACGCTTTCGAAACCGCTATCTGCCTTGTCGAGTGGCCTGACAAACTTGGGACACTTACCCCAGATACAGCTTTGAAACTGACCTTTGAAACTGACCCTAACACTGAAGATTTGCGCCATATGACCCTGTCATGGCTTGATCCGAAATGGACAAAGAAACTGGAGAGCTTCGGATGACAAACAGGACGGTCCTTGCCGAAGCCCTGATTGCTCAAACCCAATGGGCCGACGCCACCCGTGCACCGCTGGCGGGCGACGCTTCGGACCGCCGCTACGAACGGCTGACCGACGAGGCCAGCGGACAAACGGCTGTTTTGATGGATGCGCCACCTGAAAAATGCGAGGACGTCGAGGACTTTGTGCGCGTCGGTAATTACCTGCGTTCGGTTGGTCTGAGCGCGCCCGAGATCTACGCAGAAGATGCACAATACGGCTTTCTGTTGCTGGAAGATCTGGGTGACGATCTTTTCAGCCGAGTGCTGGCAAAGGATCCTTCGAAGGAGCGTGTTTTGTATGAAGCGGCAACAGACGTTTTGCTGCACCTGCATCAAGGACCTTCTTTGTCTTTGACATCCTTTGATCCGCCGCTGATGACCGAACTGTGCACGCTGGCCTTTACAAGTTACGCGGCCGGAGTTTTGGGGGATTTCGACACTCGTGCGCTAAGCCGGTTTGAGCACCGTTTCGCGGATGTCCTGCACCGTGAAACATCAGGTGCGAAAGTGGTCGCGCTCAGGGACTATCACGCGGAAAACCTGATTTGGTTGCCGGAACGCGACGGGCTGAAGCGTGTTGGCCTTCTGGACTTCCAATCAGCCGTTCTGGCGCATCCCGCCTATGATCTGGTTTCCTTGCTGCAGGACATTCGCCGCAAGGTCTCTCCCGGGGTCGAGATGCAGATGATCAATCGGTATATTGCGGCCTCTGGCATGGACGATCACGATTTTCGCACCGCTTACAGCGTGCTGGGCGCACAACGGAACCTGCGCATTTTAGGTGTGTTCGCACGCCTTGCCACGGACTTTGGCAAACCGCACTACGCGGACATGATACCAGCGGTCTGGGACCATCTGATGCGCGACCTAGATCATCCGGCCTTGGTGTCGATCGC
Source organism: Ruegeria sp. CF8 (assembly GCF_056537285.1). Lineage (NCBI taxonomy): Bacteria > Pseudomonadati > Pseudomonadota > Alphaproteobacteria > Rhodobacterales > Roseobacteraceae > Ruegeria > Ruegeria sp. CF8. The sequence goes on along the minus strand of NZ_JBQFRG010000005.1, from coordinate 338,771 downwards.
ACCGTTGCTGCACGAGGCTTTGCCCAGCCCAACCCCTGAAAACCTGAACAAGCTGAGGGCACGATGACCGGTTCGCCCTTTGCAGTGATGCTGTTTGCAGCAGGGTTTGGCACGCGCATGGGCGCTTTGACCAAAGACCGTCCCAAGCCGTTGATCGATGTGTGCGGGCGCCCCCTGATCGATCACGCGCTGGATCTTGTTTACGAACTTGACCCTGTGCGCATCGTGGCGAACGTGCATTACCATGCCGATCAGCTGCATGCGCATCTAAACCCCAAAGGGGTGATACTCTCACACGAAGAGCCAGAGATACTGGAAACCGGCGGCGGATTACGGGCCGCCCTGCCCTTGTTGGGCACCGACCCCGTTTTCACGCTGAACACCGACGCCATCTGGTCTGGTCCTAACCCTCTGACTATGTTGCAAAAAGCGTGGGATCCGACTCGTATGGATGCGCTTTTGATGTGTGTCCCAATAGCCCAAACCATTGGTCACACGGGGGACGGAGATTTCTCGGCCGACGCGGACGGGCGTATCACGCGCGGGCCGGGTTTGGTCTATGGGGGTGCTCAGATTCTCAAAACGGATGGACTGCACGCGTTCCCGCAATCCGCGTTCTCGCTAAACTTGCTTTGGAACAAGATGCACGATCAAAACCGCCTGTTTGCCATTGAGTATCCGGGGCGATGGTGTGACGTTGGTCGCCCCGAAGGGATCGCCCTGGCCGAAGGTCTGCTGGCTGATGTTTGAACCCAGCACCCTGCCCCGCGTCTTTGCTGTGCCGCCTGGCACAGATTTCCCGAAAGCATTGGTGGATGGCCTGTGGCAGCACTGCTCCGGCCCGCCGGAAGCCTTGGCGCGGGTGGAATTGGTGCTGAACACACGGCGCATGGAACGGCGGGTCCGCGCGTTGTTCAATCAAGGGTCGCCCTGTCTGCTGCCACGTCTTTCTTTGGTCACGGATTTGGGGGAAAGCGTTGATTTAGCGCAGGTTCCTCCAGCCATTCCACCCCTGCGGCGACGTCTGGAACTCACGCAGCTGGTGGCCAAACTGCTGGAACAGCAACCGGATCTGGCGGCGCGCTCTTCGGTCTTCGACCTCTCGGACAGTTTGGCGGCCCTCATTGATGAGATGCAGGGTGAAGGTGTGTCGCCCGAGGCCATCCGGCAGTTGGATGTCAGCGACATGTCCGGGCATTGGGCGCGGGCGCAGGCTTTCATCGGCATTGCCGATCATTTCATCGACACCGGCGCGCAGGCGATGGATGCGCAAGCCCGCCAACGCCACGTTGTCGAAAACCTGATTGCGCGCTGGCAGGAGAATCCTCCGCAGCACCCGGTCATTCTGGCAGGCTCTACCGGGTCGCGCGGAACAACGCTTATGTTGATGGAGGCCATCGCGCGTTTGCCTCAAGGGGCCTTGGTCCTGCCGGGTTATGATTTCGACCAGCCCGTTCACGTTTGGCAGGGGTTGGACGATGCACTGACATCGGAAGACCACCCACAATACCGGTTCCGCAAACTGATGCGCACGCTGGAACTTGCGCCTGATCAGGTTGCTGCATGGACTGACTTGTCCTCGCCCTCACCCGCACGCAACCGTTTGGTTTCACTTGCTTTACGCCCGGCACCCGTAACTGACGCCTGGATGACCGAAGGGCCTGAACTGACCGACCTGGAGGGTGCAACCAAAGACCTGACCCTGGTCGAGGCGCAATCGCCCCGCGCCGAAGCTTTGGCCATCGCCTTGCGCCTGCGACAAGCCGCTGAAGACGGTCAAACCGCTGCCTTGATCACACCGGATCGCATGTTGACCCGTCAGGTCAGCGCGGCACTGGATCGCTGGAATATCCTTCCGGATGACAGTGCGGGCTTGCCTCTGCAACTCTCGCCGCCCGGTCGTTTTCTGCGCCATGTGGCCAACCTGTTCACGCGCCGCCTTGAAGGCGAGGCGTTGCTGACGCTGCTGAAACACCCGCTGTGCCATGACGGGAGTGAGCGTGGCACTCATCTGTTGCATACGCGTGATCTGGAACTGGACCTTCGCCGCCATGGCCCGCCATTCCCCGACAGTATCAGCCTGACGGCATTTGCGATCCGCAAAGAAGCACCTGAAAGCTGGGTCAAATGGGTCGTACATCACTTTTGCGACCAGCAAATCAGCGGCGAGCTGCACCTGTCCGACTGGGTAGACCGGCTGACTACACTGGCCGAAGCGATCTCGGCTGGCAGTACAGGTGAAACCGGCACACTATGGGACAAAAACGCAGGTCAAAAGGCGCAGGCAGTCGTGAACTCTCTCAGAGATGAAGCGCAGCATGGTGGCCCGATGACGGCCCATGATTTTGCCGACCTGCTGGGCGCCTTGCTTGCCGGTGAAGAGGTACGCGACAGGGACGCCCCGCACCCGCACATCATGATATGGGGTACGCTTGAGGCACGAGTACAAGGCGCCGACCTGCTGATCCTTGGCGGGCTGAACGAAGGAAGCTGGCCCGAGGCCCCGGCACCCGATCCTTGGCTGAACCGTCAGATGCGCGATAAAGCCGGGTTGCTGCTGCCCGAACGCCGGATCGGCCTGTCGGCACATGATTTCCAGCAAGCCATCGGCGCGCCCGAGGTCTGGCTGACGCGTGCTACCCGGTCGGATGACGCGGAAACGGTGCCATCGCGCTGGCTCAACCGGCTGACAAACCTGTTGCAAGGGTTGCCGGGGCAGGGTGGTCGCAAGGCTCTGGATGGGATGCGTGCGCGTGGTCAGCGCTGGCTGGACTGGTCAGAAGCTTTGGAAGAAGCGCCGCGCATTGAACCCGCGCATCGCCCGTCGCCTCGCCCTCCGGTCGCTGCACGCCCACGTCGCTTGTCGGTGACCGAAATCAAACGGCTGATCCGCGACCCTTATGCTGTCTATGCCAAACATGTGCTGCGCTTGAAGCCGCTTGACCCATTGGTGCAGGCCCCCGATGCCTTGCTGCGGGGCATCGTGATTCATGAAATCCTTGAGCATTTCGTTAAAGACAGCGTTCTCGACAGCGCTTTGCTGACACGTGAGAATTTCTTGAAACGGGCGCACAGCCTTCTGGAACAGCATGTCGCCTGGCCCACCGCCCGTAAACTCTGGCTGGCTCGGTTGGAGCGGATCGCGGATGACTTCCTAAGCGCCGAACTCTCGCGGCGGGGTGATGGCGGGCCGGTGGCGTTTGAAGCAGCAATGAAACTGGTGCTGAACCCTCTGGATTTCACCATCGTCGGACGTGCGGACCGGATTGATCGCAACAGCCGGGGCGCGCTGCGGATCATCGATTACAAAACCGGCGCGCCGCCCACGGAAAGTCAGCAATCCAAATTCGACAAACAGCTACTGATCGAAGCCGCAATGGCCGAGCAGGGCGGTATCGAAGGCATTGACCCCATAGACGTGGCCGAAGCCATCTTCATCGGCATGGGCGGCAGTTACAAAGAAGTCGCCGCACCCTTGAGTAAAGAACCCACCGACAAAGTTCTGGCTGAGTTGAAAGAGCTGATTTCGGCATATTTAGAGCCTAATCAGGGGTTCTCATCTCGTCGGATGCTGCACAAGGATACGGATGTCGGTGACTATGATCATCTGGCACGGTTCGGCGAATGGGACCGAACCGCTGAAACTTGCCCTGAGGACCTGAAATGAGCCTGCGAAACGACGCAACCGAAAGGCAGGTACAGGCCGCGCGCCCGGATGCTTCTACCTGGCTGGCGGCCAATGCGGGGTCCGGTAAAACGCGGGTTCTGACCGACCGCGTGGCGCGTCTGCTACTGGGCGGGGTTCAACCGCAGCACATTCTGTGCCTGACCTACACAAAGGCGGCCGCAAGTGAGATGCAGAACAGATTGTTCGATCGGCTTGGTGAGTGGGCAATGCTGGATGATGTTTCTCTGTTAGAGCAATTGACCGATCTGGGCGTGCCTGGCGACATCAACTCAGGCAGGCTGGCGCAAGCACGCACATTGTTTGCCCGCGCCATCGAAACGCCGGGTGGTCTAAAAATCCAGACCATTCACTCGTTCTGCGCCTCATTGCTTCGGCGGTTCCCGCTGGAGGCTGGCGTCAGCCCACAGTTCTCTGAGATGGAAGACCGTGCAGCGGCGCTTTTGCAGGAAGAAATCGTCGAGGATTTCGCCGAAGGCGCGCAGGCCGGGTTGATTGAAGATGTGGCGCGGTTCGTGACCGATGCGGGCTTTGACAAATTGACCGCCGCGATCACGCACAGGCGCAACCTGTTTGCAAAGCCATTGGGCTGGTCTGAGTTGTTGAATCGGTTCGATCTTCCGGAAGGCTTTGACGAAACGGCCCTGGCCGGGCGGGTGTTTCTGGGTGGAGAGGTCGAACTGATCCAGTCCATGCTGCCAGCTTTGACTGAAAGCGGCGGCAACAATGCCAAGGCGGCGGCGAAGCTGGCCGGGTTCACTGAGGCCCGATTGGCATATCTGCCTATGCTGGAAGGCGTGTTGCTGACCGGAAAAGGCGCAAAAGAGCCTTTCACCGCCAAGATCAATGGTTTTCCAACCAAACCCCTGCGTGAGGGAGAACTGGCCGATCGGCTGCCACAATTGGAATCCTTCATGCTGCGGGTCGAGGCCGCGCGTGAACAGCGCCTAGCCTTGGTCGCGGCGCAGAAAACCGCCGTACTGCACCGATTTGCTGCCGCGTTTCTGCCAGAGTACGAGCGACGCAAACAATTGCGCGGGTGGCTGGATTTCGATGACCTCATCTTGCGCGCGCGGCAGGTGCTGAATGACCCGGCGGTGGCCGAATGGGTTCTGTATCGCTTGGACGGTGGCATCGACCATATTCTGGTGGACGAAGCACAGGACACCAGTCCGGACCAATGGGACGTGGTCGAGAAACTGGCGCAGGAATTCACCAGCGGGGAAGGGGCCCGATCCGGGGTTGAACGCACTATTTTTGTGGTTGGCGACAAGAAACAGTCGATCTATTCCTTTCAGGGCGCGGACCCGCAGGCGTTTGACAGAATGCAGGAAGAGTTTGGCCGGAAACTGGCTGAATCAGACTCTAAACTGTGGGATATGACCTTGGAATACTCGTTCCGATCCTCCAGCGCGATCCTGTCTTTGGTCGATATTCTGTTTGAAAACCGAATCGAAGCTGGGTTTCACAAGGACAGCCTGCACCGCGCTTTCAAAGCTGACCTACCGGGCCGGGTTGATCTTTGGCCCATCGTGGAAAAGGTCGAAGAGGCCGAGGAAGGTGACTGGACCGATCCGGTGGATCGCCCTGGTGCGCGACACCATACCGTCATTCTGGCCGAGCAGGTTGCACAGTCGATCAAGGCCATGATCGAACGGGGTGAGACGATCCCTGAGGATGGCAAAAACGGCACGTTTGTAAAACGAAAGGTGAAGCCGGGGGATTTCCTGATCCTCGTGCAGCGGCGCTCGGATCTTTTTGCCGAAATCATCCGCGCCTGCAAATCTGCCGGTCTGCCGATCGCCGGGGCCGACCGGCTTAAGGTGGGCGCTGAACTGGCAGTAAAAGACCTGGCCGCGCTGCTGAGCTTTCTGGCCACGCCCGAAGACAGCCTGTCGCTGGCAACGGTTCTGAAATCCCCCTTGTTCGGATGGTCCGAACAGCAGCTTTTCGATCTGGCGCACCGGCGGCAGGAGCAATTCCTCTGGGCCGCGCTGCGCAACCGTGCTGAAGAGTTTCCCGAAACGCTTGCCATTTTGAACGATCTACGCAGTCAGATCGATTTTTTGCGCCCCTATGACCTGATCGAGCGCATTCTGACCCGCCATGACGGGCGGCGCAAACTGCTGGGCCGCCTGGGGGCCGAAGCGGAAGACGGCATCAACGCGTTGCTGTCTCAGGCGCTGGCCTATGAGCGCACCGATATCCCCAGCTTGACTGGTTTTTTGGTCTGGATGCAGACCGACGATCTGGAAATCAAACGGCAGATGAGCGGTGTGGGCAACATGATCCGCGTGATGACCGTGCATGGCTCAAAGGGTCTTGAGGCTCCGATCGTGATCCTCCCGGATACCGGCAAACGCCAGGCACCGCGCGATGCCGAGATCATGGTGACCAAAGGCATTCCGCTGTGGAAAGTCTCGGCAGATGTCTCGCCCAATCTAATCGCACAGGCGCGGGAAGAAGCGCGTACGCGTGAGGAAAATGAACGGCTCCGGCTGCTATATGTGGCTCTAACACGGGCGGAAAAGTGGTTAGTCGTGGCCGCGGCCGGCGAATTGGGGAAAGATGGCAATAGCTGGTACCAAATGGTCGAGGCGGCGATGGAGAGGGCCGGGGCCGCGCCACTGCCGGGTTCCAATATCCGCCGCTTGTCTCACGGGGATTGGGATGCGCTGCCTTTAGTCGAACAACCACAATTGGCGACTGAACGGTTCGCGTTACCAGACATATTTCTACATCCGGCACCTGACCCCATTGAATCCGCAAGCACGCTCAGCCCCTCGGATCTGGGCGGTGCCAAGGCGTTACCCGGTGACGCCGGTTTGGATGAAGACGCTGCAAAACTGCGCGGAACACGTCTGCATCTGCTGTTGGAGCACTTGCCGATAGCTGAACCGGATATGTGGCCAGAGCTTTGCGCCCGACTGCTACCGGATATGCAAGACATAGACCGGAAAGAGCTTTTGACCGAAGTCACACAAGTTCTGACGGCAGAACCACTTAGGAATATTTTTGTACCTGAAACTCTGGCCGAGGTTCCAGTAACCGCAGATTTGAATGGGCAGCGCATGCATGGGGTCATCGACCGGCTGATCGTTTCGGACACAGACGTGCAAGTCATTGATTTCAAAACAAATGCGACTGTTCCAAATCGTGTTGAAGACTGCCCTGAGGGCCTGTTACGCCAAATGGGGGCTTATGCGCAGGCGCTTTCTCAGATCTATCCTGACCGCAGCATCCGAACCGCCATTCTGTGGACCCGAACCGCGAACCTCATGTGGTTGCCACACGATCTTGTGACGGATGCCCTGACCCGCGCTCGGATATCTTGACCTTACCCGATGTGGCACCTACGTTCTGTTTCCGAGTTTACCCCATTCAGGAGACAGAATATGTCGACCGTAGCCGTTACTGACGACACCTTTGACGCCGAAGTCAAAAACTCGACCGTTCCCGTGGTCGTGGACTTCTGGGCCGAATGGTGCGGTCCCTGTAAGCAAATTGGCCCGGCGCTGGAAGAACTGGCCGCTGAGTATGGCGACAAGGTAAAGATCGCCAAGGTCGATGTTGACAGCAACCCGAATGCCGCCGCTGCAATGGGCGTACGTGGTATCCCTGCGCTGTTCATCTTCAAGGACGGTCAGGTTGTTTCCAACCGCGCAGGTGCAGCACCCAAGGCCGCGCTGCAAAGCTGGATCGACGAATCCATCTGATCTGGTCCTAGCAGAACGTTTCAAAGGCGCCTCAGATCGGGGCGCCTTTTTTGTTGTATATGTCGGAGAAACCAATGGCAAAAACGCGTGTTCTTGTAGAATTCGGCATGGGTACATCCCTGCGGCGGATGGATTATACCGAGGCATCATTACGGGCGATTAAGGATGCACTGTGGCATAACTCCGTCAACATGGCTGAACTGTTTGGGTTCCCAAAAGAGGCGATGATCATCGATGCCGAAATCGGCGTGCAGCAGCCGGATCAGGTAGATACCGACGCGCTGAAGGCAATCTTCCCTTATGGACAGCCGAACATCACCGTCACCACAGGTGGACTGGATATCAAGAAACCACATGGTGACGGGCACACGGTTATCGCAAACGCCGCCCTGATCGTTTCCTTTGACATGGAGCCCGCGCAATGAGTGAAAAACGTATCATTCTGGAGATGGGAACGGGCAACGACCTGTATGGTCAGGACTATACCAAAGCGGCGCGCCGTGCGGTGCAGGACGCGTTGCATCATTCATCAATCACACTGTTTTCTAAACTGGGCATTGATCATTCCCAGATGCGGGTCAGCGTGACCATCGGTGTCCAAAACCCTGATCAGGTGGATTGTGATCTGGTTGCTGCTGATCTGCCGCGGGGCCGTGCCGAAGTGCGCGCGGTCAAAGGCGGGTTGGACGTGATGGATAAAGAGGCCGGCACTAAACACGTGGTTGCAACCGCAGCGGTCGAAGCATTCCTGCCCGACCTTGCAGGGAAATACGTAAAAAGCTGACAAAGAAAAAGCCGCTCGGGGTTCCGGGCGGCTGTTCCAATTCGGTAATCCAGACGAAGGATCAGATATTTGCGATGCTTTCGCGGGTCAGACCGATGTCTTCCAGCTGTGCGTCGCTGAGCTCCGACAGAAGGTTCCGTGTTTTACGTGCGTCGTTCCATTTCGCAACAGATTTGACGACGTTTGAGAACGCGTCCGCCACGTGCAGGATGGTAGCTGCTCCGAGCGGCGCATGAATGTTAGCTGTGGTTGCCATGTGCGCAGTCCTTAGATGTGAAACAGCCGACCCGTTGTCGGTTGTAAGCCTCATTTAGTCCCGCGCGCTTGGACTCACAATTGCTGGTCTGGTAACCCCGGATTGCATTTTCTGCATATCTTTTGGGCACTTTAAGAACGGGTTGCGCCAACACCTTACCCGGCCCATATATACCGCCAGCGAAAACGGAGACGATCATGGCAGATAACGACTTTCCCGGTTGGCACGGCACGACGATCATTGGCGTCAAAAAGAACGGTCAGGTTGTCATAGCCGGTGATGGTCAGGTCAGCCTTGGTCAGACCGTGATCAAGGGAACGGCCCGCAAAGTGCGCCGATTGTCGCCCGGCGGGTTCGAGGTTGTGGCAGGTTTTGCCGGATCGACCGCAGATGCTTTCACACTGCTGGAACGTTTGGAAGCCAAGCTTGAGGCCACACCCGGCCAACTGGCTCGCGCTTCGGTCGAACTGGCCAAGGACTGGCGCACCGACAAATACCTGCAAAAGCTTGAGGCGATGCTGATTGTCACTGATGGCAAGGATTTGCTGGTCATCACCGGGGCAGGGGATGTGCTGGAGCCTGAGCACAACGTGGCGGCCATCGGATCGGGCGGAAACTTTGCACTGGCCGCGGCCCGCGCGATGATGGACAGCGACAAAGAAGCCGAGCAGGTCGCGCGCGAAGCCATGGCGATTGCCGCCGATATTTGCGTCTATACAAACGGCAATCTGACAGTTGAAACCATTTCAGGCTAACAGCGCCTTGATCTCTTTCCCTTTCCAGCGACGGTGCATTCCGATCAGGCCGAAGATCGCGGCGATGACCACGATGTAGTAGGGCACGCGGATGTCGATACTCATCAACCCGCCGCCGATCAGAGACATGATGCCTCCGGCCAGACAGAAGACCGCCGTGGTCACGCCCATGACCCAGCCTTGGTCCGTTTCACTAACGCTGGATGAGAACAGGCCCAGCATGGTTGGATATGCGACGCCGAACAGGAAGTAGAAGAAGAAGACCGGCACATAGCTGAGCACACCGCTGGGGCTGAAGGCAAAGGCCAGGCCGCAGATCACCATCACGATGAGAGACGTATAGATGATCTGGTGTTTGCTAAATCGTTCTTGTGCCGGCTTGACGAGGAACGTGCTCGAAAACGCCAGCGCGAAGCCGATCACCACCATGGCCATGCTGCCGCCAATCACACCGTACCCAAAGGCGCTTGTCAGGAAGTTGTCGACGAAAACGTAGAAGGTCACGTTGGCGATCATGAAGAATGCATAGACCGGCAGGATTTTCAGAACCATCGGATGCCCACGCACGGCGATCAGACTGTCGGTAATGTCGCGTGGACGGAAAACAAAGGGTTCACGCTCGGTCCGGGTGTCCTTGAAAAAGGTCATGACCAGGAAGATGGCAATCAGAACCAGAACAAAAGCGCCATAGAACGGCGTTTTGAGGGTTGCGTAACCGCCCAACAAGGCGGCGTCGGACAGGACCGCTCCGATAATGGGGCCGCCCACCAGACCAAAGCTGACGCCGGTCACGATATAGCCCATGTTGCGGTCGCGGTCGGCGGCATCGGTGCTGCCGTCAATCATCGCCGCTTGCGCGATGGGCTGATTACCAGCCGTGAACCCGGTGATCGAGCGTCCGACAATCAACAACAGCAGGCTGTTCATATAAAGCGCCGCGATGGTCAGCGCATAACCGACCAGTGCTCCACCCAGACAGACCAGCAGCGCGTTCTTGCGCCCGATGGAATCCGAGACCTTCGAGACGTAAACAACCCCAAGAAACCAGGACAGGAAGAAACAGCCAATCACGAGGCCATAATAAAAGTGGCGTCGCCCCACTGGTGTGCTGTCTGGCAGGAACCCGGACTTGGTCTCCATGATGAGCGAATTGATGATCGGAAAGACCAGACCTTGCCCGATCAGGTCGACAAAAACCACGAACAACAAGGTGATCTTGGCAATCTTGGTCATAAAAACGCCCCCGGTTCCAATACCTTGGCGCGAGTGTAACAGACAGTTGCTGTGTTACCCAAAGCGTTTCGGGTTTTATATTAGTCAAACTGCGACACGAAAGTCCCGAGAACGCTTGAGGCGTGGCAGGGTATTCACGTCGCAAGTTAAAGCCGAAACGCTGTTGAGGCGTGTCAGAGGCCGGGGGGGGGTCGGCCTCTGACCTGAGTGGTTACTTCAGCGATGCAACGCCCAGCGGCACACCGGCGACTTCGCACCAGATGTACACTTCGTTGTAACCCGACACATCCATCGTCGGTGGCACGGCATAGGATTGCTTGCCTGTCAGGTGCAGCAGCGCGCCCAGTTTGCTGTCGGGGGCATATTTGCCATCCTTACCAAATGCGACACGGGGGTCGGGGCCGTTATCCAGCGAGAAGTCTTCGCCCAGTTCAACGATGTAACGGTCGCCATCCTTGACCAGTTTCACCGAACCGGTGGTGATGTGGTTCGAGCGGCCCTCGAACGAGCCTTTCTTTTTGGCGCCGCCGGCCAAGGCAGTGGTGGTGCCAGCCAGGGTCAGCGCTGCGCCCGTGGCAGCAGCTTTCACAAAAAGCGAACGACGAGTCATCATGATTTGATATCTCCATTGATAGATGCAGGCAGGTTTGCCCGTCGCAAAAACTATGCCGTACGTGCTGCACCCATGGCGATTCACATCGGCACGAATTTCCGTGTGCACCCCGTGAGTTGGCGTGAGTTTTCCGTGATCAGCTTGTGTTTTCCCGTCTTATGATTAGGTTCCGTTTCGAAACAACCGGATTGAATACACATGACCGACCTGACCCCGCGCGAGATTGTCTCGGAACTGGACCGCTTCATTATTGGCCAGAAGGATGCCAAACGAGCGGTGGCCGTTGCCTTGCGCAATCGTTGGCGGCGCAAACAGCTGGCCGATGACATTCGGGACGAAGTCTACCCCAAAAACATTCTGATGATCGGACCCACCGGTGTCGGCAAGACCGAAATCAGCCGCCGACTGGCCAAACTGGCCCGTGCGCCCTTTATCAAGGTCGAGGCCACCAAGTTCACCGAGGTTGGATATGTCGGTCGAGATGTTGAACAGATCGTTCGTGATCTGGCTGACGCAGCCATTGTTCAGACCCGCGAATACATGCGAGAGGATGTTAAGGCGCGTGCCCATCAGGCCGCCGAAGATCGCGTGATTGCCGCAATCGCAGGCGAAGACGCCCGCGAAGGCACCCGCGAGATGTTCCGTAAAAAACTGAAAGCCGGGGAACTGGACGACACGGTGATCGAACTTGAACTCTCCGACACTTCCAACCCAATGCCGATGTTCGACATTCCGGGGCAGCCGGGCAGTCAGATGGGCATGATGAATCTGGGTGACATTTTCGGTAAAGCGTTTGGCGGACGAACCGTTAAGAAACGCATGACGGTCGCTGAAAGCTATGACGCGCTGATCGGAGAAGAGGCCGACAAGCTGCTGGATGACGAAACCGTCAATCGGGTTGCCCTCGAGGCGGTCGAGCAAAACGGGATCGTGTTCCTGGATGAGATCGACAAGGTCTGCGCCCGTTCGGACGCGCGCGGTGGCGATGTCAGCCGCGAAGGGGTGCAGCGCGACCTGCTACCTCTGATCGAAGGCACCACCGTCAGCACCAAACACGGCCCAGTAAAAACCGACCATATCCTGTTCATCGCCTCAGGCGCGTTCCACATCGCCAAACCTTCGGACCTGCTGCCCGAACTGCAGGGCCGTCTGCCGATCCGCGTTGAACTGCGTGCGCTCACCGAAGAAGATTTCGTGCGCATTCTGACCGAAACAGACAACGCGCTTACCCGGCAATACACCGCCCTGATGGGGACCGAAGAGGTCACGGTCAGCTTTACCGAAGACGGCATTGCCGCACTTGCAAGGATTGCAGCAAACGTAAACCAGAGCGTTGAAAATATCGGCGCGCGGCGGCTTTACACGGTGATGGAGCGGGTCTTCGAGGACCTCTCATTTGCTGCACCGGACAAGGCCGGAACTGAAATCACAGTCGATGCGCAATTCGTCAGCGACAATCTTGGTGAATTGACCAAGTCCACAGACCTGAGCCGTTACGTTTTGTAACAGGGCCAGCCGTTTTTTGCCGCTCTTTCAGACGTTCGACGCTGGACGCTGAGCGAGAATAAGATAGCGTAAGCACGATTCATCCTGAGGGCTGGCACGTGCTGCGCTATTTCATTGTTTTACTCCTATCCCTTTCGCTGAGCGCCTGTGTCGACCGGACGGTGTCCGAAATTGTTCCATCGGCCGTAAATGTTGGTACACCTGAAACGATTTTTGCCAGTACGACCCGAGCGCGCGAAGTCGACGGATCTTATGGATTCCGGCGTGGCGAGTCGCTCCAGTTTCTGGAAACGACCGTTTCCATTCCGCCGACACATACGCCGGGTACGCTCAAATTCTCGTATGCAAACCCCAACCCGCAGAAAGAATTTGTTCTGACAGGCGTGACAGAGTTGGACGGCCCGCAAGGTCTGCGCGAACACCTGCGCGGTCAGGACGACGTTACGATTTTTGTACACGGTTATAACTCGACCCAGACCGAAACGATCTTCCGCGCCGCTCAACTGACCCATGACATCGGTCTTCCGGGATCTACGCTGGTGTATTCATGGCCAAGCCGAGCAACCGGCTATGGGTATGCCTACGACTTGGACAGCATGCTGTTCGCCCGCGACGGGCTGGAGCAGACCATCCGTGAACTCAAGGCCATGGGCGTTAAACGCGTTATTCTAGTTGCACATTCCATGGGCGGCGCCTTGTCGATGGAAATGATGCGACAAGCTGAGCTGCAGGAACCCGGGTGGGCGAAAAGAAACCTCGAAGGTGTCGTGCTGATCTCACCGGATCTGGATCTGGATCTGTTTCGCTCGCAAATGAAACGCATCGACAATCCACCCGACCCGTTTCTTGTTATGGTATCCCAAAAGGACAAAATCCTGAATATCTCGGCTCGTCTGCGTGGTACGAATGAAGGTGAGAGGTTGGGCAACATCAGCTCGATCGACTCGCTTGAGGAGTTTCCGATTAGCGTGATTGATACCACTGCATTCAACAGCGATGCAGCGTCCTCGCATTTCGTCGCCGCGACCTCTCCGGCACTGCTATCGATCCTCAGCTCATTGCGTCGTATCAACAGCACGTTCGGGCGCGAAGATCGGCAGGCCATTGATATTCTTGTGCCGCCCAGCGAACGCAATCCCGATGGTGCCACTGAAATTGTATTGACCGAAACCGGACAGGCCGAGGTGACCACGCCGTGACGCAGTTTAATCTGCGTCGGTTTCTTACCGACAATGCGGCGTGGTTGGGAGCCGGAGTTCTGTTGACCTTCCTGTCCAGCTTTGGGCAGACCTTCTTTATCTCGGTCTTTGCTGGTGAAATCCGCGCTGCTTACGGCCTCAGCCACGGGTCCTGGGGTGGGCTGTATTCTCTGGGCACGCTAGTCGCGGCACTGGTGATGATCTGGGCGGGCGGGCTGACAGATATTTTCCGCGTCCGAATGTTGGGACCTGTGGTTCTGGCCGGGTTGGCGTTGGCGGCATTGGCCATGTCGCTGAACAGCTGGGTATTGCTGCTGCCGGCGGTGATCTTCCTTTTGCGCCTGTTTGGGCAAGGTATGAGCACCCATCTTGCGATGGTCGCAATGGCCCGTTGGTTCACTGCAACTCGAGGCAAGGCCTTGTCCATTGCCTCGGTCGGGTACGCAATCGGAGAGGCGCTGCTGCCGCTGGCATTTGTCACCGCCATGGTGTTTCTGGACTGGCGGTGGCTGTGGGGGCTTGCAGCCATTATCGTTTTGCTGGGTATTCCAATTCTGATGCGCCTTCTTAGGGAAGAACGCACACCGCAAAGCCTTGCCAGCGAGTATTCAGCCACCGGTATGCAAGGCCGTCACTGGACACGACGTGACGCGCTGGAACACCCGTTGTTTTGGTTTATGGCACCCGCTGTCCTTGGGCCTTCGGCTTTTGTCACGGCCTTCTTTTTTCATCAGGTCCATTTGGCCGAAGTGAAAGGATGGGCTCATATCCAGTTGGTCGCATTGTTTCCTGTTTATACCGGGGTATCGCTGCTTTCGATGTTTGCAGCCGGTTGGGCGTTGGACAAATGGGGCACAGCACGGATGATGCCCTATTACCAACTGCCGATTGCGTTGGGTTTTGTGACTCTGGCCCTGACGACTTCGATTGCAGGGGCGACGCTTGGGCTGGCTCTTCTGGCGCTCACCGCCGGGGCAAACAGCACGTTGCCCAGTGCCTTCTGGGCCGAGTTCTACGGCACCCGACACATCGGTGCGATCAAAGCGATGGCAACAGCAGTCATGGTTCTGGGCTCGGCGATCGGGCCGGGCCTGACCGGAGTGCTGATCGATTGGGGCGTTTCGTTGGATACACAGTTCCTGTGGACCGGAGGATTTTTTGTTCTGGTCTGCACGCTGGTTCGTGTTGGCGTCACCCAAGCGGCACGATCCCTTTAGCGAAGACGCCGCAAGTACACGTAATAAGCTCCGTCGCCACCATGGCTTATATGGGCAGGCGTAACCTGCATCACCGCTTGCGCCAGTGGCGGTATGGTCAGCCAATGCGGCACCTGATTGCGAAGAACTCCGCGTGGGGTCGGAATCGGGCCCGGTTCGTCCCGATCTTTACCCTTGCCGGTCACAACCAAAACCAAGCGTTTGCCTTGGGCTTGCGCTGTCAGGACAAAACGGATCAGCGCGGGATGTGCTGTGTCGACCCGCATACCGTGCAAGTCCAGCTTGCTTTCCGGTTTGAGCTTACCGCGCTTCATTCGGCCAAAGGCTTTGTTGTCCATCTGAACCGGCGTTCTGCGCAGCGCATCCGTGACAGATGGCTTCAAATCATTTGGCTTTGGTTTTGTCTGATGGGTCTCACCAATTTCAAACGCTTCGAACCGGGGTTTCGGTGTTTTCTTCGGCTTGGGTTTCGGCAATGAGGTCGGATGCACCGTCTGTGGAATTTCCGGATGCATCCGTTCGGCTTGCTTGGCGACTTTGCGCCACAGCTCGATCTCTTCTGTCGTCAGTTTGCGTCGGGTCATCAGAACTCATCCGGCAGCAGGGCATAGGCCCGCTGTATCGGCAGCAAAACGATCATCCGACCCGGATCTTTCAACCTGCCTGCGGCTTGCCCGGCCTCGTCACCCGTTCCAAAAAAAATGTCTGCCCGCTGGGCACCCTTGATGGCGGCGCCTGTGTCCTGCGCGATCATCAGGCGACGCAGCGGGTTTTTACCGTCTTTCTCAACCCAGACCGGCGCCCCCAATGGCGTATAAGCCGGATCCGCCGCAATGCTGCGCATCGTTGTGATGGATCGGTTCATGGCTCCCAATGGCCCAAGTTCGGGCGCAACGCGCGAGACTTCACGAAAGAACACATAGGAAGGATTGTGGAACAACAGCTCGGCACCAGCCTCAGGGTTCTTGCGCACCCAGGCTCGGATCATCTGAGCACTGACCTCATGCGCGCCTAGAATCCCGCGCCGAACCAGTTCGACACCGATGGATCTGTACGGATGACCGTTTGCGCCCCCGTATCCCACACGCAAGGCACCACCATCGGGCAGCCGCACACGTCCCGAACCCTGAATTTGCAGGAAAAACAGCTCGACCGGGTCGTCAACCCAGGCAATCTCAAGCCCGCGACCCTGCATCACATCACCAGTCAGGATTTCGCGACGGCTAAGCCATGGCCCATCCCGCGCTTCAGGCGGCATTTTGTAGATGGGGTACTTGAAACGATCAGTCCGGCTACGCGCACCATCAAGTTCAGGTTCAAAATACCCCGTGAACAGGGCGTCCTTGCCATCTTCGACCAAGACGGGGCGGAAAAAGAGCTCAAAAAACGCCCGTGCCGCATCCGCTTCATATGTCCCGGCAACTCCGCACAACGCACGCCAGTCCGGGTCCTTCAGATCGCCGCAAGTGTTCAGAAAAACGGAAAGGGCCGCGCCGTGGTCATCATCGGCCCAGCCCTGCAGATCGTCAAACGACAGAATGGATCGCGTTGCCTCGGCTCCGGCAGCGCTGGCGGCGGTCATTGCACCCACCAGAAAAAGCGACCGGAGTTTAGCAATCATGCGTCCGTGGCAACAAGCAGCCAGTTCGGATCGTCCTTGCCCATCACACGGGCAAAGGTCCAGCTGTCCTTTTGGCGTTTCACGGTGTTGGGGTTGCCTTCGACAATATCACCGCCGCGATCCCGCACGACCGAGGTCAGTTCACCCACAAATTTCATGGTAATCTCGGCCTCGTTGGTGTCTTTGTCGAACTTGACATCCGACAGGGTGGTTTCCCGCACGCCGATAAACTCGGCCTCGATCGTCAGGCCCTGATCTTCGCGGGCAGCGACGACCGAGACGAATGTTTCAAACACCTCTTCCGACAGGAACGGCTGGATTTCGTCCAGATTGCCTTTTTCGAACCCCATCACAATCATTTCATAGGCACCGCGTGCGCCCTGAACAAATTCATTGACGGAAAAAGCGGGCTCAACCCGTTTCATCGCCGCCAGGGTTTGCGCCTGTTCGCTGTCTTCGGCGACATGGTCGGTGATGTCATGATCCGGGCCGCCTTCGATCACCTCGAAATCGCGACGCGATTTATGCGCTTCAGGCTGTTGCTGCAAAGGTGGTTTTTCAAAACCTTCACGCGTACCCAATACGCTTTTGAGGCGCAGGATCAGGAAAACGGCAATTCCGGCCAGGACCAGTAGCTGGATCATGGGTTCGTTCATTTCATCCTCTTTTCAGAACCGCGACTTTGTATACGCGGCCTCATGCCACTATGTAGGTGAGCGTGGGTGGCAAGTCCACAGCCCGGCCTAAGGGAAAGGATAACGCAAATGTATCTGTTCTTGGCATTTTTATTGGTGCCTATCATCGAGATCGCTCTGTTTATTCAGGTAGGTGGTCTGATTGGGCTTTGGCCAACTCTTGCCATCGTTGTGCTGACCGCCGTTCTAGGCACGGTGCTGGTGCGGACACAAGGTCGCATGGCGTTGATAAGTTTGCAGCGCTCGTTCGCTGAATTGGACGACCCGACCGAGCCTTTGGCCCACGGTGCTATGATCCTTTTGTCCGGCGCATTGCTGCTGACACCGGGTTTTTTCACCGATGCCATAGGATTTGCCTTGCTGGTACCGGGCGTTCGTGTCGCTGTGTTCCGCTATCTGAAATCGAAAGTCACCGTGGCACAGTTTCAGATGGGACCGGGCACAGGATTTCAATCGCGACAAAACCCTTTCGAGCAGGGGGACATCATTGACGGCGAATTCAGCGAAGTTCGCCCGAAAAAAGACCCTTCAAAGCCGTCGAAATGGGTGGAAGGCCCCCACCAGCATTGAGGTGCCGCGCCCAACTTGCTAAGCAGTGGCGAAATTTAATTTTGGAGTAGATCCATGGCCGAAGAAAACGCTGCAGAAAACACTGCGGCCCAAGCCGCCCCGCAGGTTCAAATGCGGGTTCTGGGGCAGTTCATCCGTGACATGTCTTTTGAAAACGTGATGGCGCAAAAGGGTGTGTCAGGCGACGTGCAGCCGGAAATCGCTGTTCAGGTGAACCTGGACGCGAAAAAGCGCAGCGCTGAACATCAGTTCGAAGTGTCCATCAAACTGAACCTGACATCCAAAGCCAAAGGCATGGATGATGTGTTGTTCCTGTGCGAACTGGACTATTGCGGGCTGTTCCACGTGGAAGGCGTGCCAGAAGATCAGATGCACCCGTTCCTGATGATCGAATGCCCGCGGATGCTGTTCCCGTTCCTGCGCCGCATTGTCAGCGACATCACCCGTGATGGTGGCTTCCCGCCGGTGAATCTGGACAATATCGATTTCGTGGCGCTGTATCGCAACGAATTGATGCGTCGTCAAGCCGAACAGGCCCAAAAGACCGACGCTTAAGGCTTCGACCCGTGCCTGATCGGATCAGGCGCGGGTCCACAGGGCGCTTTCGCCCAGCTTCCCCACAAATTCTTCATGTGCTGCGCGCTCATCTTCGGTAATCCGGGATGGCAACGGTGTGCTGCGCGGTGTCGGTCGCCAGTCATCGCCGCCACCGGATGCAGATGATGCGGACGTTGACAGGCCAAAATCAGGCTGCCGCCCACCGATCAGCTCAAGATAAACCTCGGCCAGAATTTCAGAATCGAGCAAAGCGCCGTGCAGAACACGGTTTGAATTGTCGATATTGAAACGACGGCAAAGCGCATCCAGCGACGCTGGAGAACCGGGAAACCGTTTTCGGGCGATTGCCAGCGTATCCAGCGCTTGTTCCATCGGGATCAACGGCGCGCCCATCCATTTCAGTTCAGCGTTCAGGAACTTCATGTCGAACGATGCGTTGTGGATCACCAACCGCGCATCCCCAACAAATTCACGAAACCCGTGACCCACCTTTGCAAACACCGGTTTGTCTTTCAGCGTCACTTCACCCTTTTCCGGCGGGCGCGGATTATCCAATAGATCCGGGCCGATGCCATGCACGCCAAACGCCTCATCCGGCATGCCGCGTTCTGGGTTGATATAGACGTGATACGTTTCACCCGTCGCGACATGATTCCACAGCTCAACGGCTCCGATTTCAACAATCCGGTCTCCGCTTTCGGGATCGAACCCGGTGGTTTCGGTATCGAGTACGATCTCACGCATCTTTCATCCCCGCCCGTATCTGCCTGACCACATCCTGCACCTGCTCGCGGGCATGGTCCAGCGTGTCTGTTACGATTACAAAATCCGACCGCGCACATTTCTCATCATTCGGCATCTGCTTGGCGCGGATCTGTTCGAACTGCGCCTCGGACATTGTTCCCCGTTCCATTACTCGGCGCTTTTGTTCATCCGCCGGAATCGAAACGCAAGCGACGGCGTCCATGGCTGCGTCTCCACCTGTTTCAAAAAGAAGTGGAATGTCGAACACCAGAATGTCGCTTGTTGTGTTTTCGCGAAACACTGCGCGGTCTTTCGCGACCAGGGGATGCACAATCGCTTCGATTGCTTTCAACGCTTCGGGATCGGCCGCAATGATCTGCTTTAACGCGTCCCGGCTTACGGCTTCGTCAACAATCGCACCAGGGAAGGCTACTCGCATCGGTTCAATTGCAGCACCTCCGGGCGCGTACAACCGATGCACTGCCGCGTCCGCATCCCACAGGGCGCAGCCTTCTTCGACAAACATCTGTGCCGTGGTGCTTTTCCCCATGCCGATGGAACCTGTCAGGCCAAGGGCAAAACTCATGCCAAAGCCGCCGCGCGCGTCTCTGCATCCACTTCGGGGCGCACACCGAACCACCGCTCAAAACCCGGAACCGCCTGGTGCAATAGCATGCCCAAACCATCAACCGTGGTGCAGCCAGCCTCTTCTGCTGTTTTGAGAAGGTTTGTTTTTAACGGGGCATAGACCAGATCGGTTACCACCGCACCGGGTTGCAACCCGTCCAGCGGAACCCGCAATTCCGGCTGGCCCTGCATCCCCAATGAGGTCGTGTTGACCACCAGTTCTGCGTTTTCGATGACATTTCCGGCCTGAACCCAATCGACAACACGAATACGCTGACCAAATTCTTCTTTCAGATGATCCGCACGGGCGCGCGTTCGATTGGTCAACAGGATTTCGGGTACGCCCGCATCAGACAAGGCTTGCAGAACCGCACGGGCCGCACCGCCAGCTCCGAACACTACGGCCGGGCCGTCTTTGGCATTCCAGTCTGGGGCACCGCTGCGCAAGTTTTCCATGAATCCGTACCCATCGGTATTGTCCGCGTGGATCGAGCCATCTTCGCGGAACACCAAAGTATTCGCAGCGCCAATCACCGTTGCGCGGTCGGATACGTGATCCGCGATCTTCAACGCTGCTTCCTTGTGTGGAACAGTCACATTGGCCCCGACAAAACCGGCTTTAGGCAGCGCACGTAGCACGGTTCCCAGATCGGCAGGGGCAACATCCATTGGGATGTAATGCCCGGCAAGATCATACGTCTTTAGCCAATGACCATGCAGTTTTGGTGAACGCGAATGCCCAATGGGATGTCCGATCACCCCGGCCAGAGGAACCCGGTAGTCCGTCATTGATCGATCACCCCTTTGACAGCCAAAAAGTTGAGAAGCTCCAACAGGGGCATACCCAAAACGTTAAAATAGTCGCCGTCAATGGTGGCGAACAGGCGGACACCTTCTTCTTCCAGCTTATATGCTCCGACGGCGTGGCGGATACTGTCCCAGTTCCGTGAAACATAGTCCCTCAGATAAGCATCAGAACTGGCCCGCATCCGCAGACGTACCTGTCCGACGTGCCGCCAAATCGGCTCACCGTCCTGATAAATCACTGCCGCAGACAAAAGCATGTGCCGTTTGCCTCGCATCGCTTTTAGCTGAGCCAGTGTCTGTTCCGGGGTTTCAGGTTTTGACAGCAACTGACCGTCAAAATCCAGAACCTGATCACACCCCAGCACCATAGCGCCAGGGTTCTTATCACTGACCTTGCGGGCTTTCATTTCAGCAAGCGTGTCGGCAATATCCCGTGGTGACGCGTTTTCAGCCAGCAAGGCGCGCTTGGCTGTGTCTTCATCCACGCGCGCGGTTTGAACCGAAAAAGGGACACCTGCGTTCTCAAGCAGCTGCGCCCGTATCGTAGATCCCGATGCCAGAAGAATGGGGACAGACATGTGGAAAACCCCGTGTGCAAGTCAATGAGAGTTCTGGGGTGCTTTGTATGGTTTTACGGTTGACACGCAACCCCGGGAAAATCGTGTCAAAGATCCCCGAGTCGCTCAAATCCCATCCAACCGGGACAAGGATAAGTCTGATCACAGGGATAACTGAGCTGTCCCGCGATAACCAAAGACTTATCCCCAGATCATCCGCCTGTTGTTTTATGCTAGTACATTGTTTTTAAATCCAAAAAAATTACTTCAACAGAATCATCGGAAAGTGAGATTGTTCTATCCACCTTGGGGAAAACACATGGGTAAAACAGTAATCCACGGTTTTTGAACGCCCTACAAAACCATCTTCCTTTTTCTTTTCTTATTTTTTTATTAGGGAGAGTTCCGAACAACGCTCGGAGCCAAAATGACTGATCTTCTTTTCACGCTGTACCCGTGGGTGAAGTCTCTCCATATCATGGCTGTGATCTCGTGGATGGCGGGTCTGTTCTATCTACCACGCTTGTTCGTCTATCACGTTGAGAAAGCTCAAGCTGTCGACGGGGCACAAGAAATTTTCTTTGAAATGGAAGAAAAGCTGCTGCGTGTGATTATGCGCCCAGCGATGATCGTGGCGTGGGTGTGCGGCCTGATCATGGTGTTTACACCAGGCATTGTTGGATGGGATTGGTCTTGGCCTTGGGTCAAAGGTGCGGCCGTGATCGGCATGACCTGGTTCCATCATTGGCTGATGGCCCGGCGCAAGGATTTCCTGGAAGGGCGAAATAAGCTCACTGGGCGGCAGTATCGCATGATGAACGAGGTTCCGACCGTTTTGATGGTTATCATCGTTCTGGCGGTCATTCTGAAGTTCTGAAGGCCCGTTTGACTCCGAAAGCAGTCGCGCATATGTAAGGGTCAACACGCCCGTCCGGGCGGCGTATCTTCCGTACTGAAATTCCACTTCGTGCCGCGCTGATCGCGGTGAAGGTATATATCATGACAACTGATGCCCTGAATCTGGCCGACCTAAAAGCCAAAAGCCCCAAAGACCTTCTGGCGATGGCCGAAGAGCTGGAGATCGAAAACGCCTCGACCATGCGGAAAGGCGAGATGATGTTCCAGATTCTACGCGAACGCGCGGATGAGGGCTGGACCGTTGGCGGTGACGGCGTGCTGGAAGTCCTGCAAGATGGCTTCGGCTTTCTGCGCTCACCCGAAGCGAACTATCTGCCGGGTCCAGATGACATCTACGTTTCACCCGACATGATCCGCCAGCACTCGCTGCGGACCGGTGACACGGTCGAAGGTGAGATTAAAGCCCCCGACGATAACGAGCGTTACTTTGCGCTGACCAAGGTCACCAAGATTAACTTCGAAGATCCGGAAAAGGCCAAGCACAAGATCCTGTTCGACAACCTGACGCCGCTGTACCCGGATGAGCGTCTGAAGATGGAGATCGAGGATCCGACCATCAAAGACAAGTCGGCGCGTGTGATCGACCTTGTGTCGCCGATCGGTAAAGGCCAGCGGTCGCTGATCGTGGCCCCGCCGCGGACCGGTAAAACGGTGATCCTTCAGAACATTGCGCACTCGATCGAACAGAACCATCCGGAGTGTTACCTGATCGTCCTTCTGATCGACGAACGCCCCGAAGAGGTGACCGACATGCAACGTTCTGTGAAGGGTGAGGTTGTATCCTCGACCTTCGATGAACCAGCAACGCGTCACGTTGCTGTGTCGGAAATGGTGATCGAAAAAGCCAAGCGTTTGGTCGAACATAAACGAGATGTTGTTATTCTTCTCGACTCGATCACAAGACTTGGTAGGGCGTTTAACACCGTGGTGCCATCCTCGGGCAAAGTTTTGACCGGTGGTGTGGATGCGAATGCTCTGCAACGCCCAAAGCGGTTCTTTGGTGCGGCACGGAACATTGAAGAGGGTGGTTCGCTGACCATCATCGCCACCGCGCTGATCGATACCGGCAGCCGGATGGACGAGGTGATCTTTGAAGAATTCAAAGGCACCGGTAACTCGGAAATTGTTCTGGATCGCAAGATCGCCGACAAGCGCGTGTTCCCGGCCATCGACATCCTCAAGTCCGGTACCCGGAAAGAGGACCTGCTGGTCGACAAGGGCGATTTGGCCAAGACCTTCGTTCTGCGCCGTATCCTCAATCCGATGGGTACCACCGACGCAATCGAGTTCCTGCTGTCGAAGTTGAAACAGACGAAGACAAACGGCGAGTTCTTCGATTCGATGAACACCTGACACAGGTCTTAGAACCAAGCGAGGCCTTCGAATGGATACGATATTCGCCTTGGCCAGCGCGCAAGGTAAAGCTGGAGTGGCGGTGATCCGCCTCTCTGGTCCTGACTCTCATTTCGCAGCTGCACACCTTACAGGAAATGCGCTTCCCAAACGTGGCATTGTCCTGCGCACTTTGCGGGACGAGAGTGGTGCGCGTCTGGATGACGGGTTGGTTCTGACATTCCAAGCCCCGGCCAGTTTCACCGGAGAGGATGTGGCGGAGCTGCAGATCCATGGCAGCACTGCATCCGTCAACGCCGTGTTGCGGTGTTTATCGGATATGGATGGTTTACGCATTGCCGAACCGGGAGAGTTCACGCGTCGGGCTCTTGAAAACGGTAAGATGGACCTGACCCAAGTCGAAGGTCTGGCTGACCTGATAGACGCGGAAACCGAAGCTCAACGTAAGCAGGCCCAAACCATTCTGGCTGGCGAGCTGGGTACACTGGCAGAACGGTGGCGCCGTGACTTGATACGGGCTGCGTCCTTGTTGGAAGCTGTCATCGACTTTGCCGATGAAGAGGTGCCAACTGATGTGACCCCTGAGGTACGAGAACTGATCCATGGTGTGATGTCAGACCTCAAACGTGAGGCCGACGGTGTGAAAATCGCTGAGCGTATCCGGACAGGGTTTGAAGTCGCAATTGTTGGTCTTCCGAATGCAGGCAAGTCCACTCTTCTAAATGCGCTGGCCGGTCGGAAGGCGGCCATTACCTCGGAATACGCGGGAACCACGCGGGACGTGATTGAAGTGCGAATGGATCTGGCTGGATTGCCAGTCACCTTGTTGGACACGGCGGGGTTACGTGAAACCGAAGATCATATCGAAAACCTGGGCATCGAGCTGGCACGCGGCAGAGCAGAGGCGGCCGATCTTCGTGTTTTTCTATCGGAAAAGCCGGATGAACTGGGCGTTGGGATGCAAGATGGTGACATTCACGTTCTGCCAAAAGCCGATCTTCGAGGTGCTGAAGGTCTGGGTGTATCCGGGAAGACAGGGCAGGGAATTGATGCGCTCGTAAACCAGATTTCGTGTGTATTAAGTGAACGAACAACTACCCATGGTATTGCCACGCGGGAACGCCATCGCATTGCAATTAACCGGGCATTGGATTCGCTTCAGTCTGCAATCGCGGTTCTGGAATCAGGTCCGGACCTGTATGATATCGCCGCAGAAGAGCTTAGAACTGCCATTCGAGCTCTTGAATCTCTGGTTGGTAGAATAGATGTCGAAACACTGCTGGATGAAATCTTCTCTAGCTTCTGTTTGGGAAAGTAAGGAGTGTTTCACGTGAAACATTCGAAGTTTGATGTGATCGTTATTGGAGCTGGGCACGCCGGTACCGAGGCTGCGCACGCATCTGCCAGGATGGGGGCAAGTACCGCGCTGGTAACGCTGTCTGCATCAGATATCGGAGTTATGTCCTGCAATCCAGCGATTGGTGGTTTAGGGAAAGGCCATCTGGTACGCGAGATTGACGCCTTGGATGGCGTTATGGGACGTGTTGCAGACCAAGCTGGTATTCAGTTCCGTTTGCTGAATCGCCGAAAGGGCCCTGCAGTACAAGGTCCTAGGACACAAGCGGACCGTGCCCTTTACCGGGCAGCAATGCAGAAAGAAACACAGGTTCAGCCCAACCTGTCTGTTATTGTCGGTGAGGTCGTTGATTTTATCATGGACGGCCCGCGTGTTTCCGGAGTTGCGCTGGCAGATGGCTCAGAGATTTCTGGGCGCGCTGTCATTCTGACCTCTGGCACGTTTTTGCGGGGCGTCATCCATATCGGAGATGTTTCTCGCCCGGGTGGCCGCATGGGGGATCGCCCATCAGTAAAGCTCGCGGAACGTCTGGACAGTTATGATCTGCCGCTGGGACGGTTGAAAACGGGCACGCCACCACGTTTGGATGGACGGACAATCGATTGGTCTGATCTTGAACGTCAAGACGGAGATGAGGACCCAACGTTGTTCTCGTTTTTGTCGAACGACGTGGTTGCCCCTCAGATTTCGTGTGGAATCACACATACCAACGCGAAAACGCACGAGATTATTGAGGCCAATCTTTCGAAGTCCGCCATGTATGGCGGTCATATTGATGGCATAGGTCCTCGGTATTGCCCCTCTATTGAGGACAAAATTGTGCGGTTTGCTGACAAGGAATCGCATCAGATTTTCCTGGAGCCTGAAGGCGTCAACGATCATACGATCTACCCCAATGGTATCTCGACATCATTGCCACAAGATGTGCAGTTGCAGTATGTTCGATCCATTAAAGGTCTTGAAAATGCGGAGATCCTGCAGCCCGGATATGCTATTGAGTACGACTACGTCGACCCTCGTGTCTTGACCGCAACCCTGTCGCTGCCCGATGTTCCTGGGTTGTACTTGGCAGGCCAGATCAATGGTACTACGGGTTATGAGGAAGCGGCCGCGCAGGGGATGGTCGCTGGCCTCAACGCCGCGTTAGAGGTGCAAGGTCGTGATCCTGTGCATTTCACCAGATCTGACAGCTACATCGGTGTGATGATAGATGATTTGACCACGCGCGGCGTGGCTGAGCCCTATCGTATGTTTACGTCACGAGCTGAATTCCGGCTTTCCCTGCGCGCAGATAACGCAGATCAACGTTTGACGCCGATTGGTATTGATCTTGGATGTGTCGGAGCCAACCGACGGCTGCATTTCGAAGACAAGATGGCTCAGCTTGATGCAGTAAAAACTAGATTGGCAGAACGCACCTATACACCAAAAGAAGTGTTGTCCGCTGGGATAAACGTCAACCAAGACGGCAATCGTAGGGATGGAATGGCGATCTTGGCTTTTCCGGACGTATCTTTCGATAATCTCTTGCCTTTGATTCCGGACCTACAGGGCGTAGACCAAGAAATCAGACTGCAGATTGAGCGCGACGCGCTTTACGCAAACTATATAGAGCGTCAGAAACGTGATGTGGAAGCAATGAAGCGGGATGAATCCTACGTAATTCCCCGGAATTTCGACTATTTCGCGTTGGATGGTCTATCGTCAGAGATGAAACAAAAGCTCTCACAAGCTAAACCTGAAAACATTGCACAGGCGAGCCGCGTAGAAGGGGTTACTCCTGCCGCACTTACTCTTGTTCTTGCAAAACTCCGTCGGGACCAAAGGGTTCGACAGGCATGACACCCGACTATTCTGCATTTGAACGGTTGAATGTTTCACGTGAAACATTCGAGCGCTTGGAGGCTTACGTTGAATTGGTGAGGCGCTGGAATCCCAAGATTAATCTTGTGTCCCGCAATAGTCTTGAACACATTTGGGACCGTCACATCCTTGACTCTGTGCAAGTTTTCGGCTGCGCGGAAAAGTTCGAGAACTGGGTAGATTTAGGAAGCGGGGGCGGGTTTCCGGGTATGGTGTGCGCCTTGATTGCAGCCGATCAATCACCGAAGTCGCAATTTACCTTTGTTGAAAGCGATCAACGGAAATCTGCCTTCTTACGCAGTGTTGCTCGGGAGTGTGGAGTACAGTGCCTAGTGGTTTCTAAGCGAATCGAAAGCGTGGATCATTTGGGCGCCGATATCCTTTCAGCGCGCGCATTGGCAGAGTTGCGGGTGTTATTATCGTTCTGTGACAGGCATTTAAGTAAAAATGGTACGGCCTTGTTGCCCAAAGGCGCAAACTGGAAAAAAGAACTGTCAGATGCGCAAGAGGAATGGAATTTCGACGTCGAGCCGATTACAAGTTTAACTGAACCTCAGGCCGTTATCCTTAAAATTAAAGGAGTATCACGTGGTTGATCTGTCCCGACCTTCAGGACCTCGGATTATTGCGGTCGCCAATCAGAAGGGCGGAGTAGGGAAGACAACGACGGCAATCAATCTGGCAGCAGGGCTGGCGGAATCCGGTTGCAGGGTTTTGGTGGTTGATCTTGACCCTCAAGGGAATGCGTCCACCGGATTGGGTGTAGAGGATCGGGATTGGACAACCTATGATCTGATCTTGGACGACGCGCCGTTGGAGGCTGTTGTTCAAGAGACCGAGATCGAAAACCTTCTGGTTGTTCCGGCAACCGTTGATCTGAGTTCTGCTGACATTGAATTGATATCCAATGAGAAGCGAAGCTATTTGTTGCATGATGCGTTGCGGCAGACTTCGGTCGATGTCTTTAACCTGGATTTCATCCTTATCGATTGTCCGCCTTCTTTGAATCTGCTGACCGTCAACGCCATGGTTGCGGCACATTCCGTCCTTGTACCGTTGCAAAGTGAGTTCTTTGCTCTGGAAGGTTTGTCGCAATTAATGTTGACGATCAGAGAAGTTCGACAAACCGCAAATCCTGACCTGAGAATCGAAGGTGTTGTGTTGACCATGTATGACAACCGCAACAACTTGTCTCGTCAGGTTGAGAAGGATGCGCGTGACAATCTGGGTGAGATGGTCTTTAAGACAAAGATACCCAGAAATGTGCGGGTCAGTGAGGCTCCGTCATATGCGCTGCCGGTCTTGCAATATGACTCGGGTTCGCTTGGTGCGATGGCCTATCGGCATCTGGCCCGCGAGATCATGCACAAGAACAATAAAACCGCTGCTTAGGCGGAAGTGAGGAGGGCGACATGAGCGCCAAGAAAGCAAAATCCCGGGGTTTGGGGCGCGGCCTTTCGGCCCTTATGGCGGATGTGAACCCCGAAGCAGAAGGGCGGGCGCCAACCGAAGCGCGTCGGCCTGATCTGAAAGTTCCAATCGAAAAGCTGAAAGCGAACCCTAATCAGCCGCGCCGCACGTTCCTGCACGAGCAGCTGGACGAATTGGCTGCCTCGGTCAAGGAAAAGGGTATTATCCAGCCTTTGATTGTCCGTTCGACCGGAGCTGATGAATTCGAAATCGTTGCAGGGGAGCGTCGTTGGCGGGCGGCGCAAATGGCGCAGCTGCATGATATTCCGGTCATTGTGCGCGATTTTGACGACACCGAAGTTCTGGAAGTTGCGATCATTGAGAACATTCAGCGCGCGGACCTGAACGCGGTGGAAGAGGCCGCTGGCTACAAGCAGCTGATGGATCGTTTTGGCCACACGCAGGAAAAGCTGGCCGAAGCTTTGGGTAAGAGCCGTAGCCATATTGCAAATCTTCTGCGTCTTTTGTCCTTGCCAATGGATGTCCAAGCATTTGTTATTGAAGGAAAAATTTCCGCTGGACATGCTCGGGCTCTGATTACGGCCGAAAACCCTTCGGAGTTGGCGAAGCAGATCGTCAAAGAAGGTTTGTCGGTCCGCGCAACCGAAGCTTTGGTCAAAAAGCAGCAACAAGGTGACGCAGAACGCCCTGCGCCTCGGTCCAGAAACCTGGATGCGGGTAAGGATGCCGATACGCGGGCGTTGGAAAAAGACCTGTCTGCAATTCTGGCGATGAAAGTTTCGATCAATCACAAGGCTGGAACAGAAACGGGTCAGGTTGTTCTGACGTATGAGAACCTGGACCAGCTTGACGATTTGTGCGCCAAGCTCAGCCGTTAGGCCGCGTCCAGATAAAGACCAATACACCGCCCAGGACAATGGCTTGAATGGCCAAAACGAAAACCGGGGCGGACATCCAAATTGAGAGACCAAAAACGGCGGCGACGGAAACAGTTGCCGCCTTTTTTGCCGCAGGCCGTATAGCACCAGAGCTTTGCCAATCTTGTATCAACGGTCCGAACAGTTGATGAGTCAGCAGCCACGTGTGAAGGCGTGACGATGATCTGGCAAAGAAAAACGCCGCCAATAGCAGGAATGGCACGGTTGGCAGAAGGGGAAGAACAACCCCAACCATCGCCAGAGCAACACAAAATAATCCCAGTCCTGCCCACAGGTAGTGCATGGCTAGCTTAATAGTTCCCGGATGACGGCATTCAGAACGGCCCGGCCGTCCGCAGTCGCCCGAATCCTGTCGTTACTATGTTCAATCATTTTTATTTCAGAGAGATGATCAATAGTGTTCTTTGGAAGTTTTCGACCGGATAGGGTTTCCCATCTGTCTATATCTAGCCCCTCTGAAATCCTCATACCCATCATAAGGTACTCGTTTGCCTGATCTTCGTAAGTTAGCAAGGTTCTGTCTTTTTCCCCGCTGCCGCGCTCGGCTGCGTCAAGCCAGCGTTGCGGATTCAGGTATGTCTCGGTTGCGTATTTTTCGGCGTCCAGGGTGACCCGTCCATGAGCACCGGGGCCGATGCCGACATAATCTCCGTAACGCCAATAGATCAGGTTGTGCTGGGACTCCGCACCTGCGCGAGCATGGTTGGACACTTCATAAGCGGGCAAACCGTGCGCTTCGCAAATCTCTTGCGTGATCAAATACATGTCGGCGGCGCTGTCATCTTCGGGCAAGCCACGCAGTTTTCCAACGGCATAGCGGTCGCCAAAGGCAGTTCCGTCCTCGATCGTCAATTGGTACAGCGACAGGTGATCCACGGCCATTGACAGGGCTTCGTTCAGTTCCGCGCGCCAGGCTTCGGGTGTTTGGTGCTGTCTGGCATAGATCAGGTCAAAACTCACACGATCAAAGCAGGCACGTGCAATGTCAAAGGCGGCGCGGGCCTCGGCGACTGTGTGAATCCGGCCCAGCCGACGCAAATCTTCGTCATTTAAGGCCTGAACGCCCATCGAGATTCGATTTACGCCTGCATCTCGATAAGCCGCGAACCGACCTGCCTCGACCGATCCGGGGTTGGCCTCAAGCGTGATTTCCATGTCATTGGACGGGTGCCAGAGCGCGCGCGCCTCATCAATCACGTCAGAAACGGTTTCCGGGTCCATCAGAGACGGGGTGCCACCCCCAAAGAAAATCGTGTTCAGTACCCGACCCGGCGTTTCAGAGGCAGCGCGGCGCAGCTCGCTCAGATAAGCAGTAAGCCATTGTTTCTGGTTTATTTTCTTTGAAACATGGCTGTTGAAGTCACAATAGGGGCATTTGGCCTCGCAAAAAGGCCAATGGATATAAAGGCCAAAGCCCCCGTTGCGCCAATCATCCGCCAAAGCAGCCTTTCACGAACTTCTCAACCGCGCGGCCGCGGTGGCTGATCTTGTTCTTTTCCCAGCGATCCATTTCGGCAAAGGTAATGTCGTGCCCGTCCGGAACAAACATCGGGTCATAGCCGAATCCATCCTTGCCGCGGATCGGCCAGACCAGGTGGCCCGGGGCGATGCCTTCGAATACTTCATCATGTCCGTCGGGCCAGGCCAGAACCAATGTACAACGGAATTGCGCAGTGCGTGGGTGAGGGGCGTTTTTAGCCTCCAGCTCATTATGTGCGCGGGTCATGGCCATTAGGAAATCACGACCATTTGCCGTTTCCGCCCAGTCAGCAGTGTAAACCCCCGGCGCGCCGTCCAGCGCGTCGATGGTGATCCCGGAATCGTCCGACAGGGCAGGCAGGCCGGTGGCTTTGGCGGCAGCGTGGGCTTTGATCCGCGCGTTGCCGACAAATGTGTCTTCGGTCTCTTCCGGCTCGGGAAGGTTCATCTCGCCCGCGCCGACGACAGTGACACCAAAAGGTTCGAGGAGATGCGTCATCTCCTCAAGCTTGCCTTTGTTGTGGGTGGCAACCAGCAGCCTGTCCCCATCGAACTTGCGGGTCATGCGGTTGCGGCCTTTTGCGCGGCAGCCAATTCGCCGACGCCTTTTTCGGCCAGATCCATAAGCTGATCCATCTGCGCGCGGCTAAAGACCGAGCCTTCGGCGCTCATCTGCACTTCGATCAGTTTGCCGGATCCGGTCATGATGAAGTTGCCATCAACACCCGCTTCGCTGTCTTCCGGGTAATCCAGATCCAGAACCGGTTGACCGGCATAAATACCGCAGGACACAGCCGCAACTGGATCCACCAAGGGGTCCGAGATGACGTCGCCCGCTTTCATCAGCTTGTTCACGGCCAGACGCAGGGCCACCCAGCCGCCGGTGATCGACGCGCATCGGGTGCCGCCATCGGCTTGGATCACGTCGCAGTCTACAGTGATCTGACGCTCACCCAGCGCGACCCGATCCACACCAGCGCGCAGGGCGCGGCCGATCAGGCGTTGGATTTCCACCGTGCGACCGCCTTGCTTGCCGCTGGCAGCTTCACGCCGCATCCGGGTGTTGGTGGCGCGGGGCAGCATACCGTATTCTGCTGTGACCCAGCCCAGGCCCGAGCCTTTGATAAAGGGCGGCACGCGATCTTCGATCGTTGCAGTGCACAAAACGTGCGTGTCGCCCATTTTGATCAGGCAGGAACCTTCGGCATGTTTGGTAAACCCCGTTTCGATTGAAACGGCGCGCATTTCGCTTAAATCTCTTCCAGAGGGTCGCATCGGAATTCCTTTGTTTGCTGGGTTGGGGATAACGCCCCGCAGCGTTACGATGCAACCCCGATTGACCTTTCATTTGCCTGCTATTTAATGACGAACGAGCAGGGGAAGACGCATGAGCGAAGCAAGCAAAATTCTGGATGAGATGAACGACCGGTCACGCGAAGTGTTTCGGTTGATTGTCGAGAGCTATCTGGAAAGCGGTGAGCCGGTTGGCAGTCGCACCTTGACGCGCACCCTGTCCGAAAAAGTGAGCGCCGCGACCGTTCGCAATGTGATGCAGGATTTGGAATTTCTGGGCCTTCTGGACAGCCCCCATGTCAGTGCAGGTCGAATTCCTACGCAGCAAGGTCTGCGGATGTTTGTGGACGGGCTGCTTGAGGTCGGCGATCTGGGTGCCGATGATCGGCAGAAACTGGAACAGACATTAGGCTCTAACACGGGCGATGTTGGCGGAATGCTGGACCGTGTGGGGTCTGCTTTGTCACACGTGACACAAGGCGCCTCGCTGGTTTTGACACCCAAGCATGAATCAGAAATCAAACATATTGAGTTTGTTTCTCTGGGTCATGACCGGGCATTGGTGGTTCTGGTTTTCTCGGATGGTCATGTGGAAAACCGTCTGTTTACCCCGCCGCCGGGGCAAACCCCCAGTTCAATGCGCGAGGCTGCGAATTTCCTCAATGCGCTTATCGAGGGGCGGACGCTGAGCGAAGTGCGTCGACAGATGCAAACGCAGATCGACGCGCGCAAGCAGGAAATAGACATTCTGGCGCGTGAGATGGTGGAAAGCGGAATGGCCGCCTGGGACGGAGATGGCGGCGACTCGGCCCGTTTGATCGTGCGTGGGCGGGCGAATCTGTTGAATGAACCGGGTCAGGCCGAGGAGCTTGACCGGATTCGAACCCTGTTTGACGATCTGGAACGCAAACGTGACATCGCGGAATTCCTTGAATTGACCGAAGATGGCGAAGGTGTGCGCATTTTTATTGGGTCTGAGAACAAACTTTTCTCACTTTCGGGTTCCTCTTTGGTGGTGTCTCCATATATGAACGCTGATCGTAAGATAATCGGTGCAGTCGGGGTCATCGGGCCCACGCGTCTGAATTATGGACGGATCGTGCCGATCGTGGATTATACGGCGCAACTGGTCGGTAAGTTGATATCCGACCGGAGCTAGAGGGTAAGAGATGGCAGAGCCCAAGAACGAAGATTTTCTGGACGACATCATGGCTGCGGAAGCGGAAGAGCTGGCCGAAGAGTTTGCAGAGATCAGCGATGAAGCGCTGGAGCTCGATGAGCTGCGCGCCGAGCGGGATGACTATAAAGACAAGTTTATGCGCGCACTGGCGGACGCTGAGAACGCGCGCAAGCGCGGCGACAAGGCGCGTCGGGATGCGGAACAGTATGGCGGGTCGAAGCTGGCCCGTGACATGCTGCCGGTTTACGACAACTTGAAACGCGCGCTTGAGGCCGCAACGGATGAGCAGAAAGAAGTTGCTGCTGGCCTGTTGGAAGGTGTTGAGCTGACCATGCGTGCGCTGAAGGATGTGTTCCAGAAGCACGGGATTGAAGTGATCACACCTGAGGTCGGCGACCGGTTCGATCCAAACGTGCATGAGGCGATGTTCGAAGCCCCGGTGCCGGGCACCAGGGCAGGGGACATCATTCAGGTGTCTGCCGAAGGGTTCATGCTGCACGACCGTTTGCTGCGTCCGGCGCAGGTTGGCGTGTCTTCGACGCCGGCAAGCTGATTGGCTTTTTCAAAGCCAAGCCTTCGGCGAGAGTATTTTTGAAAAGATGAAGGGGCGGTCAGGTTCTGGCCGCCTCTTTCAGTTTGTAGATCAGGTCGAGCGCTTCACGAGGGGTGAGCTCGTCCGGCAAGACATCATCCAACATATCCGTGACAGGCGAGGCCTGTGGGGCAGGTGGCGGAGGCGGTGGCGCGGCTGAAAACAGTGGCAGATCGTCGATCAGAGCTTTTTGTTTTCCACCTTCGCGTTCGGTTTTCTCCAATTGATCCAGAACGACACGGGCGCGTTCGACAACCGATGCTGGCAGGCCGGCAAGTTGGGCGACTTGCACACCATAGGATCGGTCGGCGGCACCCTTGTGGACCTCATGCAGGAAGATCACCTCGCCTTCCCATTCTTTGACCGCAACGGTTGCGTTGTCGACACCTTCCAGTTTGCCAGCCAGAGCTGTGAGCTCATGATAGTGAGTTGCAAACAGAGCGCGGCATTTGTTGGAGGCGTGCAGATGTTCCAGTGTGGCCCACGCGATTGAGAGGCCGTCATAGGTGGCAGTGCCACGTCCGATTTCGTCCAGAATAACCAGCGCACGGTCGTCGGCCTGGTTCAGGATCGCAGCAGTTTCGACCATTTCAACCATAAAGGTTGATCGACCGCGGGCCAGATCGTCCGACGCGCCGACCCGACTGAAGAGTTGGCTGACGACGCCGATATGGGCCCGTTCGGCAGGCACGTAGCTGCCCATCTGGGCCAGCAGAGCGATCAGGGCGTTCTGGCGCAGGAACGTCGATTTACCGGCCATGTTGGGCCCGGTCAGCAACCAGATGGCCGCACCCTGATCAGCGCTGAGGGTGCAATCATTGGCGACAAAGGCATCGCCGCTTTGCTGGCGGAGGGCGTGTTCTACAACCGGGTGGCGGCCGCCTTGAATGTCGAAGGTGCGAGTGCTGTCGACCTGTGGCCGACACCAGTTTTCACCACGCGCCAGATCGGCCAATGCCGTTGTTAAATCCAGTTCAGCCAGCCCTCGGGCGGCTTGGTTGAGTCGGGTGGCAAGGGCTAAAATTTCGTCAGAAAGTCTTTGATAGAGCCGCTTTTCGATCTCAAGCGCCAGATTTCCAGCGTTAAGGATGCGAGTTTCGATTTCCGAGAGTTCGACGGTGGTGAATCGCACCTGATTGGCAGTGGTCTGACGGTGAATATAGGTCTCGCTGAAGGGTGGATTCAGCATTTTCTCGGCGTGGGTCGCGGTCGTTTCTATGAAATACCCCAGCACATTGTTGTGCTTGATCTTCAATGAGCTGATGCCTGTGTGCTCCGCGTAT
Source organism: Ruegeria sp. CF8 (assembly GCF_056537285.1). NCBI lineage: Bacteria > Pseudomonadati > Pseudomonadota > Alphaproteobacteria > Rhodobacterales > Roseobacteraceae > Ruegeria > Ruegeria sp. CF8. Next base: position 303,941 of record NZ_JBQFRG010000005.1, on the reverse strand, counting down.
TTTTGCTGAAAACCAGCTATAACCGAGCGGCCTTCATCGCGTAGGGTGCGGGCCTCATCCAATTCGGCATCAAAGCCTGGAGCGATAAACCCGCCGTCACGCGCCAGCAGGGGCGGCTCGGCGACAAGTGCCTCGTCGAGCAGTCCGAGAAGGTCGTCAAACCCGGTCAGGTTTTGGACGGCGGTCGATAACAGTACTGGCAAATCTTGGGTTTCGCACAATTCCGCAATTTTAGCCGCTTGCGCCAACCCGTTGCGAATGGCGGCCAAATCGCGCGGACCGCCTCGGTCCAACGACAACCGCGACAAGGCGCGGTCCAGATCCGGTGTTTTGCGCAGTGCTTCACGCAGGTCTGACGCAATCAGGCTGTCCTCAACTGCGAAGCTTACCGCATCCAGGCGCGCATGGATCACGTCCAGATTGCGCGATGGGCTGGACAGGCGCTGTTCCAGCAACCGTGCGCCACCGGGTGTGACGGTACGGTCGACCACGGACAACAACGATCCGGTGCGACCGCCTGAGAGCGACCGCGTCAGTTCTAGATTGCGGCGTGTTGCAGCATCAATTTGGACAACGCGGTCTTCCGATTCCTTGAGGGGGGTTTGCAGCAGGGGCAATTTGCCTTTTTGCGTAATCTCAAGATAGTCGATTAGCGCGCCCATCGCTGAGACTTCGGCGCGACCGAAGTTCCCGAATGCATCCAAAGCACCGACGTGAAACAAACCGCATATGCGTTTTTCCGCCGCTGTGCTGTCAAAACTGGCACGTCCCACAGGTGTCAGAGAAATCCCAAGATCGCGAACGGGTTCTTGCAATTTGTCTTGCGCCCCGTCTGCCACGATCAATTCGGACGGGGCCAGCCGGGCCAGTTCCGGGCTGAGGCGTGCGCCGGTCAAAGGCATCACGTGAAACGCACCGGTCGAGATGTCGGCCCAGGCCAGAGCGGCCTCGTCCCGGACTTCGGCATAGGCGGCCAGAAAGTTGTGGCGGCGGGCCTCCAGCAGGGCGTCTTCCGTCAGTGTGCCGGGCGTCACCAGTCGCACAACACCCCGCTTTACGACTGATTTAGAGCCTCTTTTCTTCGCTTCGGCAGGGCTTTCCATTTGTTCGCAGACAGCAACGCGAAAGCCTTTGCGGATCAGGGTCAGCAAATACCCTTCGGCTGAATGCACAGGCACACCGCACATGGGAATATCGTTGCCATTGTGTTTGCCGCGCTTGGTCAGTGCGATGTCCAGCGCTTCGGCGGCATTGACGGCATCTTGGAAGAACATTTCGTAGAAATCGCCCATGCGATAGAACAGCAATGCATCGGCGTGGGCCTCTTTGATTTCGAGGTATTGCGCCATCATCGGCGTGACTGTGGACAAAGGCGGCCCCCTTTTGGCGTTTCCGGGCGTGACCTTACAAACCCGGCCCCTGCGACGAAAGGCGAAAACGTATTGTCGTTGAGGCGCGCCTTTGCCTGCGCTATGAGGCAACAGCCCAACAGATGCAAAGAAACGACATTTCCGATGCCCAAAGCGAAGATCACCAAAGAAGAGGCGCTGGCCTTTCACCTGGACCCCACCCCCGGCAAATGGGAAGTGCAAGCCACTGTTCCCATGACCACGCAGCGTGACCTGTCACTGGCTTACAGCCCCGGTGTGGCTGTTCCCTGTGAAGCCATCGCCGAAGCGCCCGAGACTGCCTATGACTACACCAACAAGGGCAATCTGGTGGCCGTGATCTCGAATGGAACGGCGGTACTTGGTCTGGGAAACCTTGGCGCGCTGGGCTCGAAGCCGGTGATGGAAGGGAAATCCGTTCTGTTCAAGCGGTTCGCCGATGTGAACTCGATCGACATCGAGCTGGACACCGAAGACCCGGATGAATTCTGCCGTGCGGTGCGTCTGATGGGGCCGACTTTTGGTGGCATCAATTTGGAAGACATCAAAGCGCCCGAGTGTTTCATCATCGAACAGCGCCTGAAGGAAGAGATGGATATTCCTGTCTTCCATGATGACCAGCATGGCACGGCGGTTATCTGTGCCGCAGGATTGCTGAACGCGCTACATATTTCGGGCAAGAAGATCGAGGATGTAAAGATTGTTTTGAACGGTGCGGGCGCGGCAGGGATCGCTTGTATCGAATTACTGAAAGCGATGGGCGCACGGCACGAGAATTGCATCGTCTGTGACACTAAAGGTGTGATTTATCAGGGCCGGACCGAAGGTATGAACCAGTGGAAGTCCGCCCACGCCATCACCACGGATTTGCGTACGCTGGAAGATGCGATGAAGGACGCGGATGTGTTCTTGGGCGTTTCGGTCAAGGGTGCGGTCACACAAGAAATGGTCGCCAGCATGGCTGACAACCCGGTGATTTTCGCGATGGCGAACCCGGACCCCGAGATCACACCGGAAGAAGCACACGAGGTTCGCGTGGATGCCATCGTTGCCACCGGGCGCAGCGATTATCCCAATCAGGTCAACAACGTGCTTGGCTTCCCCTACCTGTTCCGGGGCGCTTTGGACATCCATGCCCGCGCCATCAATGACGAGATGAAGATTGCCTGCGCCCACGCGCTCGCCAATCTGGCGCGCGAGGATGTACCGGATGAGGTCGCCATGGCCTATGGCAAATCGCTGACCTTCGGGCGCGATTATATCATCCCGACACCGTTTGACCCGCGGCTGATCCACCGTATTCCACCAGCCGTTGCCAAGGCCGGAATGGATACTGGTGCAGCGCGGCGTCCGATCATTGATATGGACGCGTATGAACTAAGCCTGAAATCCCGCATGGATCCGACCGCAAGCATCCTGCGCGGTTTAAACGCCCGTGCGCGTCAAGCCCAAAGCCGGATGATCTTTGCCGAGGGCGATGATCCACGGGTGCTGCGCGCTGCGGTCATGTATCAGCGTTCAGGCTTTGGTAAAGCGCTTGTGGTCGGACGCGCGGATGATGTCAAAGAAAAGCTGGAAGCCACGGGTCTTGGGGATGCGGTACGAGAAATCGAAGTTGTGAACGCCGCCAATACCACCCATCTCGAGACTTATTCGAACTTCCTTTATGAGCGCCTGCAACGTAAGGGTTTTGACCGCAAGGACATTCACCGCCTTGCCGCGCGGGATCGGCACGTGTTCTCGTCATTGATGCTGGCCCATGGCCATGGGGATGGGCTGGTCACGGGCGCGACGCGTAAGTCGGCCCATGTTTTGGATCGGATCAATCACGTCTTTGACGCCGATGCTGCGCACGGGGCTGCTGGTGTGACGGCCCTTTTGCACAAAGGTCGGATTGTCCTGATTGGGGACACTCTGGTGCATGAATGGCCGGACGAAAACGATCTGGCCAATATCGCCGAGCGCTCTGCAGCCGTCGCCCGACACATGGGTCTGGAGCCACGCGTTGCGTTTGTAAGTTTCTCGACATTTGGCTATCCGGTCTCGGAACGCGCCGAGAAGATGCACCGCGCGCCCGCAGTTCTGGACCAGCGCGGCGTTGATTTCGAGTATGAAGGCGAAATGACGGTTGATGTGGCCCTGAACGTGGATCAGCAGGCCACTTATCCTTTCCAGCGTCTGACAGGTCCGGCGAACATCTTGATCGTTCCGGCGCGGCACTCTGCCTCGATCTCGACCAAGCTGATGCAGGAGATGGGCGGCGCGACCGTAATTGGCCCGATCCTGTCGGGCGTGGATAAGCCGATTCAGATTTGTTCCACCGTCTCGACCGCGAACGACATTCTCAACATGGCCATTCTGGCCTCATGCGATATTGGATAAGTCATGACGATCTGGAACCTCGGCTCGATCAACGCGGATATGGTTTATGACCTGCCGCATTTGCCTGCGCCGGGGGAAACTCTGGCCGCCCTTGGGTTGGACCGGTTTCTGGGTGGCAAGGGGGCCAATATGTCGGTGGCAGCGGCTCGGGCCGGGGCGCGTGTCAGCCATATCGGCGCTGTCGGCCATGATGGGCGCTGGGCGAAAGACCGATTGACGGAATATGGCGTGGATACGCGTTACATTTCAGAGGCAGATGTACCGACCGGGCACGCAATTATTGCCGTGGATGCTGAGGGCGAAAACCTGATCATCCTGTATCCCGGTGCCAATCATGCGTTAGAGGTCAGCGATCTGGGACAAGCGCTGTCATCGGCAAGCACGGGTGACCTGCTGATCCTGCAGAATGAAACCAACGCACAGGTTGAAGCCGCGCAGTTGGGGCACCGGATGGGATTAACCGTGTGCTATGCCGCTGCACCGTTTCAGGCCCAGGCGGTAAAGGCGGTTCTGCCTTATCTGGATTTTCTGATCCTCAACGAGGTCGAGGCTGAACAGCTGCGTCAGGAAACCGGCTTAAACGCCGCTGATCTGCCGGTGCGGCACGTGATTGTCACGCTGGGTTCAAAAGGCGCGCGGTATTTGCAGAATGGCAGTGATCCGGTCGAGTTTGAAGCGCACAAGGTGCAGGCCGTCGACACCACGGGGGCAGGCGATACCTTCACCGGCTATGTACTGGCAGGCATGGATCGCGGGATGCCGATGGAACAGGCTATTCTGCAAGCAAATCGCGCCGCGGCCCTGATGGTTACGCGGCACGGGACGGCTGATGTTATTCCTGACCTGAAAGAGGTGCGCGACGCGTCTTTCGATTAAGATCCGACAAACGGCGCGTCAGAACCCCAAAGCTGTTTGACGCGCGCGTCACGGCCGCAGGCTTTGCGGTAAGCTTTGTACGCGCTGTGCTGTCGCTTGGGTCCAAAGCGGGTGAAGATCAGTTTGTTCCCCTTGTAGTAATCCTGATGATACGCCTCGGCTGGGTAAAAAGTGCCTTCGTTCAGGATGGGCGTTACAACTGTCTGGCCCAAAGCCCGCTGCGCATCTGCTTTTGCCTTCTCGGCCAAAGCCTTTTCCCCTGTGTTAGAGACGAAAATTGCCGTGCGGTAACTGTCGCCGCGATCGCAGAATTGCCCCCCGGCATCTGTGGGGTCGACTGAGCGGAAGAACATGTTCAAAAGTGTTTCACGCGAGACCTGGGCCGGATTGAACGTGATCTGCACCGCCTCATAGTGGCCGGTTCCCCCTTTTGTGACCTGATCATAAGTGGGATTTGCTGATTTGCCGCCAGTATAGCCTGAAACGGCCTCGATGACCCCGGGGACCGACTCAAAATCAGATTCAACGCACCAGAAACATCCTCCGGCTACTGTCAGTGTTTCTGTTCCCGCCGCCGGCGCAGGCAAAGCGCGCAGCATTGCCGCCAAGGCGATCAGCGTGAACAGAAGGGCTGGTTTAAGCGTGTCGAGATAAGCAGTCCGTGTCATGTCAGGTCTCCTTTCAGATCCAAGGTGACCCGACTTGAACCAACATGCAATTGCCTGACATCCCATGTCACGCGCTGGTGAGACGAGTTTATCAGCTTCAGCCACGTCCGAAGAAACCTTGTGTCTCGCAATCAAAAGACCTTTTCTGGGATGTGGTGATGCAAGGTTGGATTCAGGATCGATGACACAGGATATGCAGGTTTCGACGCGCGTGCTGGTCATAGTTGCGCCCAGCTTCAATATGGCGGCGACCATGGCGTTCATCGACCCGTTTCGCGCGGCCAACTACTTGGACGGAAAGCCCTATTTCAAATGGGACTTCCTGTCAGAAGCAGGTGGTTTCTGTGTGTCCAGCAACGGCGCCGGCATTGAAACTCAACCGCTGGACGCGCTTTCGTTCACCGAGGCTGATATTGTCATTGTCTCGTCCAGCTGGACACCGGAACGGCACCTGACATCCAAATTGGGAACAGCCTTGCGCCAACTTGCGCGCAGCGGCGCGACTTTGGGTGCCCTGGATACGGGTGCCTTCATACTGGCGCAGGCCGGGTTGTTGAACGGGCGGCGCGCCACCGTTCATTATGAGCATATCGATGCCTTGCAGGAGCTTTATCCAGAAATTGAGGTTGTGGAGAATCTGTATGTTATGGACGGCAACCGGCTTACCTGTTGCGGTGGGTCTGCAGCAACTGATTTTGGCCTGCAAATCCTTCAGGGGATACATGGCAGCGCTCTTGCCAATGCAGCGGCCAGGTACGTGTTTCACGACCGTTTGCGCGGCCCTGCGGAACAACAACAACCCCAACGAACCGAGCCTTTGGGAACGACAGTGCCCTCCAAGCTTAAAACGGCGATTCAGGTGATGGAGGCCAATCTTGAGGAGCCCATTCCCGTTCCCCAGATTTGCAAGCGCGCGGGAATCTCCCATCGCCAACTGGATCGGCTGTTCGCGACTTACATCAAGAAAACGCCCGTGCTTTATTACCGTGATATTCGGCTGGATCGGGCGCGTGGCCTGGTCACGCAGACCGAGCTTCCCATTGCAGAGGTCGCCCTGGCGTCAGGTTTTTCCAGCCCCGTGCATTTCAGTCGGGCCTATAAAGAGAGATTTGGCCTGCCCCCGACGCGCGACCGGGTCGAGGGCAGGGTTCCATTCGAATTCCGCGCCTGGCCGATGCATCGCAAACCTAAAGACTAGCGGCATCACGATCATCAATTTGGCTAAAATAGAAAATAATCAGGCGGAAAAAGTTAAGTAGCCGACAAAGACTCAGAAGATCATACCCGCCACACGTCAATCACCGGGGCAAAACCTGCCCCTGAGCTGTGGAGCCACCCATGAGCCAGCTGCCGTCCAAAACCCAGTTCGAGCGGATTTCCGATGGTTTTAGCACCGATCCCTTCAATACCAGTTCCCTGAAGGCCGAAGCCTATGTTGATCCGTCCTGGTATCAGGTCGATCAAAACGAAGTGCTGGCCAAGACCTGGCAATGGGTGTGCCATGTTGAAAAGCTGCGCGCTCCGGGGTCATACACAACCGTCGAAATCGCCGGACGTCCCATTGCCGTTGTGCGCGACCGCGAGGGAACACTGCGTGCGTTTTATAATGTTTGCAAACACCGCGCCCATCATCTGCTGTCGGGCGAAGGCGAAACCACGCGCATCATGTGCCCATATCACGCCTGGGTCTATAAGCTGGACGGCCAATTGGTGCGCGCGCCCGAGACTGAGAGTCTCGCCAATTTCAAAACTTCGGATATCTGTCTGGACCAAGTACAGGTCGAAGAGTTTGCCGGGTTCATTTACGTCAATTTAGACCCTAATGCTGAGCCTTTGCGCGAAGTTTCCGGAAATCTGGAAACCGAAATCCGTCATTGGGCACCGGATATCGAGCAGCTGACATTTGGTCATCGCCTGACCTATGACATCAAGTCAAACTGGAAGAACGTCGTCGACAACTTCCTTGAATGCTACCACTGCCCGACCGCGCACAAGGATTTCTGTGATCTGGTCGATATGGACACCTACAAGGTGACCACATACGGCATCTACTCCAGCCACATGGCCGAGGCGGGTAAGGGTGCCAACACGGCTTATGACGTGTCCAATGCAACTGTGCGCACCCATGCAGTTTGGTGGTTGTGGCCCACAACATGTCTGATGCGCTATCCGGGGCGGTCTTCGATGATCGTGCTGAATATCATCCCGATAGGTCCTGACCGGACGCTCGAAACCTATGATTTCTTCCTTGAAACCCCGGAACCTGATGAGGCCGAGCTGGAAGCCATCCGCTATCTCGATGAGGTTCTGCAACGCGAAGACATCGACATTGTCGAAAGCGTTCAGCGCGGGATGAGCACCCCGGCCTTTACGCAAGGTCGGATCGTGCATGATCCCAATGGTTCGGGCAAATCAGAACATGCGGTGCATCATTTCCACGGGCTTGTACTGGACGCCTATGCAAAGGCTGCACCGTGAAACGGCCCAACATCGTTGTGATCATGGCCGATCAACTGGCGCCGCATTTTTGCGGCGCGTACGGCCATCCCACGGTCAAGACCCCAAACATCGACGCGCTTGCCGCGCGCGGGATGCGATTTGACGCGGCTTATTGCAACTCACCTCTCTGCGCACCGTCACGATTTGCGTTCATGTCCGGGCAGTTGATCAGCCGGATCGCTGCTTATGACAACGCCAGCGAGTTTCGCGCCTCGGTCCCGACCTTTGCGCATTACCTCAAGGCGCTGGGCTACCGGACCTGCCTGTCGGGCAAGATGCATTTTGTCGGGCCGGACCAGAAACACGGGTTTCAGGACCGTGTGACCACCGACATCTACCCCGCCGACTTTGCCTGGACCCCGGACTGGGAAGCCCCGGATGAACGGATCGACAAGTGGTATCACAACATGCAAACGGTCAAGGAAAGTGGCGAGGCGGTCGCCACTTTCCAGACGGATTATGACGATGAGGTCGAATTTGCCGCGCGCCGCTGGCTGATCGACAGGGGCCGCGATCGGGCGGCTGGGGATAATGCTCCGTTCTGCCTGGTGGCCAGCTTCATTCATCCCCATGACCCCTATGTGGCCAAGCCCGAGTGGTGGAACCTGTATTCCGACGCAGACGTCCCGATGCCGGAATTTACACTGACGCCTGAGGAACAAGACCCGTTCTCACGTCGCGTCATGGATGGGATTGAGGCAAGCTATGTCCCTCTGACCGAGGAAGAAATCCGCCGTGCGCGCCGCGCTTATCTGGCTAATGTCAGTTACTTCGACAGCAAGGTCGGCTCGATGGTCAAAGCTTTGGAAGACATCAGTGTGTTAGACAATACCATCGTCATCATCACCGCAGACCACGGCGATATGCTGGGTGAGCGGGGGCTTTGGTACAAGATGAATTTCTTTGAACACTCTGCCCGAGTGCCTTTGATCATGGCTGGCCCCGGTGTTGCCAAAGGGTATGCCGACAACGCTTGCTCGCTGCTCGATCTGCTCCCGACCTTTGTGGACATCGCTGGCGGTTCTGATGCGATCTTCGGGGAGCCGATTGATGGCCGGTCCTTGATGCCTCTTGCGCGCGGAGAATCTGACCCTGTGGATGAAGCCGTCGGCGAGTATTGCGCCGAGATGACGCCCTATCCGGTGTTCATGATCCGGCGCGGGCCGTTGAAGTATATTCACTGCGACCCGGACCCACCTCAGCTTTATGACCTATCTAGGGATCCGTTGGAAAAGGTGAATGTGGCCCATGACCCGGCTTACTCTGAGCAGTCCGCGCAGTTTGCTGAAGAAGTAGCGCGACGTTGGAACAGCGAAAGCCTACGTGCGGATGTCATTGCAACGCAAAAGTCTCGGCGCGCCTTGCACGCCGCGATGGAGGCGGGTGCCGGAGAGGCCTGGGATTACACCCCGCCACGCGATGCCACGCAGGAATATGTCCGCAATCACATGGACTGGACGGTTGCAGCGACTCGCTATCGCTATCCGCCATTGAAGGAGACCAAAGAATGATGCTGGACGGCAAAACGGCCCTGGTGACAGGTGGGCGTGGCGGGATCGGGCGCGCGATCGTGGCACGTTTTCTGCTGGAAGGTGCGCGGGTCTATGCGGCTGATCTGACGCCAGAAGGGTCCCTGGCGGCTCATGATGACGATGGCAGCATCTTTGTGAAGCTGGACGTCACGCAAGAAGCTGATGCAATTGCCGCGATGGATCAGGTTAAGGCCGAAGCTGGCCAATTGGACATTCTGGTCAACGCCGCTGGTATCGAGATCGAAAAGACCATTGAACAGACCACGCTTGAGGAATGGAACCTGTCCTTTGCTGTGAACGTCACTGGTACGTTCCTGACCTCAAAACATGCGCTGCCTCTGCTGCGCATAGGGGCCGCGTCGGGAGCCTCGGCCTCGATCATCAATTTCGGGAGTTATGATGGGTTCATTGCGGACCCCGGCCTTGCCGCCTATTGCGCGACCAAAGGTGCGGTTCATGCACTGACGCGTGCGATGGCGTGTGATCACGGACCGGAGGGTATTCGCGTGAATGCCATATGCCCCGGCTACATCGACACTCCCATGTTGCAAAGCTTCTTTACCGGCGATGGCTCGGGCGGCGGCGGCAAGACCATCGACCAGTTGCAGCAGGCCGTGCGCGATGTGCACCCGATGCGCACATATGGCACGCCCGACGACATCGCCAATCTGGTGAACTGGCTGGCCTCGGACGAGGCGCGCTATGCCAGCGGTCAACTTTGGGTTCTGGACGGGGGGCTGAGCGCACAAGTCCAGCAGATGAAGCTATGAGCAAGCCGGTTATCATTACATGTGCTCCGACTGGCGGGATTCATACGCCGACCATGTCAGAACACCTGCCTATCACTCCCAACGAAATCACCGAGGCCAGCATCAGTGCCGTCGAGGCCGGGGCTTCGATCATCCATCTTCATGCCCGCAATCCGGAAAACGGTCGACCAGATCCGGATCCTGACCTTTTCATGCAGTTCCTGCCCCGCATCAAGCAAGCAACCGGTGCTGTGATGAATGTCTCAACCGGTGGCGGGTTGGGCATGACCCGCGAAGAACGCCTGCGCGCCGCGTTGCGGGCCAGCCCCGAAATGGCCAGCATGAATATGGGGTCGATGAACTTCGGCATCTTTCCCATGATGCAGAAATACTCGGGCTGGAAACATGACTGGGAACCCGAGTTTCTGGACATGACCCGCGACTTCATTTTCCGCAACACGTTTGCAGATATCGAATATGCGATGAAGGAATTGGGTGAAGGTCACGGCACGAAGTTCGAGTTTGAATGCTATGATCTGGGACATCTCTACAACCTGGCTTGGGTGGTCGATCAGGGCTGGGTGAAACCACCGTTTTTTATCCAGATGGTGTTTGGTATTCTGGGTGGCGTGGGGGCCGACCCCGACAACCTGATGCACATGCACACAATTGCCGAAAAGCTGTTTGGCGGCAGCTATGAATGGTCGGTGCTGGCCGCAGGTCGCCACCAGATGGCCTTTACGACACAAGCAGCGATCCTTGGTGGCAACGTGCGGGTTGGGTTGGAAGACAGCCTTTACATCGGGCCCGGTGAAAAGGCGAAGTCTAACGCCGATCAGGTCCGCAAGATTCGCTCAATCATCGAAAATCTTGGCCTGACGGTCGCTACACCGGACGAGGCTCGTCAACGCTTGGGCCTGAAGGGCAATGACCAGACCGCATTCTGATGGGAAACGACATGCAGACAAAGATGCTGATTAATGGGGAGATGGTTGTGGGCGGTGGCGATGCGCTGCCGGTTCTGGACCCGTCGACCGGGGCAACCGTCGCACAGGTGCCCGAAGCCACGCCCGAACAGATCGAGGCCGCAACACAGGCGGCTCATGGGGCGTTTGAGACCTACCGGTTGGCACCCCCCGTCGAACGCGCCGGATACCTGCACGCAATTGCCGACGTGATTGAGGCCAATATCGACGAATTGTCCGAGTTAGAGACCCTTGATGTTGGCAAGCCATGGCCGATGGCCCGCGATGAAGAGATGCCTCTGACCATCGACACTTTCCGTTTCATGGCGGGGGCCTCGCGCACCATGAGCGGGTCGGTGACGGGCGAATACGCGGCTGGCCACACGTCGATGATCCGCAAAGATCCGATTGGCCCCGTGGCGTCCATCGCACCGTGGAACTATCCACTTATGATGGCGGCATGGAAGATCGCTGCGCCCCTGGCGGCAGGGTGCACCATTGTTATGAAACCGTCCGAAATCACACCGCTGGCCACGCTGCGGTTGGCAGAGTTGCTGGCAGATGTATTGCCCAAAGGTGTGTTGAACGTGGTCCATGGTCGGGGCATGTCGGTTGGTGACAGCCTCATCAATGACCCTCGGATTGAAGGGATTTCCATCACCGGCTCACCTGCGACCGGAATGGCCGCGATGCGGGCGGCATCCAACCAGATCCGTCATGTGCATCTGGAACTGGGGGGCAAGGCACCTGTCATCGTGTTCAATGACGCCGATATCGACGCCGTGGCCGAAACAATCCGATACGGTTCGTTCTTCAACGCAGGTCAGGATTGTGCTCAGCCCTGTCGGGTGATGGTGCAGGATGCTGTGTACGACAAGGTCCTTGCTGCAGTCGCCGACCAGGTTGGTCAGATCAGGATCGGTGCGCCCAAGGCCGAAGGCACAGAAATGGGGCCCATCGTATCAGCGGCCCAACGCGACCGGGTTGCGGGATTTGTCGATCGCGCCCGCAGCAGCGCTGAAATCGCCGTAGGCGGCAAGGTTGGTGAAGGGGAAGGGTTCTTCTATCAGCCAACAGTCGTCGCAAATGTGGATAATAACGCTGAAATCGCGTGCAGCGAGGTGTTCGGCCCGGTCGTGACTCTGTCGCGGTTTACCGAGGCGGGCGAAGCCCTGCGGGTTGCCAACGCCGGACGGTACGGGTTGGCGTCGTCTGTCTGGACCAAGGATGTCTCGACCGCAATGAAAATGACGGCGCAGCTGCGGTACGGCATGACCTGGGTGAATACGCACGGAATGCCGGCGGCGGAAATGCCCTGGGCTGCGATGAAAGGGTCTGGCACGGGTTGTGACATGTCGGTTTATGCGCTGGATGCTTACACGTCCGTGCGCCACGTGATGGTGGCACACTGATGCGGTTGACTGGGAAAAGAGCGCTGGTCACTGGTGGTCGACAAGGCATTGGTCGCGGAATAGTCGAGGCCTTTCGCCGTGAAGGCGCGACAGTGACGACATGTGGACGCGGGGCACGGCCCGATGGGCTGGCTGACGACATCATCTGGCATCCGCTGGATGTTACGGATGTGGTTGCGGTCGAAGCGATGGCCGAGGCCACAGATGGCACCGATATTCTCGTGAATAATGCTGGTGTGCAGGTTGAAAAGACGGTTCCAGACAGCTCGGACGCAGATTGGGATGCTGTGATTGGCACCAATTGCAAGGGCGTCTTCAATATGTGCCGGGCTTTCATACCCCGGATGGATGAGGGCGCTGCGATCATCAATATAGGCTCTATTTCAGGGAATATCGCCGATCCATCCATGGCGCTTTACAACGCGTCCAAGGCGTTTGTGCATGGCTTGACCCGTTCCATTGCGGTCGATCACGGGCCAAAGATCCGCTGCAACGCGATTTGCCCCGGATGGATCGAAACGGGAATGCTGGACGCCGGGTTCGAGCTGGCCAATGACCCCGACGCCGCGCGAAGGGACGCAATCGCTCGCCATGCCGCGCGTCGTTTTGGCAAGCCCAAGGATATCGCGAGCATGGCGGTCTGGCTGGCTTCGGATGAGGCAAGTTTTGCGACAGGCCAACTTTTCACCGTGGATGGCGGAATGACGGCAGCTTCACCTTTGAACCCGGGATTGTTCTGATGGAAATACAACACACGGCCTGCTTGGGCGGGGGCGTCATCGGGGCCAGTTGGGCAGCGCTTTTTCTGGCATCCGGACGTTCTGTTGCCCTTTTTGATCCGGACCCGAACGTCGAAAAGAAAGTACGCCAGTATGTAGAAAATGCATGGCCGACGCTGGATGCACTGGGTCTGACGGGCAACGGAAACCCGGACGCCATCACGTTTCATTCCAGCGCTGCTGCCGCAGTGGCTGATGCGGGATTTGTTCAGGAAAACGTGCCTGAGCGTTTGCAGATCAAACATGCAACCTTTGCCGAGATTGAGCCTGCTTTGTCTAAGGGCGCGATCGTCGCCAGCTCTGCATCGGGTCTAACACTGGGACAAATGCAACCGGGCTGGTCTAATCCGTCACATTTTGTGTTAGGGCATCCCTTCAACCCACCGCACCTGATCCCGCTGGTTGAGGTGATGGGAAATGAGAAAACCGCCGATGGCGTCGTTGATGCGGCGCAGGCGTTTTATGAAAGCGTGGGCAAGACCACGATCCGGGTCAACAAAGAGGTCCCCGGCCATGTTGCAAACCGATTGCAAGCTGCGTTGTGGCGCGAAGCCATTCATCTTGTGGTATCGGGCGTTGCCTCGGTCGAAGATGTGGACAAAGCCGTTTGGGCCGGACCGGGTGTCAGGTGGGCGGCGATGGGGCCGACCATGTTGTTCAACCTCGGCGCAGGGGAAGGTGGGCTGAAGGCGTTCTGCGACCACTTCACCGATACGTTCAACGGATGGTGGGACGATCTGGGTCAGGTTTACTTAACCGATGAGGTCGCTCAGCAGCTTGCTGATGGTGTGAAAGATGAGGCCGCTGGGAAAACTCCAGCCGAGTTGTCCGGGCAGCGGGACGCGTTGATTCTGGCGATGCAGAAATCCATCGCAGATTTGCGCTGAACTCAGCCCAACAACTGCCCCAGCTTCATCGCAACGCCCATATTGCCCGAGATCTTGAGCTTGCCCATGGCGACACCCGTCATCGGGTTCAGTTTCCCGGTCAGTAGCTTGGTCAGGTTGTCTTGTGAGATACGGATGGTGCAATCCGTGTCCTGATCCTGCGTCGTGGCCTGATTGTCGGCCAGAACAATTACCCCGTCCTCGCCACAGTCGAATTTCAACGAGCCATCAAAGGTTTTGCCGTTCAGGCCCTTTTGAATTCCATCAGCGATGTCTTGCAGCATCCGGGTTCCTTTCGCAGTTTCCGAATGCGTAAAGGGTCAGACCGCGCGCAGGCAAGGCTGACCCAACGGGAGCTTGGCTTTATGACGCGTCGAGTATCTGGGTTGTCCGATCGCAGGCCTGACCACCGTAAAAGGCGTCGAGAACGGCCTGAAACTCAGCCGGAGCATCCGCGACAGAAGAAAACAGCGTCATAGAAGACCGCAGCTTCTTCGCGTCAACTCCGCCCAGAATGTCAGCCGCATCTCGTCCTTTGTGCAACAGCATCAGCGACGCTGCTTCCGTCAGCCGACGGCGCAGTTCCGGGTGGGCCAGATAGCTCGTTGCCTCGTCCAGATCTTCGATGCCGTAAAGCTGCGCCATATGGGATTGGCCCAGCTCGGCCAGTTGCGGAAACACAAACCACATCCAGTGGCTGGATTTCTGCCCCTGTTCCAATTCACGCAGGACATCGGCCCAAACCGTGTCCTGCGCCTCGATGAACATATCGAGTTCGTCGTCGGTATCGTCCTCGTCGATCACTTGGACAAACGCTTGTCGCGTGCGGCCAGCAGTTTCAGGCGCAGGGCATTCAGCTGGATGAAACCGGCTGCGTCTGTCTGATCGTATGCGCCAGCGTCTTCCTCGAAGGTCACGTGCGCCTCGGAATAAAGCGAGTGATCCGACCAGCGGCCCACGGTCGAGGCCAGACCCTTGTACAGCTTCACACGCACGGTGCCGGTGACGTGCTCTTGCGATTTGTCGATGGCGGCTTGCAGCATTTCACGCTCGGGCGAGTACCAGAAGCCGTTATAGATCAGCTCGGCATATTGCGGCATCAGCTGGTCTTTCAGGTGCATCGCGCCGCGGTCCATGGTGATGGATTCGATCCCGCGATGTGCTTCCAGCAGGATGGTGCCGCCGGGAGTTTCATAGATGCCGCGCGACTTCATGCCCACGAAACGGCCTTCGACCAGATCCAGACGGCCAATGCCGTGCTTGCCGCCATATTCGTTCAGCTTGGTCAGGATGGTGGCCGGGCTCATCGCCTCGCCATTGATGCTGACCGCGTCGCCTTTTTCAAAGCCGATCTCGATGAACTCGGGCTCGTTCGGCGCATCCTCGGGGTGGACGGTGCGCTGATAGACATAGTCGGGCGCCATATCGGCAGGGTCTTCCAGAACCTTACCCTCGGACGAGGTGTGCAGCAGGTTGGCATCGACCGAAAACGGAGCCTCGCCGCGCTTGTCCTTGGCAATCGGGATCTGGTTCTGTTCGGCGAACTCCAGCAGCTTGGTGCGGCTGGTCAGATCCCATTCACGCCAGGGCGCGATCACCTTGATTTCGGGGTTCAGAGCATAAGCCGCCAGTTCGAAACGCACCTGGTCGTTGCCCTTGCCTGTCGCACCATGGGCCACGGCGTCGGCACCGGTGGCTTCGGCAATCTCAACCAGACGTTTCGAGATCAGCGGGCGCGCGATGGACGTGCCCAGCAGGTACAGCCCTTCATACTGCGCATTGGCGCGGAACATTGGGAACACGAAGTCGCGTACAAATTCTTCGCGGATGTCCTCGATATAGATGTTCTCGGGCTTGATCCCCAGCAGCTCGGCCTTCTGGCGCGCGGGCTCCAGCTCCTCGCCCTGACCAAGGTCGGCGGTGAAGGTCACAACTTCACAACCATACTCGGTCTGCAGCCATTTCAGAATGATCGAGGTATCAAGGCCACCGGAATAGGCCAGAACAACTTTCTTGGGCGCGGACATCTGACTTCCCTTTATGCGTAGAACGATTGGCCCCTAGCGGGTTTTGAACGCGGGGGCAAGCTGTGTGGATTGACCTGAGGCGGGAATTGAGGTGAAACATACGCAATTTAAACAATGTTTGGTTGAAGGGGCAGTATTCGGATGTTGGGATGGCAGATTTTTAAACATGCACTTGGAATGATTTTCAATGATTTCGGCACAGCGTTGCGCGTTTCATCCCCAATAATTGCGGTTTCCTTACTGGGCGTGGTTCTGTTCGTCCTAAAAGGACCAGCATTTGTAACTGGAGAGCAGGGAGTTGTCGGTGGGGTTATTCCGCTCGCGGTTATGAGCTACGTTGCTGCACTTTGGGTTGCAGTTGGATGGCATCGATATTGTTTGATGTCAGAATACCCTGATAGAGCTTTTCCAGCGTTTAATGGATCACGCATTTTGGCTTATTTCGGTTGGGGGCTGCTGCTAGGTTTGATTCTTTTCGGAATGGCAATTGTTTTGGGCGTCGTCGTTTACATGGTTGGAGGGCTTGGAACAGGTTCCTTTTCACTGCTTGGAGGCGCGATCTTTACCGTTGGTCTCATCTTCGTTTTCTGGGTCATGCAACGTTTGAGCCTGATACTCCCTGCAAGTGCAGTTGGTAACACGATTTCGATCTCTGATTCATGGCGCGCGACCCAATCGATCGCGACGGCAATTCTTATGGTTCTTTTGTTTTTCTTTGCATTTAGCTTTTTTCTGGGCTTCTTGGCAGGCTTCGCGGGTGCATTTTCGGGGTTTATAGGTTTTATTTTGCAGGCCGTAGTAAACTGGATGATTGCGATGGTTGGACTGAGTATTCTGACAACGTTGTATGGAATTTGTGTCGAAAAACGCGAACTCTCCTGACCCGCGTACACATATGTATTCCTTGCCCTTATCGCGGTGATGCGGCAGTGAAACGGTCATGACTGATTTCATGACCCGCGCCCGTGCTGCCGAACAGGCGATGCGCTCTGTGTTTCCGGCAACTCCGTTGCAGCGGAACGCTCATTTGTCCGACCGTTATGGCGCGGACATCTGGCTCAAACGCGAAGACCTCAGCCCGGTGCGGTCGTACAAGATCCGGGGCGCGTTCAATGCGATGCGCAAGCAGCAGGGTCAGGCCCTGTTCGTATGCGCCAGCGCGGGCAATCACGCGCAGGGCGTGGCCTTCATGTGCAAGCATCTGGGGGTCAAAGGCGTGATCTTCATGCCGGTCACGACGCCACAGCAGAAAATCCAAAAGACCCGAATCTTCGGTGGCGACAATATCGAGATTCACCTGACCGGCGACTATTTCGATGACACACTGGCCGCTGCCCAAGCCTGGTGCACACAGCAGGGCGGGCATTTCCTGTCACCTTTTGACGACGTGGATGTAATCGAAGGTCAGGCCTCATTGGCGGTTGAGATCGAAGAGCAACTGGGTGGTGCACCGGATCATGTCGTTTTGCCGGTTGGGGGCGGCGGCATGTCCTCGGGCGTGGCGACGTGGTTCGGGGATCGCAGCCATTGCTTGTTTGTCGAGCCCGCTGGGGGCGCATGTCTGCGTGCTGCATTGGCGGCAGGGCATCCCGTTGCGCTGGATCATGTGGATACCTTCGTCGATGGCGCGGCGGTCGGGCGAATTGGTGAGAAGCCGTTCGAACTTCTCAAGTCACGGCATCTGTCGGATGTGCTGGTCCTGTCCGAAGACCGTATCTGCGCCACGATGATAGAGATGCTGAACGTCGAAGGCATTGTGCTTGAACCGGCTGGGGCTTTGGCGATTGAAGCAGTGGGCGATGTTCAAAGCTTTGTGCGCGGCAAGACGGTAGTCTGTGTGACGTCCGGCGGGAATTTCGATTTTGAACGTTTGCCCGAGGTCAAAGAACGCGCGCAGCGCTATTCCGGGGTGAAAAAGTACTTCATCCTGCGCCTGCCGCAGCGCCCAGGTGCCTTGAAGGAATTCCTTGGCATACTTGGCCCCGAAGATGACATCGCCCGCTTTGAGTATATGAAAAAATCAGCGCGCAATTTCGGCTCGGTCCTGATCGGGATTGAAACCCGTAAGCCTGAAAACTTCATGCGCCTGTTTGCGCATCTGGATGAGGCCGGGTTCACCTATACCGACATCACCGAAGACGAGACACTGGCGCAGTTTGTAATCTAACCCAGGTTTTCGTGCAGTTCTGAAACGAATTTGAGCTTCGAGCTGTCAAAAACGGCCAGTAAGGTTGGCAGATCAACCTCCGCCCCCTGACCTGTTGCGGCCCGCCTTTCACCATCCTGACAGAGTTTCGAGAACTGATCGAAGCCCAAGCTTAGCGCGCTTCCCTTCAGGAAATGCAGGTTTTGTTCCAATTCGATCCGGTTGGTGTCGTGATGCAGGCGCGCAATGACCTCTTGCACCTCTTCCAAAAAAATTTCGACCACCTCGTCAAATTCATCCGGGCCAACTTCGTCCCGCAATTGCCTGACTCTGTCCCAGTGGATCATGATGAAATACCTGCCCTTAAAGCTTTAAGGTTCTGGATACCCCGCGGCAGGTAAAAACCCGGTTAAGATCAGCGCTTGAAGGTTCTGCGGGTCTTCACCGGATGTTAAACCCGCGAAGACTAGGGTCGCCCTAACCGGTCATTTCTTGATAGCAGAGGGTAAATGGTACCAGGGGCGAGTCTTGAGGACACCAGATCAGATCTGGACTTCGGCGCGATCCGCAGGGTGCTGATTGTGGATGACAGCCGTTTGCAGCGGCGCATTCTGGTGGCTTCGCTCAGGAAATGGGGCTTTGACGTAATCGAGGCTGATACCGGCGAGGCCGCGTTGGAGCTGTGTCGGACAGACCCGCCCGACCTTGTGCTCAGCGACTGGGTTATGCCGGGGATGAGCGGGCTGGAGTTCTGCTGCGCCTTTCGCGCGCTGGAAACGGATCAATACAGCTATTTCATCTTGCTGACGTCCAAAAGCGAAAAGCAGGAGGTTGCGCGCGGTCTGGATGCTGGGGCGGATGACTTTCTGATCAAACCTCTGGAAGCCGACGAGCTGCGGGCGCGCATTTCCGCCGGGGCGCGTATTCTGGACATGCAGCGCGAGCTTTCGCAGAAAAACCGCCTGATCGAATCCGCGTTGGAAGAGCTGAAACTGGCGCATGACGCGATCGACAAAGATCTGATGCAGGCGCGTAAGATTCAGGAATCCCTGGTGCCCGAGCTATCGCGGGATTTTGGCAACTCGCGCGTCAGCCTTTTGCTAAAGCCATGCGGCCATATTGGCGGCGATCTTGTTGGCATGTTCTCGCCCGGCGTGAATCGGTTGGGGTTCTACAGCATTGATGTGTCCGGCCACGGCATCACCTCGGCCATGATGACGGCCCGATTGGGTGGCTATCTGTCCAGCAAGCACTTTGACCAGAACGTTGCGATGGAACAGCGGTTCAACAAGTTCTACGCGCTCTTGCCGCCCGAGGATGTCGCCAAAACGCTCAACTCGCGCCTGATGGCAGATACGGGGATCGAGGAATACTTCACGATGGTCTACGCCATTGTTGACCTGCGCAACGGGCTTATGAAGATGGTGCAGGCCGGGCATCCGCACCCCCTTTTGTTACGCAAAGATGGCAGCAGTGAGTTTCTGGGCGATGGTGGTTTGCCTATAGGCTTGATCGAGGATGCAGGCTTCCATCAGATCGAGACGAAACTGCAACCCGGGGACAAGCTGTTGTTGTATTCTGACGGATTTACCGAATGCCCTCTGGCAGATGGCGGCCTGTTGGATGAAGGCGGTTTGCAAGAAATGGCGCAAAACTCTGTTTCAGAGAATGGCGGGTCCGAGTTTCTGGATGACATGTTCTGGCGACTGACTCAGGTCATGTCGCCCAGAGAAGGAATCGGCGATGACGTCTCGGCTGTGTTCTTTGAATATAACGGTCCTTAAAGCGACCAAAGATGCATTCTGGCAAAATGTCGGTCACCGTCATTGCCAAGCTTTTCCACCGCATCTGACGCATCTATCCATCGCGCCTCATGAAACGCCTCGGCTGGTGGGCCCATGCGGCGGACAGGACGCGCGCGATAGATCATGCAGACCTTTTCCGCCCACAGATCGTATTCAGGCATATAGGTAAAGCGGCGAAAGGTACCGACACGGCGCGGGGTTGCGATCAGCCAGCCCGTTTCTTCGTATACCTCGCGATGCAGGGCCGTGATCGGCGATTCGCCCGGATCAATGCCTCCGCCCGGCAGTTGCAGCTCTGGGTTGAGGCCGTCGTCATACCATGTCACCAGCAATGATCGTCCACGAGGCAAAAGCACGTACACGCCTGGTCGTTGCGTGTATTTCTGCCCTGCCTGAGGGGTTTCGCCAAACCGTCTGATCATGTATGGCCCCTTAAAACCCAATCTGTACGACCTATATGGTGCCGGTATGCCAACCTGTGGCGTGTAAGGAAACCCCATGTCTCTTGGAACAAAAATCGCGTGGGACGATACCGTCCTGCCCTTTCAACTTGATGCATCCGACATGCGCGGCCGCGTGGCCCGTTTGGATGGCGTGCTGGATGGCATCCTGAAGCAGCACGATTATCCGCCGCAAGTCGAAGCGCTGGTGGCTGAAATGGCCTTGCTGACCGCATTGATCGGCCAGACCGTTGCGTTGCGCTGGAAGCTGTCGTTGCAGGTGCAGTCCAAAGGGGCGGTGCGCATGATCGCAACCGACTATTACGCGCCGCAGGAAGAGGGCCAAGCCGCCCAAATCCGTGCCTATGCCAGCTTTGACCGCGACCGGCTGACTGACGCCGCACCTTTTGATCAGGTGGGCGAGGGGTATTTCGCCATCATGATCGACCAGGGCGAAGGCACGCAGCCGTATCAGGGCATCACGCCCCTGGCGGGCGGATCGCTGAGCGCATGTGCCGAGGCGTATTTCGCTCAGTCCGAACAGTTGCCGACGCGGTTCTCGCTGAGCTTTGGCAAATCGACCGAGCCCGGCGTGGGCGAGCATTGGCGCGCCGGCGGGATCATGTTGCAGCACATGCCCAAAGCGTCGCCCTTTGCAGCATCGGGTGAAGGTACGGGCGAGATTCTGACCGCAAGCGATCTGGTAGACGGCGAAGAGGGAGAGAACTGGGGCCGCGTCAATATCCTGCTGGATACCGTCGAGGATCTGGAAATGATCGGCCCTTCGGTTGCGCCGACCGACCTTTTGGTGCGCCTGTTCCACGAGGAACAGCCGCGTGTCTACGACGCGCAATCGGTCCAGTTTGGGTGCACCTGTTCCGAGGACCGGGTGCGGCAAAGCCTGTCAATCTATTCGGCAAAGGACATCGAAAAGATGACTACGCCAGAGGGTCTGGTTACGGCTGATTGTCAGTTCTGTGGTGCGCATTACATGCTGGACCCGACAACCGTGGGCTTTGAAGCCGAAGACAGCGAAGGTGCATGATCCGGTTGAACAGATCCGGGCGGCCTTGCGCCGCCCCGGTCACGGGTCCAGCGACTTTGACCTGAACCCCGACACCGTTCTGCCACCCGGGCGGCGTCTGCGCCCTGCCGGTGTTCTGGTGGCTATCTCTCTGGCTTATGAAACGCCTCGGGTGCTTTTGACCAAACGGTCCTCGGCCCTGAAGCATCACCCCGGTCAGATCGCATTTCCGGGCGGTAAACAGGATGAAAGTGACGCCGACGTGACTGCGGCAGCCCTGCGCGAGGCGCATGAAGAGATTGGGCTGCCCGTTGACCAGCCCGAGGTTTTGGGGTTTCTGCCCATGCATGAAACGGTCACCTCTTTCAACGTTACACCCGTGGTCGCAGTCGTACGTGACACCTTCGAACCTGTGCCCGAGCCCGGCGAGGTAGATGAGGTTTTCTCGACCCCTCTTGCCCATCTTCTTGATCCCGAGAATTATCTGATTGAGTCGCGCCGCTGGCGCGGTCAGAAACGCAGATACTACGCAGTTCCGTACGGCCCCTATTACATCTGGGGCGCGACGGCCCGCATATTGCGCGGGCTTGCAGCACGGGTGAATGAATGATGCAGATTAACGAGCATTGGGTCAGTGAGCCAGCGACCCAACAGGTATGCGCGGCCTTGACCTCATCCGGCGCTCAGGCACTTTTTGTGGGGGGCTGTGTGCGCAACGCCCTTTTGGGCGCCCCGGTCTCGGACATCGATATTGCCACCGACGCGCGACCCCAGCAGGTGGTCGAAATGGCGCAGGCTGCAGGGCTAAAGGCAATTCCAACGGGTATCGACCACGGTACGATCACGGTCGTCAGCTCTGGTATTCCGCACGAGATCACCACCTTCCGGCGTGACGTGGAAACCGACGGGCGGCGCGCTGTTGTTGCGTTCTCTGATCACGTCGAGGAAGACGCGGCGCGGCGCGATTTCACCATGAACGCGATCTACGCACGGCCCGATGGCGCAGTGTTAGACCCGCTTGGTGGATTACCCGACCTGCAGGCACGTCGGGTTCGGTTCATTGGAACGGCCGAGAATCGTATCCGCGAAGACTATCTGCGCTCGCTTCGCTATTTCCGGTTTCATGCCTGGTATGGCAATCCGGAGGCTGGCTTTGATCCCGACGCTCTGGCCGCCATTGGTGCCAATCTTGATGGTTTGGAATCGCTGTCGCGCGAACGGGTCGGGGCGGAATTGCTGAAACTACTGGCCGCGCCCGATCCCGCCCCCGCAATTGCAACAATGCGCAGCACGGGTGTCTTGGCTCAGCTTTTGCCGGGTGCAAATGACCGATCCCTTGCGCCGCTTGTTGCGCTCGAACAAGCGGCGGGTGCTGATCCCGATCCCGTGCGACGGCTGGCAGCCATTGCTACGCCCGAAGACGCTGCGACATTGCGGCTGAGCCGTTCGCAGCTGCAACGTTTGACCCGGATGCGAGAGGAAGCACAAGCCACCACCAGTGTGGCCGAGTTGGGCTATCGCTATGGCGATGAAGGAGGTTTGCATGAGACCCTTCTGCGTTGCGCCTTCTTGGAGCAACCATGGTCCGAAGACCTGAGGCATGACTTACATACAGGGGCGGCTGCTCGTTTCCCAATTCAAGCCAAGGATCTGATCCCCACCTTCACAGGACCAGCGCTGGGCCAGAAACTGGCCGAACTTGAGAACCGCTGGATCGCATCCGGCTTTGCGTTGTCGCGCGAGGAGTTGCTGGCAAGTTAGCGCTAAGTCTCAAAAGGGGATGACAAATCAAAAAGTTTGTGCTTACGTGCGGCTGTCACATGGATGGAGGACAGCGAATGTATTACGGGATCTGGTTCGGCTAAAGCCAGGACACTTGCCCCGTAAAGGGTGGTGTTCAGGCGCCATTCTTCTTCGCACGTCTACATTTCTGCTCAATCGGAGCACTCTCCATGTTTCGCTATTTCGAAAACCTCATTGACCCTTTTGTCGCCTACAAAGAGTCCAACGCGCCACCGACAAAGCTGTGGCCGTTCATGCTGGACTATTCCCGGCCGTTTTTCCGCGTGTTTGTCTGGGCCACGCTGCTGTCCATTGTTGTGGCGGGGGTTGAGGTCGGTCTGATCTATTACATGGGGCGCGTCGTTGATTTGCTTGTCGGCTCTCCCACCGAAGTCTGGCAGAACCACGGGACCGAACTGCTGCTGATGGCGGCGTTTATTCTTCTGTTGCGGCCCATTCTGCATATTCTGGATGTGCTGGTGATCAACAATGCGATCCTGCCTCAATACGGCACGCTGTTCCGCTGGCGGGCGCATAAACACGTTTTGCGTCAGTCGGTCAGCTGGTTTGAAAACGATTTTGCCGGGCGGATTGCCAACCGGATCATGCAGACACCGCCTGCCGCAGGTGAGGTGGTTTTTCAGGTCTTTGACGCGATTTCCTTTTCGCTGGCTTACCTGATTGGGGCTGCTGTCTTGCTGATGGCCGCCGATGCGCGGCTTCTTTTGCCATTGGTAATCTGGTTTGCGCTATATGCGGTGTTGGTCCGTTGGGCGATCCTGCGCGTAGGTCCGGCGTCCAAGGCGGCATCTGATGCACGGTCGACTGTGACAGGGCGTGTGGTCGACAGCTATACGAACATCCACTCGGTCAAAATGTTCGCGCATGCGGATCAAGAGATGAATTACGCTCGCGAGGCTATCGAAGAAACGCGCCGAACCGTGCAGGTTGAGATGCGGATTTTCACCATCATGGACGCGTTTCTGGTCACCTTGAACGGTTTCCTGATCGTTGGAGTGGTCGGTTGGGCGATTGTGCTTTGGATGCAGGGCCAAGCCTCGGTTGGCGTGGTCGCGGCAGCAACCGCGTTGACCCTTCGCCTGAATGCCATGACCGGATGGATCATGTGGGCGCTGACCAGCCTGTTCCGCCAGCTTGGTGTTGTGGCTGAGGGGCTGGAGACGATTGCTCAGCCAATCCAATTGTTGGACGCACCTGATGCCAAGCCTCTGAAGCTGAGCAAAGGCGAGATCGAAATTCGTGATCTTTCGCATCACTATGGCCGCAAGACGGGTGGGTTGGATCATATTGATTTGACCATTCAACCCGGCGAGAAGATCGGCCTGATTGGGCGGTCTGGTGCTGGTAAATCGACCCTCGTCAAGCTGCTTTTGCGGTTTTATGACGTCGAACGTGGTGCGATCCTAATTGATGGCCAGAACATTGCGGATGTCACTCAAGACAGTCTGCGTGGATATATCGGCATGGTCCAGCAGGATAGTGCACTGCTGCACCGGTCGGTGCGTGATAACATCCTTTATGGTCGCCCCAACGCGACCGAAGCACAGATGATCGCCGCCGCCAAACAGGCCGAAGCCCATGACTTCATTCTTGACCTGCAAGACCCGCAGGGACGCAAGGGGTACGATGCGCATGTAGGCGAGCGGGGTGTGAAGCTGTCCGGTGGGCAGCGGCAACGCGTGACGCTGGCGCGTGTGATCCTGAAAGACGCGCCGATTTTGTTGTTGGATGAAGCAACGTCTGCCCTAGATTCCGAGGTCGAAGCGTCAATTCAGGAAACCCTTTACGGCATGATGCAAGGTAAAACCGTGATCGCCATTGCGCACAGGCTCAGCACGATCGCGCAGATGGACCGTATTCTGGTCATGGATGGTGGCCGTATCGTTGAAGAAGGCGCGCATTCCGACCTTCTGGCGCAAGGCGGTCTTTACGCGCAGTTCTGGGCGCGTCAATCTGGCGGCTTCATGAACCCGGAGGCCGCGGAATGAGGGCTGCTGACCTCATCCAACCGTTCAAAACCACTGAAACGCCCCCACCACAGACGTTGGGGGCGTTCATTCGCTGGAGCCTGTCCGGGGCCTGGCCGATGTTGTTTGTTGCAGCTTTCTTCTCGGCCACAGCCGGTGCGATGGAGGCTGGCACGGCCTGGATTTTGGGCCGCGTGATCGACGTGGCAACGTCCAGCGGTCCGGAACAGTTCCTGAGCGCGCAAAACATGTGGATGATCTTCGGCGCAGTAGCCTTCTTCATGCTGGTGCGTCCGATCCTGTTTGGCCTGTCGTCCTTGTCGAACAATTACATTGTCATGCCCAACATCACACCTTTGGTGTTGGCGAAGTTGAACCGTTGGACGCTGGGCCAGTCGGTGACGTATTTCGACGATGATTTTGCCGGGCGTATCGCGCAGAAGCAGATGCAAACGTCAAATGCGATGGCGTCGGTCGTGTCGGAAACGATCAGCGCCATTGTGTTTGCTTTGGCGTCTTTGGCGGGATCTTTGCTTTTGTTAGGGTCGATTCACCCTCTTGCGATGCTTCCCTTTGCCGCTTGGTTGGTTGTCTATTTTATGCTTGTCCGCTGGTATCTGCCGCGCATCCGAAAACGTTCAGCCGCACGGGCCGGGGCGCGGGCAATGGTGTCGGGACAAGTGGTCGATACGATCACCAATATCAAAACCGTAAAGCTGTTTGCGCATTCGGCTTTCGAAGATCAGGCTGCGCGCGATTCGATGGTGGAACTGCGCGAGCGCTCATTGGATTTTGGAAAACTGTCCGCCAGTTTCCGGTTCATTCTGATGACATTAGCTGGGGTGTTGCCCGTGCTGCTGTTGGGCGCCACACTTTGGTTGTGGCAACTCGGGATGGCGACGGCCGGTGATATCGTCGCGGCGGGGGCGGTCTCGATCCGCATCGCGCAAATGACCGGCTGGGTCAGTTTCACGCTGATGGGTCTGTACGCCAATGTGGGCGAGATCGAAAACGGGATGAAGACGCTGGCAAAGCGGGACCGGGTCGAAGACGCTGGGGGCGCAAAAGACCTCGCCGTGAGCGATGGATCTATTTCGTTCGAGCATGTCAGTTTTGCTTATGGTCGGGACGTTGGTGGTGTCATCGATCTGTCCCTGACCATAAAACCCGGCGAAAAGCTGGGTATCGTCGGCGCTTCAGGGGCGGGGAAATCGACGCTCGTGTCCTTGCTGCTTCGACTCTATGACAGGGAAAGCGGCGCCATTTCTATTGACGGGCAGGACGTGTCGCTGGTGACGCAAGACAGCTTGCGCCGCCAGATCGGTATGGTCACGCAGGAAACGGCGATGTTCAACCGTTCGGCGCGCGAAAACATCCTGTACGGTCGCCCGGATGCGTCCGAGGATGAGATGATCACCGCCGCGAAAAAGGCCGAGGCGCATGAATTCATCCTCAGCCTTGAGGATGCCAACGGTCGCCAAGGCTATGACGCTCATCTGGGGGAAAGGGGTGTAAAACTCAGCGGCGGGCAGCGTCAACGGATCGCTTTGGCCCGCGCCATTTTGAAGGACGCGCCGATTTTGGTTCTGGACGAAGCAACCTCGGCGCTGGATTCCGAGGTTGAAGCCTCGATTCAGACCGCGCTGCATCGTGTCATGGAAGGTAAAACCGTTCTGGCCATTGCGCACCGCCTGTCCACCCTCAGCGAGATGGATCGGATCGTCGTTCTGGACCAGGGGCGGATTGTCGAAAGCGGAACGCATGAGGCGCTGCTGGATCAAGGCGGGCTTTATGCGCGGTTCTGGCACCGTCAATCAGGCGGATTTATTCAGGCGGAAGCTGCGGAATAAGGACCTTTGCGGTTTTCTTAACCAAAGCGTATCGGAATGCGCGCTCGACCGGAGGGAGAGGCAGCGTTTTGCGATCCAATGCAAACGCAAAGTGCCCTAAGGGGTTTTGTTGGCGTCAAAGCCCGGCTATCAGGCCCCTCATGACGCAGCAATTTACAATCACACGGCTCGGCCATCAGGGCGACGGCATTGCCGATGGCCCCGTCTATGCCCCGCGCACCCTGCCGGGTGAGGTTGTCAACGGAACTCTGGCAGGTCAGGTGCTGACGGAGATTCGTGTGGAAGCACCGTCTGAAGACCGGATCAAAGCCCCGTGCCGCCACTACAAAGCCTGCGGAGGGTGTCAGTTGCAGCATGCGTCTGACGCCTTTGTGGCCGATTGGAAGCTTGAAATTGTAAACAACGCCTTGGCCGCACAAGGTCTGGATGCACCGATGCGCCCGATCCACACGTCGCCAGAACAATCGCGCCGACGTGCGACGATTGCCGTAAGGCGAACAAAGAAAGGCACATTGGCCGGGTTTCATGGTCGCGCGTCGGACACGATCACGGAAATCCCCGACTGCCGGTTGCTGAATCCCGAATTGATCGCGGCCATTCCTGTGGCTGAAGCGCTGGCCGTTTTGGGTGGAAGCCGTAAGGGTGTTCTGGCGGTTACACTTACACTCTCCGAAGGGGGGTTGGATGTAGCCGTCAAAGGCGGCAAACCATTGGACGGGCCGCTGGAACTGGCGCTCGCTCAAGCGACAGAGAAACACGGTTTGGCGCGGCTGAGTTGGGATGATGAAGTGATCGCCATGCGACAAGCGCCGCTTCAACGTTTTGGAACGGCTGAAGTCACACCCCCACCCGGCGCGTTCCTGCAGGCGACGAAGGACGGAGAACAGGCTCTATTACAAGCTGTTTCAGAGGCCACACAGGGTGCCAAGCGCGTTGTCGACCTGTTTGCAGGTACCGGTACATTTTCCCTTCCTTTGGCCCAAACTGCTGAAGTTCATGCTGTGGAAGGCGAGGCCGCCATGGTTCAGGCGTTGGATCACGGTTGGCGCAGGGCGCAGGGCTTGAAACGCGTAACGACTGAGGCCCGCGACCTGTTCCGTCGTCCGTTAATGCCAGACGAGTTGAAGACATTTGACGCGATCGTGTTGGATCCACCCCGTGCCGGAGCCGAGGCGCAGGTAGAAGAGCTGGCCCAAGCCAAGTGCCCGGTGATTGCTTACGTTTCGTGCAACCCGGTGAGTTTTGCACGGGATGCAAAAATCCTTGTTAACGCAGGCTACACCCTTGAATGGGTACAGGTCGTTGACCAATTTCGATGGTCGTCACATACGGAACTTGCTGCGCGGTTTGTCCTGAACGCCGCATCTTGACCAGACAGGAGATCGCGACACATGGGTGTCAAACAGCGCTTGCTGACCATCATCGAAGCCCCGGCGTTCGGGCGTTTCATCACGGCTGTCATCATTTTCAATGCGATTCTTTTGGGGATGGAGACGTCGCCCACCCTGATGGAGGCGGCAGGGCCGCTGATTGTCACACTGGACAAGCTGTGCCTTGCGATCTTCGTGGCTGAGATCACGATGAAGCTGCTTGCGACCGGGCGCAGGTTCTTCACAAGTGGCTGGAACATATTTGATTTTCTAATCGTGGGCATCGCACTTGTCCCCAGCGCCGGCAGCCTTTCCGTATTGCGGGCGCTGCGAATACTGCGGGTGTTACGGGTAATTTCCGTCGCGCCGCGTCTGCGTCGCGTGGTCGAAGGGTTCATTTCTGCCCTGCCCGGGATGGCCAGCGTTTTCCTGCTAATGGCAATCCTGTTCTATATTGGCGCTGTGATCTCGACCAAGCTGTTCTCGAACTCTTTCCCCGTATGGTTCGGTGATCTGGGTCTGTCGGCGTACACCTTGTTCCAGATTATGACGTTGGAAAGCTGGTCCATGGGCATCGTCCGCCCCGTGATGGAGGTTTATCCTTACGCCTGGCTGTTTTTTGTCCCATTTATCATGGTTACGACTTTCGCTGTGGTGAACCTGCTGGTCGGTTTGATCGTGAACTCGATGCAGGATGCCCATCACGCAGAAGACGAGGTTAAAACCGACGCCTATCGTGATGAGGTGCTGGAACGGCTGGAAAACATCGAGCGTCGCCTGACCGAGCAGATGAACAGCAAAAAGTGATTTCCGTTTCTTAAGGTTTTTGGCATATTAGTCCCCAAAAAACAGAGCAGGCAGTGAAACATGGATCGTCGAGCATTCGGATTGGGGGCGATGGCAACGCTGAGCCTTTCGGCTTGTGCCTCAGCCAGCCCAAGATTTTTGACTTATGATGGGCCCGAAGTGACCTCTTTGGTGGTCAACAAGGGCGCGCGAAAACTCTATCTTCTGCATCATGAGCAGGTTTTGCGTGAATATGAAGTTGATTTGGGCTTTGCGCCACGCGGAACAAAGACCAAGAAAGGTGACGGTCGAACGCCCGAGGGCACCTATCTGATCGACCGCCGGAATCCCCGCAGCCGTTATCACCTGTCGTTGGGCATCTCGTACCCCAACTCTCAGGATGTCGCGCAGGCCAAGGCCGCGGGCGTTGATCCGGGGGGCGATATTTTCATCCACGGCCAGCCCAATCTTCGGTCTGAGTTTAAGCGCGCGCGCAAAACACCGGATTGGACGGCGGGATGCATCGCGGTCAAGAATGACGAGATGGAAGAGATCTATGCCATGGTGAACAAAGGTACGCTTATCACCTTGCGCCCTTAGCGCTGGTTGGCATCCAGGCACCAAACCCAAACACTTCATAGTCGCGCTGGTAGACCTCGGCTGCCAGCGCCTCAAGCTCCACGTCGTAGATCTGGCTCAACGTAAACGGCACATCGGGTACACATGGGCCCGGCACGGGCGGGTGTGAATGCCCAGCCTCTTGTGCCAATGCGGGAAGTGCTGTCGCCAACTCGTCCTCTCGTAGGATCAGGTCGGGCAAGAGGAAACTGGCAATCCCGTCCAAAACCCGTGATTGGCTGCACCACGTCCCATCAACGCGGATTGGCGTCTGACCGTTCAGGTTCAGGCTCAAGAAGCCCAGAAAAGCGGCAAACGCATCCCGGTGCTGTTCGACCGAGTAATTCGTGTCCCGTACCTGTCCGGGGATCGGCATCTTGAGCCGGTTGCGAAGATAGTTTCGCACCATCTTATAACTGCCCGGCCCTGTGCTCAGGATGTGTTGGCAAAAAGCCGTATGCGCCCGTGCCAGCGGGTGTCGCAGGACGGTGAACTTTCGATGACCGGGATGATCCCTCAGCCATGTACGGATTTGTTTTCGGTTTCGACCGGTGATCAAATCGTCAGCCGAGCTGCCATCCAAGTCAGCCAACCATTGGCCGACAACAGGCTCTAACCCGCTACGAATGGGCAAATACATCAGGGCGGATTTTGGTGCCGCGATGTATTGCGGTACGGCGGCCCCGCGTTGCGGCTCAAATCCAGTGGTCTCATGCAACCCAAAGCGATCTACATCCTGCAACGCTTGGGTCATTTCTTCGGGGTTGGTGACCTTTGAAACCGCAGGCGCCGGGTTTTGCGGTTTCAGCGTGTCATCCAGCCGGGCCAAACGCGCTTTAACCCCCAGCCATGCCGCCAGACCGTTCAGAACGTCCAGCTCGGTCAGGTCGTCATACGTGATGAAAAACGCGTTCTGACCCGTCTTTTGCAAATGCCGCCGTAGCATGTGCTGGTGGTTTTGGATCTGATCCAGATAGTCCGCAAATTCTTGCGTATCAAAAGCAATCTCTGCCTCGACGCGTCGTTTGACGTTTTTCAGCAGCCATTGCTGGGTGGCCCGTGCGATTTTCAGCGAAAGGTAACTGTCCAGCGGGTTGCGCGTCAGAATGATCTTGGCGCAGCGAGGGTCATTCAGGACCGGTTTCAGGATGCGTGGGTCATGTTCCTGGAAATATCGGAACCCGTTGATGTTACCGGGGGCCGAGCGAATGGCCTTGAGCAACTTTGACGGATCCGCGTCACGGTCTTCCAGCGACAGGCCCAGCAGAGTTTCAGATTTCAGATTACCGGCAAAATGCGGGTTAAAAGCCTCACCATGGCAGGTCACGCCATCCAGCGCGTTC
Organism: Ruegeria sp. CF8; assembly: GCF_056537285.1. NCBI lineage: Bacteria > Pseudomonadati > Pseudomonadota > Alphaproteobacteria > Rhodobacterales > Roseobacteraceae > Ruegeria > Ruegeria sp. CF8. Next base: position 272,625 of record NZ_JBQFRG010000005.1, on the reverse strand, counting down.
AGGTTTGCCTCCAGCAAATTCGATCCTGTGCGCATGGCCGCCAGTACGACGAAGTAATCATAGTTGGCTGCCATCGACCGTCACTGCACCAGATAGGGTTTGCGGAAAGGTTTTGTTTGCCGGCCAAATACGTCGTCAGACGGGAAATCACCCATCAGATAGGGATGCATTCCCTGATTCTTGAGGTTTTGTAGGAACTTCCCGAACCCGGACAAGTCAACCATGGTGGGCACTTCTGTCAGGTGGCTGGCCTGATTTGCGCCAATCTCGTCAAGGATCGTTTGCAACGGGTCCATCGGCGATTCTATGAAGTCGGCCAAAGTCCAGCTCCGCATACGGGCTTTGGTCCAGACCGAGGTCATCACCTCAAGCTGTTTGGTTTCAATCTGCTGCAATCGCGCGGCTTCGCATCGGATTTCCGAAAAGTTCAGGTTTGATCGGAACAGCGGAATTGCCCATGCCCCGGTGATAACCGAAATCTGGGCGTTCTTGTCACGCGCGAGAAACCAATTAATTTCCTGTGTGTCCCGGGGGCTGAACTGAAAGCACTGCCGTTCCCCTCGTGTGTTCCAGATCAAATTGGACAGGAAAGCTGTGGGGTTATAATCCCGCAACGAAGCGCAGTCACTGAGGGCGCCGTTTGTTATGGTTTCGCCTTGCGCAAATTCGGCCCGGTCGGGTCCAAACAGATGGCCATGGACCTTTGTGCTTGTGGCCGTCGACAACCAGGTTTCGAAATCCTCAAACAGTTCAGAAAAGCCCTGAAACACCGAATAGGGCGAAGATGTCAGGCCGTTTTCGCTCCCGTGTCGTGGAAACCTGCTTTGCATGTACAGCCCGTCGCGGCCACGTGTCCGTCTTTCAACGGCTTTCGAGAAGATGCGATCAATCTTGCCAGGGTTAGGTTCTGCCGGTTTCATAGCGCTGGTCTGGTCCGTCAGAAACGCCTGATAAAGCCGCTCTGCCTGAGGCCATATCTTTCGGGCGACAAAGCAATCCGAGCGTCGCAGCAATTGCAGGTGATCGTCGTAGAAAATATGCGGGCGGCCCTGATAGTCGAACTTGGACAGGGTTAAGGACCGACTTTCAATATGTGTGGAATACTGCCGGGCCAGGGTTTGAAAATAGCTTTCATCGGGGATCCAAACATGGCGGAAATACAGGTCATACTGCTTGCGCTTGGGATCCTGAAGAATAGCCGAAAGTGTTTGGCGGGTAAGGCACCACCACTGACTGCCCATATGTGGCACCAAACCATCTGGAATGCGCCTGCGATACCCCACTGCACGTTGCAGCCTGACATATGTGTCAAAAAGCTTGCGTTGTTTGCGCCATGAAAACGGGAATCTCAGGGTAAATCGCTCGTGGTCCAGCCCTCCGATCGTCCAGCTGACATCGGATGTTGTCGCGCTTTCGATAAAATCAACGCGGGGTCGGTCGGCCAGGTAATCGATAAGTTCCTGAACGGGTCGCAGCGGCAGGCAGGCCCCAGAGGACAAAAACACATGCCGTACGTCAGGGAATTGGTCCAGCATCACCTCGGATGCGCTTTGTGAGGCGGCAACGATACCCCATCCCCCCCAATCGCACTTGTGGCGCTCAGAAAACACAATCCTGGGATCGTTCGAGCAAGACGCTTTAAAGCGCGTATAGATACCATCGGATACTTTGCGGTCGACATGGATCACCACCGGGCATCCTGCGGCCGTCCAGTGTCGTGCCACCTGTTCGGCCCGGTCCAGCGATGTATGGACCAGCATAACGATGCCCAGACCGCTCATGCCCAGTTCCCCTTGGACATCAGGCCCAGAATCTCAAGTTGTCTCCAGTTAATGTAAGCCTCGGACCATTCGCACCAAAAAACGGGCTTTTCTTCAAGCTGCGCGGCATAGGCTTTGTATTCACCCGATCCGCGATAGTGTTGACCGCGCTCCAATTCCTCGCGTGCTTTGTCGCCAAGAGTGTTGATCAATTTGGCATGAAGCAGGGACCCGCTGGCTTTTTCTCCGCCCCATTCGTCATAAACCTGATTCAGGCCACGGGGCAAAAGTGAGTGGGTCGAGCTGACATAAACATACCGCCGATCCCATTTCACCAAGGGAATCTTGTTCAATGCCGGAGCCTTGGATGGGTTTTCGCGGAAGAACACGCGCGCCCTGGGGCCGCCTTGAATCCAAAGATTTTTGTAATCCGGGTTTTTGGTGATCATGTAGTTCCCGGAATCGAACCAACGCGCAATTTCGAACGGGTCCTGACCTTCTCGGTAGGGTTCGGCATCGACAGGACCTTCGGGGTACATGTCGATCAACATGGTTCCAAAACTGCGCACAGCGCTGCCATCCAGCCAGTCCGTCAAGGCGCGGATCGGGCGGGTATCGCAAAAGGGGTAGATGAAGAACTCATCCGGATCGACGGTCAGAACCCAATGTCCATGGGCATATTTGCGAAGGATATAGTTCGACCAGTCCAGACCGTACCCCGCGCGTTTATAACTGGTTGTGGTGCGCCAAACCGATACGTCGGCCTGTTCTTTCAGGAACTCAAAGCTTCCGTCATCGCTGTTGTTGTCGATGAACAGGAAGTGGTTGATGCCAAGCTTGCGATAGTATTCCAGAAAGAATGGCAGACGGATTTTTTCGTTACGAATAACGCTCATCAACAGGATGTCGTCGCGGCGGATTGCGGATGTGTTGACGCTGGCGGGCTTGAGTTCACGACGCCGCCTGAGGCAGCGCAAAATACGGCGCTTGCGCCGCAATCTCATCTTGTAGGACTCAAACAGGCTCACGTGACTGCCCAACCTTTTTATAACGCGAGCTTTCCCCGACCTCGTCTTTGCTGTTGGCGAGACAAGGCATTACCGGTTTATGCCACTTTTGCATCTTCTGAGGCAACTCTTTAGACCCCAATAAAGGTAAACGTGTCGTTGACTGATGCGTTTTCATTGCAGCACCCAGCCTTGGCCTGACATCAGCCCCAATTCTTGCAACTGAGCCCAGCCAGTGTATTGCACAGATTGTGGTGTCCACATGTCCGGTTGATTAAGGATGCCGTCATAATACGCGCCGAATTGGTTCGGATCATGAAAGTGCTGGCGTCGTTGCTTTTCAGATCTGGACTTTTCAACCACCTCCGGCAGGAATTTTGTATGCAACAACACCCCTGAAGGCGCCGACCCGCCCGGTCCGTCATAAGCGGTGTTCAAGTGGCGCGGTAGGGCGGAATGGCATGAGTTCACATAGGCATACCGTCGCGACCAGCGTATAAGCGGGATCTTATTCAGCGTGGGGGATCGTTGCCGCGTTTGAGCGAAGAAATTCCGTTCTCTCGCGCCGCCTTGAACCCACAGGTTGCCCATCGGGCTTTGCCGCTCTGCGCGATATGGACCTGAATCGAACCAACACAGCAGATCTGTTGGGTCGGTGTGCGGATCATAGCCGTCGCGGCCCAACGGACCTTTGGGATAGAGGTCCAGCATCAACGCGCCAAAACCCACCCTGCCTTGTTGGTCCAACCAGGCCGTCAGATCCTGCAGGGACCGGGTATCGCACTGGGAATAAATCAACAGCTCATCCGCATCGACCATCAGACACCAGTGATTGTGCCCATACCGCATCTGAAGCCAGGTTAGCCAATCCAGGCCAAATCGTGATCCCCGATAACTGGAGTAGGTTTGCCAGACAGATACATCCGGTTGATCCAGCAGAAACTCAGTCGAGCCATCGTTGCTGCCGTTGTCGACGATCAGAAAACGACGCACGCCCAATTGACGGTAGTGACGAAAGAACCAGGGCAGGCGGGTTATCTCGTTACGCAAGGTGATAAAGGCCAGCACATCCCCCGCGTGGATTTCGCGGGTCTGGTCTTTCAGGCACGTCAACTGGTGTCGGCTGCGCAAGGACCGCCAAAGCAGCCGTCGACGTTTCCAGCGCAATCGGTACTTTTGCCGCCAACTGATCTGCGGCAGGTTCTGCACAGTACCGGAGGTCACGGGCGGCTCATTTTTCGTAATGGCCGTTCTGATGCCAGCGCCAGGCGTCCGCTATCATCGTCTCTAACGTTGAGCGTTTTGGCGTCCATCCCAGTTCGGTTTCAGCCCGCACAGAGCCAGAGACCAGCTTGGTGCAATCGCCAGCCCGACGCGGCCCGGTTGAATAAGGCACGGGGCGGTTGGTGACAGATTTGGATTGCTCGATCACCTCGAGCACGGAAAATCCCGATCCGGTGCCCAGGTTGAAGACACGGCTTTCCTTGCCTTGTTCCAGCCAGTCCAACCCCAGCACATGCGCGTCGACCAGATCGCAGACATGTACATAGTCGCGGATACATGTGCCGTCGGGGGTGTCATAATCGGTGCCAAAGACGGTCAGGCCCTCACGTTTTCCGTCAATCGCATCCAACATCAGGGGTATCAGGTGTGTTTCGGGCCGGTGAAACTCGCCCACTTCTCCTTCCGGGTCTGCCCCGGCAACATTGAAATAGCGAAAGATGACATGGCGCAGGCCATGGGCGGCTTCGAAATCTTTCAGGATGTCCTCGATTGCGCGTTTTGAGGCACCATAGGCGTTCAGAGGGTACTGCGCGGTGGATTCATCCAGAACCACGTTGTCATGTTCGCCATAGGTGGCGCATGTGGATGAGAACACGAAATCCAGGCACCCGGCTGCAACCGCAGCTTCGATCAAGGTCAATGAACCCGTAACGTTGTTTGACCAATAGAGCCCCGGCTGACGCATTGCGTCACCCACCTGGCTGAGGGCCGCAAAATGCATCACTGCGGCAGGCTTGTGTTTGGTGAACACCTGATCCAGGCGATCCCGGTCCAGCAGGTCGCCTTGCTCGAACGGGCCGTATTTCACTGCATCCTGCCATCCTGTGACCAGATTGTCGTAAGTCACCGGGACGTAGCCTGCCTTCGCCAGCGCCTTGCACGCGTGCGAGCCGATATACCCGGCACCGCCAGTTACGAGGATAGATGTCATGATGCGCCCTTTGAAACCGAATTACTTTTACAAAACATATAGGGGCCGCCGGGTGTCATGGGGAAAATCTGTTACTCCAGCCCCATCGCCGCCATCATCTCTTCGATCTTGGGCACGTCCTGCGGATTGTTTAGCTCCCAGAATTGTCGGCCTTTGGCTTCGACCTCGACGCACAGGACCTTGCGGCCGTTCTCCATGAACCTGAGTTGCTCCAGCCCTTCCAGTTGCTCCAACGGGCCGGTGGGCCAGCCCGGATATGCCGCCAACGCGTCGGGACGATAAGCGTAAACCCCCACATGGTGAAACACCGGAGTGGGCTCGTCACCTGCATAGGATTGCGAGGTAAACGGTACGACCTCTTTCGAGAAATACATCGCGCTGTGATCGCGCCCAAACACGGCCGTTGTCCCACCAACACGGTCATGCTTACGGTCGTTCAGTAGACTGTTCAGCGCATCGCCGTCGCAGCGCAGAACGGGCGTCGCAACACCGGCGTCCGGCGCGGCGCGTAGGCCTGCGATCAGGTCTTCGACAAACCAGTGCGGTGTCAGTGGTGCATCGCCTTGCAGGTTGACCACGATATCATGCCCACCCCCCAGAACTTCATGCGCTTCGGCACAGCGCTCGGTACCGTTCTGACAATTCTCAGAGGTCATGACCACTTCGGCCCCAAACCCCTCTGAGACCTCGCGGATACGATCGTCATCCGTTGCAACCACCACGCGATCAACACCCGAGACAGACTTGGCCGCGCGCCAGGACCGTTCGATCAATGTCATAGCCGTACCTGTGGCACCAGATAGCGGCACCAATGGTTTGCCCGGATAGCGGGTCGAAGCGTATCGGGCTGGGATGGCAATCAGAACAGACATCAGGCTTCCTTCAGTTCAACACCCGGAGAGTAGGCGATAAAAAACGGGTTGGCATATCCTTCTTTGCCATAGAGCAGCGGCGAATGGTCGTCAAAACGCACGACCCGGCCACCAGCACCGGCCAAAACCGCGTGGCCCGCAGCGGTGTCCCATTCCATGGTACGCCCGACGCGCGGGTAGACATCGGCCTCACCCGTCGCCACCAGACAGAACTTGAGAGACGACCCGGCGCTTTTGCTGTCTTTGGCTTGGTATTTGTTGATGTAATCCTCGGTCGCCTGATCCCTGTGGGATTTCGAAGCCACCACCAAAAGCGCCGAATTGTCCGGTTTAGAGACCGATATTTCCGTCAAATCGCCATGAGTGTCCTTGTCAAACGCGCCTGTTTCCTCGACCGACCGGCCATCGGCTTGCGTATAGAACATACGACCCCTTGCTGGCGCATAAACCACGCCTCGCGTTGGCATACCGTTTTCGACCAGCGCAATGTTGACGGTAAAATCACCACGACGGTTAATGAATTCCTTGGTGCCATCCAGCGGATCCACAATCAGGAAGGTATCGCCTTTTTCCGAGTGTGACGCGGCCTGCTCTTCTGTGACCAGCAGAACATCGGGGAAGGCCTCTCGCAGACCGGCGGAAATCAACGCGTCTGCGGCCTCATCCGCCTCGGTCACCGGGCTGGAGTCAGATTTGACTTTGACGTCGAAATCATCCGCCTCATAGATCTCCATGATCCTGTCACCTGCTTCTAGGGCCAGACGTCGGATGACCGGGATAAGCGCGTCATAAGTCACAAAAATGCTCCGTTCCTTTGGTTTGTTGATCCAAACTCATGACCGACTTATGATGCGGCGGTTACGGAACGGCAAGATATTCATGCCAGATTGAGGGCAGTGACGCAGGAAAGACCTTCGAGTGTATTACTTCAAGCGTAATCAATCGCTGCTGGGCGGCGCGTTTACAACTGCTGAACTGGTGTTCCACGCGGTTGTCAGGAACGTGCGTTCGCAACACCCGAATGCGGTTATCGCTATTCTGATCAACATCGTGCAGCTGGTGGTGATGTGCATGGTATTTTACCTGCTCATGACATTGCTGGGTCGGGGCGGCGTTGCCAAGATCAGGGGTGAATTCCTGATGTATATCTTGTCCGGTGTCTTTCCATTCATGATCCACATTCAGTCGATCGGGGCGATCTCGGGGGTTGGTGCGGCCAACAATCCGATGACGCTGCATTCACCGATGAACGTGATGGTCCTGATCTTATCCGCCGCATTCAGCACGTTGTACAAGCAGGTGATGGCCATGTTCGTCCTCCTGTTCATATACAGTGTCGCGGTTGCTCCTTTAGAGATTGAGAACCCAGGTGGTGCCTTTGGCATGGTGCTGCTGGCGTGGTTTACGGGGTGTGCGATCGGGCTTGTGTTCATGGCGATCAAACCTTGGTTTCCGACAACCGTTTCGATGCTGACGAACATATACCGTCGGATGAACATGGTGTTCTCGGGAAAGATGTTCGTTGCAAACACAATGGGCGGTTGGTTGTTGATGATGTTTGCGTGGAATCCGCTTTTCCATATCATCGATCAATGTCGCGGCTTCATTTTCCGCAACTATTTCCCCCGCAATACCAGTTGGGAGTACGCGGTCTGGGTCGGGATCGCCCTGTTGATGATCGGATTGATGGGTGAGTTCTTTACGCGCCAGCATGTTTCGCAAAGCTGGAATGCCCGCCGTTAACGCGCCACCCGCAATGTGAGATTGATCCGCCCACCCTTGGGCAACAGGCGCGACGATCCGAACCTGATCCGGTCCACCCCGTGATACGCCAGCCGCGCGGGCCCACCCATCACGACCACATCGCCCGAGCTGAGCCAGATCGACTCGGTCTTGCCGCCCCGTGTCGTGTTGCCAATGCGAAACAGGGCGTCATCGCCCAGAGAAATTGATAAAACAGGCCAGGAAAAATCGGCTTCGTCCTTATCCTGATGCAGGCCCATCTTTGCACCTTCACCATAGTAATTGACCAAACAGCAATCCGGTTCACGCTCTGTGCTGACCAGATCTCGCCAAATATCTAGAATACTTGCGGGTATGCCGGGCCAAACTCCGCCCTTTGGATGCTGATCCTGATACCGATAGCCCGCTTTGTCCGTTACCCAACCCAAAGCCCCGGCCGAGGTCATCCGCACTGACATTTCTTTGCCCGAAGGCGTTACCGGACGAAACAACGGCGCGGATTTTAGAATCGACCGCAAATCACCGATAATCTGCGCCTGTGCCGCAGGATCCAGATAGGCTTTTCTGATATCGAAACCCCGCAAAACCAGCCGTGCCATTCCGGAAACCCCAATCCTTTCCAAATCCTTGCCAAAAAAGGCCACAGATTCCCGAAAACCTGCCTTTTACGGTGCTTGCAGGCCCTTGGTCTGGCCCTTATATACGCCGGGACGCGCGATGGTAGTGCTGTCGCGCACATCAGATCGGGGACGGGATGCCGTAACGGGTCCGGTTCTCGAGACATCGCCTTGAAGAGAAAGGGATTGCAAAAATGGGAAAAGTAATCGGGATTGACCTCGGAACCACCAACTCGTGTGTGGCCATCATGGACGGCTCGCAGCCGAAGGTCATCGAAAACGCCGAAGGGGCGCGGACCACGCCCTCGATCGTCGCCTTCACCGAAGATGAGCGCCTGGTCGGTCAGCCTGCAAAACGTCAGGCGGTCACCAACCCCGACAACACGATCTTTGGCGTCAAGCGCCTGATCGGTCGTCGTGTGGATGATGCAGAAGTCGAAAAAGACAAGAAGATGGTGCCGTATGCCATCGTTGATGGCGGCAACGGCGACGCGTGGGTCGAAGCCCGCGGTGAAAAGTACTCCCCAAGCCAGATCTCGGCCTTCACTCTGGGTAAGATGAAGGAAACGGCTGAAAGCTATCTGGGTGAAGAAGTCACACAAGCGGTCATTACCGTACCGGCCTACTTCAACGACGCACAGCGTCAGGCTACCAAAGACGCCGGTAAAATCGCCGGTCTGGAAGTGCTGCGGATCATCAACGAACCGACAGCAGCTGCTCTGGCCTACGGTCTGGACAAGGAAGAAACCCAAACCATCGCGGTTTATGACCTTGGTGGTGGAACCTTCGACGTGACCATCCTGGAAATCGACGACGGCCTGTTCGAGGTCAAATCGACCAACGGTGACACCTTCCTGGGTGGTGAAGACTTTGACATGCGCATCGTCAACTACCTGGCCGATGAGTTCAAAAAAGAGCATGGCGTCGATCTGTCCGCCGACAAGATGGCGTTGCAGCGTCTGAAAGAAGCCGCTGAGAAAGCCAAGATCGAACTGTCCTCGACCTCGCAGACCGAAATCAACCAGCCGTTCATCTCGATGGGTTCGAACGGTCAGCCGCTGCACATGGTCATGAAGCTGACCCGTGCCAAGCTGGAATCGCTGGTTGCGGACCTGATCAAGAAGTCGATGAAGCCTTGCGCCGCCGCTCTGAAAGACGCTGGCCTGTCGGCTGCTGACGTGGACGAAGTTGTTCTGGTCGGTGGTATGACCCGGATGCCGAAAGTGATCGAAGAGGTCACCAAATTCTTCGGTAAAGAGCCGCACAAGGGTGTGAACCCGGACGAAGTGGTTGCCATGGGCGCCGCCATTCAGGCCGGTGTTCTGCAAGGCGACGTCAAAGACGTTGTTCTGCTGGACGTAACTCCGCTGTCGCTGGGCATCGAAACGCTGGGTGGCGTGTTCACCCGTCTGATCGACCGCAACACGACCATTCCGACCAAGAAGTCTCAGGTCTTTTCGACTGCCGAGGACAACCAGAACACCGTGACCATCCGCGTGTTCCAGGGTGAGCGTGAAATGGCTGCGGACAACAAGATCCTGGGTCAGTTCAACCTTGAAGACATTCCGCCCGCACCGCGCGGTATGCCTCAGATCGAGGTGACGTTTGACATCGACGCCAACGGTATTGTCTCGGTTTCGGCCAAGGACAAAGGCACCGGTAAAGAGCAGAAGATCACCATCCAGGCTTCGGGCGGTCTGTCCGACGAGGACATCGAAAAGATGGTCAAGGACGCCGAAGAGAACGCGGAAGCCGACAAGGAACGCCGCGAACTGGTCGACGCCAAGAACCAGGCGGAAAGCCTCATCCATTCGACCGAGAAGTCGATGGAAGAACATTCCGACAAGGTCGACCCGACCACCATCGAAGCCATCGAGCTGGCCATTGCCGCACTGAAGGACGAGTTGGAGACCGAGAATGCCGACAAGATCAAGTCGGGCATCCAGAATGTCACCGAAGCTGCCATGAAGCTGGGCGAAGCCATCTACAAGGCGCAGTCCGAGGAAGGTGAAGACGAACCTGCCGCAGCAGATGCCGCACCGGGCGACGATGACATTGTCGACGCCGAGTTCGAAGATCTGGACGACGACAAGCGTAAGTAACGGGTAACCGGGCCAATTTGGGCCGGTCCGGTTGCCGGGCCGGCCCGATTACGTTGAGGCAGAAGGAAATACTGATGTCAAAACGCGACTATTACGATGTGCTCGGCGTAGCCAAAGGTGCATCGGCGGACGAGATCAAAAAGGGTTTTCGCAAGAAAGCCAAGGAATTGCATCCCGACCGCAACAAAGACAACCCGGATGCCGAGGCGCAGTTCAAGGAGGCGAACGAAGCCTATGACGTGCTGCGCGACGCCGACAAAAAGGCAGCTTACGACCGTTTCGGCCACGCCGCATTTGAAAATGGCATGGGCGGCGGCGGGCGTCCCGGCGGCGGCTTTGGTCAGGGCGACTTCTCGAGCGCGTTCTCGGACGTTTTCGACGATCTGTTCGGCGATTTCATGGGTGGCCAACGCGGTGGCGGCGGCGGTCGTCGTGCCGCGCGCGGATCGGACCTGCGCTACAATCTGCGTGTGACGCTGGAAGAGGCGTTCTCGGGCCTGCAGAAAACCATTAACGTCCCCACCGCCGTAGCCTGTTCGTCCTGTGATGGAACCGGCGCTGAAGGCGGTGTTGAACCCACAACCTGCCCCACTTGTTCCGGCATGGGCAAGGTGCGGGCGCAACAGGGCTTCTTCACGGTCGAGCGCACCTGCCCGACCTGTTCGGGGCTGGGTCAGATCATCAAGAACCCCTGCAAATCCTGCCAGGGATCAGGTCGTGTCGAAAAGGACCGTGCCCTGTCCGTCAACATTCCGGCCGGTGTTGAAACCGGAACACGGATTCGACTGGCTGGTGAGGGTGAAGCTGGGATGCGCGGTGGTCCTCCGGGCGATCTCTATATCTTTGTCGAGGTCTCTGACCACAAGCTGTTCGAACGCGACAGCGTAAACCTTTATTGCCGGGTTCCGGTCAGCATGGCCAAGGCGGCGCTGGGCGGTTCGATCGAAGTGCCGACCATCGATGGCGGGCGGGGGCGTGTCCAGATTCCGGCAGGCAGTCAGTCAGGTCGCCAAATGCGCCTGCGCGGCAAAGGCATGCCCGCTCTGCGTGGTGGTGGCGTTGGTGATATGTTCATCGAACTGGCGGTGGAAACTCCGGTCAATCTGACGAGCCGTCAGAAAGAGCTGCTGCGTGAATTTGAGGATCTGGGTGAAGACAACCACCCGGAATCAAAAAGCTTCTTCTCTTCCGTGAAATCCTTCTGGGACGGAATGAAAGGCTGAGACTGAGGCGGCGATTGCCGCCTCTTTTACGTTTTGGCGGTTGAAAAAACCAAAACGACATGGCGTCGTCTGGCGCTATCTGGTTTCCAGCCAATCCATCAAACGCATCGACCAGATCGCCGTTCCCAGACCTGCAACCTTGAACGGGCGATAGGGCATAGTTCGCACCGGGGTTGTTGGAAAGGTCAGCGACTCAGGGTCAGCCCCCAACGCACGCTCGGCCAGAACACGGCCCATCACATGTGACATGGCAACACCGCGCCCGTTGTATCCTAGCCCGATTAAAAGACCTGGCTGAGGTTCATGGAGGTGGGGCAGGTGGTCGTCGGTGACCGCGATGCGCCCGCCCCAACGATGGGACCAATTGGCTCCTTTCAACTGAGGGAAAACGCGTTCGGCGTCTCGTTGAAGCCAATCAAAACCGCCCAGGTTGCCTGCGCCATCCACACGCCCCAACCCACCGTAGACCAACCGATTGTCCGGCTCTCGCCGTGCGTACATGATGATACGTCGGCTGTCCGAGATTGTGTGCCCCTGCGGCAGAATCGAAGCGATGACGTCTTCCGGCAACGGGTTTGTTGCGATCTGAATCGGGGTCAGGGGCAAGATACTGTTGGGTAGTTTCGGCACCAGCGGGCCGGTATAGCCGTTGGTTGCAACAATCACAGTGTCGGACGTGACCGAGCCGCGACCCGTGCGCAGTTGCCACTTGCTGCCGACCTTGTTCATTGAGGTAACAGCGCTGTTTCCGAAAATTGAAACGCCGCGCTGCTGGGCGGCATTTGCCACGCCGCGTGCCAGCATCATTGGCTGAACCGCGCCGCCGCGTGGGGTCACGACACCGCTCGAATAGGCAGCAGTGCCCGACGTGATTCGCAGGTCATCCCTGCGCAAAATCTCCATTCCTGCGCCAAAATCATTCCAGGCTTTCACATCTGCCTCGGCCTTGCGCAATGCCCGGTCATTATGCAGCACGCGCAACCACCCTTTTTGCCGGGCTTGGCACGGGATTTGATAGGTATCGATCAGGGTAAACAATTCGTCTGCGGAATTCAGCGACGCTTCGGTCAGGCGCTCAAAATAAGTTTCGCCCAGCATGCGGCGCAGATCCTTGGGCGAGTTGAAGGGCAGCATCGGATTGACCTGCCCGCCGGTGCGACCCGAAGCGCCCCAGCCGACGTCACCGGCATCAAGCACAACAACAGACGTTCCTGCTTCGGCCAAGGCCAGTGCTGCGCGTAGACCAGTGAAGCCAGCGCCTATGACGACCACATCCGCATGCAGATCGCCGGACAATTGCGGGCTATCGGGTTTCTTTGGTGCCGTGGTAGCCCAAAGCGAATTTGGCCGTGTCGCCACGGCAGGCGGCGTTGCAAGCATATTACTCTCGCATTACGGAACATTCATTCCATTATTCGATAGTAACACTCAGGTCGTCAAGCCGAAGTTTTCCGGGGCCTCGCCTCCGATTTGGTCGCAGATCTCGGCGGCGGTTTGTTTCAGCAGGTTGAGATTTGCGCGCAATTCGTCGGGTGTGTTCTCGGCCGTCAAAGTCCACATGGACAGGCAGGCGGCTACTTTACCCTGTTCATTCCAGATCGGGGCGGACATGCCCATGACCTGCAAGAATTCTTCTTTGACGACCATCGCGTAGCCTTGGCTTCGAACAACATTCAGATCGGCTTCAAGCTCGGGCAGGCTGGTTCTGGTGAACTCGGTGAACTTTTCCAACCCAGATGACCCCAGAACAGAATTGCGCTGTTTCTCGGTCATAAACGCCAGGAAAACCTTGCCTGCGGCTGTGCAATGTAGCGGCGCATGGTCACCTGTTCGCGCAGCATATCGAATCGCGACGTGGTTGGACGTTCGCAGGTACAGAATGGTATCGCCATCCAGAACGGACAGCGCAATGTTCATACCGGTCACTTCGCTGAGGCGGTCAACAGGTTCGGCGACAACTTGCTGAAGATCGGGGTGGCGGAACCCTGCACGCGCCCATGCCTGAAACCGTGGCCCGGGTTTGTAGGTTCTGCCGATTTTTTCATACTCGACCAGACCTTCGCTTTGCAGAACGGCAAGGACGCGGTGGCACGAACTTTTGACAAAGCCCGTCTGTGCAACGATGTCTGAAAACACCATCGGCCGTTTCGCATGGGTAAGAGCGTCCATGATCTTTGCGCATTTTGCGACGATAGAACTGTCTGTGGGTCTCGCCATACCTAATCTCATATCTACTACATTGCAGAACTACGACGAGTTTTTGTTCATTTCAAGCTTTTGAGCGCTTGTTTATGTATAGTTGAACAATAAACAGTTGACGGAAAGAATGCGCACTCTCTAGTGTTTCATTCCAGAACAGCTGTTCTGCACAACGATAGAGCGAAGGGGTTCAAAGTAAGCGGTGTGCAAAATACTCGGCACCGCGTCGCAAGACGCAACCAACGCTCCCTCAAAAAATAAAACGGCGGTTTGCGCTGAAAACAAAAAGTGACCCAACCGGAGGATACTATGAAGAAGACACTCGCTACTCTCGCTGCGACCAGTGTGCTTGCGCTGACAAGCCATGCGGTGCTTGCGCAGGATCTGGAAGAAATCACAGTCGCATATTTCCTGGAATGGCCCCTGCCCATGCTGGAAGCCAAAGCCAACGGAACTTATGACGAAGCGCTTGGCCTCAAGGTCAACTGGGTAAGCTTTGAAACCGGCACCGCCATGAGCGCGGCGATGGCGTCGGGCGATGTACAGATTGCGGTCAGCCAGGGCATCCCGCCTTTCGTTGTTGCCGCATCCGCGGGTCAGGCGATTCAGGTGGTCGATGTCGCGGTGACGTATTCCGAGAATGACAACTGCGTCGTTTCAGAAGCGCTGGAGATCGACAAGGAAAACGCCAGCGAACTGGCAGGCAAAAAGGTTGCTGTTCCGCTGGGTACAGCGGCGCATTATGGCTTCCTGCGCCAGATGGATCATTTCGGAATCGACCTGGCCAGCCTTGAAGTTGTCGACATGGCCCCGCCCGAAGGTGCGGCGGCCCTGAGCCAGGGCGCGGTTGATTTCGCCTGCGGATATGGCGGCGGTCTGTCCCGAATGAAAGAACACGGGAACGTTTTGTTGACCGGTGCCGAGAAGGAAGAACTGGGCATTCTGGTGTTCGACGTAACCTCGTCTCCGGAAAGCTTTATCTCGGAAAACCCCGAACTGGTCGCACAGTTCCTGCAGGTAACTGCAGATGCAAATGAGCGCTGGAACTCGGGTGCAGGCGGTGATGCGATGCTTGAGGTTGTTGCCAAGGAATCCGGTATGGACCTTGACGGCGCACGCGCCGCTATCGGGACAATGGGCTTCCCCAGCATGGATGATCAGCTGTCAGAGAAATGGCTGGGCGGCAACGTGCAGACCTTTATGAAAGGCGTGGCCGACGTGTTTGTCGAAGCCGGCAGCATCGACGGTGCGTTGGACAGCTATGCCAACTCGGTCAACACAGAGCCGATGACGATTGCCGACGGCAAGTAACAGGGTCCGGCGTGGCGCATTTCGATGCGCCCGCCGGTGCTTACCCGGCAATTGGGCGCGCCGCCTGCGCGTGAGGGCGCCTCTACTAAAGAGAGACGGATATGACAGGTTTATCCATCGAAAACATCTCCATGCGCTTCGACTTGCCCAATGGAACGGCAGTGCAGGCGTTGAAAGATGTCACCTTGCATCTGAACGAAGGCGAGTTGATGAGCGTGCTGGGCCCCTCGGGCTGCGGCAAGACCACACTGCTGAACATCGTTGCAGGTTTTCTGGCCCCGACCGAAGGGCAGATTGTGATGAACGGCCACACGGTCACTGGCCCTGATGCCGAACGTGGCATGGTGTTTCAAAAGGGCGCGTTGTTCGAATGGATGAGCGTGCGAGATAATGTAAGTTTTGGTCCCCGGATGAAGGGCCAGAAGGAAGCGCAATACGCGGCCGAGGTCGATCATCTGCTTGAGGTCGTGGGCCTTCAGGACTTCAAGGAAAAGGCGATCTACGAGCTGTCTGGCGGGATGCAGCAGCGTGTGGCGCTGGCGCGGTGTCTCGCAAATGACCCCGATGTCATCCTGATGGACGAACCGCTGGGTGCGCTGGACGCGCTGACCCGTGAAAAAATGCAATCGCTTGTTTTGAAGCTTTGGAAAGAGACCGGCAAGACCATCATCCTGATCACCCACTCAGTGGAAGAAGCGCTTTTGCTGGGTGAACGTCTGCTGGTGATGGCACCCAGACCGGGGCGCATTCACAAGGAATATCGCCTTCCCTTCGCAGATATGGGCGTCGACCAGGATCTGCGTGAGGTCAAGAAACACCCTGACTTCGCCACCAACCGCGAAGAAATCCTGGGCATGATCTGGGATATGGAAGAAGAAATCATGGGTCGGACGGAGGCAGCGCAATGATCCCCATTCTGATCTATATCGCGATTTTCATCGGTGCCTTCTTTGTGGTCAAATTGGTCACCGCTGGCACAGACCGCCATGATTTCACGTCACTTAAGACGGTCACTTTCGGCGATGAAAGCGCCGTTGTCTCGGATCGTAAGGCGTCAATCATCTCGATCATCGCCATCTTCGTGCTTTGGGGCGCGTTCACCGGGTCGGCCTTGTTGCCGTCGTTCTTGCACGCGCCCGGGCCATATGTCGGAGAGGGCTCATTCACCTACACAGTGGAAACGGCTGACGGTCAGACCGATGACGCAACGGTGACGGTGATCGTGCACCCTGCGGACGCACCGGTGGACGAACCCGAGGTTGCACCCGGCGACGGATTTGCCAAAGACGATGCCGTAGTGGTGCAGGCTTATCGCAGCAAGCTAGCCCGTCTTGACCGAAATGATGAGGTTGGTCGCGACGAAGGGGCCAAGATCGTTGCTGTGAATGGTCAGCCGATTGAACCGGGTGGCGTTGTGAACACCGATTTCGGCCGTGTGGTCATGTCGCAGCGCGGCACGCTCAATATTGACCCGGATAAAGGCTGGCAGATGGAGCCGATCTGGCTGCCCGCGCCGGAAAACGTTTTCGAACGCTTGGGTGAGATTGCCAGTGAAGGCTTCCGGAACTTCACCCTATGGGAGCATTTGGGTTACTCGCTGTTCCGCGTGATCGTGGGCTTCTTGCTGGGATCGCTTGTGGGTGTTCCGCTGGGTTATGCCATGGGGCTTTCCAACTGGTTCCGTGGGTGGTTCGACCCGATCGTTGAATTCATGCGCCCGGTGCCTCCGCTGGCTCTGATCCCGCTGGTGATCATCTGGGCCGGGATCGGTGAGGGCGGCAAGATCATCCTGTTGTTCCTGGCGGCGCTTTGGATCATGGCGATTGCAGCCCGATCTGGTGTGTCCGGCGTGAACATCTCGAAGGTACACGCGGCCTATTCCCTTGGGGCGTCAAAGTGGCAGGTGATGCGCTATGTGATCATTCCCAATTCGTTGCCCGAGATCTTCACCGGCGCGCGGGTGGCTATGGGCGTTTGCTGGGGTACGGTTGTGGCTGCCGAACTGGTCGCCGCTGAAAAAGGGGCTGGCATGATGATCATGGTTGCCTCGAAATTCCAGAACACCGACATCGTGATCATGGGTATCATCCTGATTGGTGTCATCGGTTTCGGCATCGACATGCTGATGCGCTGGGCGGAACGTGTTCTGGTGCCCTGGAAAGGTAAAAGCTGATCGATTTGCATCAGACGTCAACGCGCGTCTGTTTGCTTTTAGACCGATCAAGAGGCGCGGATTCCCGGTCCCCGGGTGCCGCGCCTCTTTCACTTTGTACCGGTCGCCCGGCTATGCATGTGACAAAACGGGTCAGCGATATATCCAGTTTACAGGCCGATTACGCCCAATTGGCTCTTGCGTTTGGCGTCGGTGGCTGAGATTGTCTGCGCCAACCGTTGGGGTGCCCTGATTGCAGGGCTGAGAGGCGCAGCTACGCTAACCCATCGAACCTGATCCGGGCAATTCCGGCGTAGGGAACGGTCTTATGAACGCAGACAGTTTTCCTACATCGTTGCCCTAAGAAGATGGAGCGACGACATGGCTGCAATTGCCCTGACCATTGCGGGATCCGACAGCGGCGGTGGTGCCGGGATACAGGCCGACCTGAAGGCTATGTCAGCACTTGGTGTTTTTGGGGCCAGCGTGATCACCGCAGTCACCGCGCAGAACACGCAGGCCGTCACAGCGGTGCATGGTATCCCTCTGGACGTGATCAAGGCGCAAATTCACGCGGTGCTGGGCGATCTGGACGTCAAAGCCGTCAAGATCGGTATGCTGGCTACACCCGAGATCATTCAAACCGTTGCCAAGGGGCTGGCTGACTTTCAAGGCCCCATTGTTCTGGACCCGGTGATGATCGCCAAGTCCGGTGACGCCTTGCTGGCGCAAGAGGCAATTCAAACCTTACGCGATGTGCTGTTGCCGATGGCGGCGGTTTTGACACCAAATCTGCCCGAAGCCGCTTGCCTGTTGGATGCCCAAGAGGCCGAAACGCCCGAGGAGATGGCTGCGCAGGGTCAGGCCCTTTGCGCTTTGGGTGCGCGTACTGTGGTGATGAAGGGCGGTCACGGTGCGGGCGAGATGTGTCATGATTTGCTGATTGACCCGACGGGTATCGTGGCTGAGTTTCAGGCCCCACGTCGGAACACTAAAAACACACATGGGACCGGATGCACCTTGTCGTCCTCGATTGCCGCGGGTTTGGCAAAGGGTTTGACGATGAAGGATGCCGTTGCGCAGGCGCATGAGTATTTGCAAGGTGCCATTGCGCGGGCAGATGAGCTGAACGTGGGTTCCGGGCATGGCCCGGTGCATCATTTCCATCAGGTCTGGCCCAAGTGACCCTCTGGTCCGTCATAGGGGCCGGGGTTGCCGGTCTGGCCGTCGCCAGCGAACTGGTGTCGCGCGGCGCGAAGGTGCAGGTGTTTGATCCCGGCGGCCCGCCTGGCCCGCACGGGTGTTCGTGGTGGGCCGGGGGTATGCTGGCCCCCTGGTGCGAATATGAAAACGCGGAAGAGCCGGTGCTGCGGCTTGGTCAAAGAGCCATCGAATGGTGGGCGGGTCGCACGCAGGTACAGCGGTGCGGTACGCTGGTTGTCGCCAATACTCGGGACCTGCCAGACCTACGCAGATTCGCGCGCCGGACCGAGGCGTATCTGGATGCTGATCGCGCGAAAATAGCCGAATTAGAGCCTGATCTGCACGGTTTTGGGAAAGGTCTGTTCTTTGACCAGGAAGCCCACCTTGATCCCCGTCAGGCGTTGCAGGACCTCTATCGAGGTCTGAAAGAGCAAGGGGTGAAATTCCACCGGAAATTGGCACCCGCGCAGCTTGAGAACGCAATCGACTGCCGCGGTCTGCACGCGCGCGAATACCTGCATGATCTTCGGGGCGTGAAGGGTGAGATGCTGGTTGTACGCTGCCCCGACGTGACGCTGACCCGTCCCGTGCGTCTTTTGCATCCCCGAATGCCGCTTTACATCGTGCCGAGGGGCGATGGCATCTACATGCTGGGCGCGACCATGATCGAAAGCGAAGACAGCAGCCGCATCACGGCCAGGTCCATGCTGGAACTGCTCAGCGCGGCTTATGCCTTGAACCCGGCCTTTGGTGAGGCTGAGGTGTTGGAAATCGGCGTCGATCTGCGCCCCGCCTTTCCCGACAATTTGCCCCGCATCCGTCGCTTGGGTCGGACAATCTATGCCAATGGGCTCTATCGGCACGGATATCTGCTGGCCCCGGCTTTGGCGCAGGGTGTGGCGGATCTGGCGTTGGACAACACACATTCGGAGATGGTCGATGAAGATCGTGCTTAACGGAGAGGCGCGCGACGTACGCGCCGAAACCCTGGCAGAGCTGCTGGACGAATGCGGCTTCACTGGCCGCGTCGCTACCGCCGTAAACGAAGACTTTGTGCCATCCAGCCTGCGCATTGCGCACAAACTGGCCGATGGCGACCGGGTCGAAGTTGTTGCACCGATGCAGGGGGGGTGAGCATGAAGAACTTCTACGGAACCGAACTGACCAACCCTTTGATGCTTGGCACGGCCCAATACCCCAGCCCTGCCATTTTGGAGCAGGCTTTCCGTGACAGTGGTGCGGGTGTTGCAACGGTTTCCCTGCGCCGCGAATCCGGGGCCGGACAGACCTTTTGGCAGATGATCCGGGAATTGGGCGTCTTGATCCTACCTAACACGGCTGGTTGCCACACAGTGAAAGAGGCCGTGACTACGGCCCACATGGCCCGCGAGGTTTTTGAGACCCCGTGGATCAAGCTGGAACTGATAGGACACACCGACAGCCTGCAACCGGATGTGTTCCAATTGGTCGAAGCCGCCCGCATCCTGACCGAAGACGGATTTCAGGTGTTTCCCTATACCACCGACGATCTGATCGTGGGCGAGCGCCTGCTGGAAGCGGGGTGCGAGGTGCTGATGCCTTGGGGCGCGCCCATTGGGTCTGGGCGTGGTCTGAACAACGAATACGCCTTGCGAGCGATGCGGGCCGAATTTCCCGATATTCCACTGGTGGTCGATGCCGGTATCGGCCTGCCCAGCCATGCGGCCCACGCGATGGAGCTGGGCTATGATGCTGTGCTGCTGAACACGGCCGTGGCCCGTGCCGGAGATCCCGTGCTGATGGCCAAAGCGATGGCGCAGGCGACACTGGCGGGGCAGTTGGCCCATCAGGCGGACCCGATTGAGGCGCGCGATATGGCTGAACCTTCTACCCCTGTTGTTGGAAAGGCATTCCTGTCATGACTCTGGACCGTTTCTATCCGATCTTCGATCACTCGGACTGGCTGCGCCGGATGTTGCCTCTGGGCGTTAAACTCGTGCAGCTGCGCGTCAAGGATCAGCCGGATGAAAGTGTGCGAGACCAGATAGCGGCCTCGCGCGATTTGTGTCGTGATCATGGGGCGGTTTTGGTGATCAACGATTATTGGCAACATGCCATCGATCTGGGATGCGACTGGATTCACCTTGGGCAAGAGGATCTGGATGAGGCTGACCTGAAAGCTATCCGTAAAGCGGGTCTAAAACTGGGTGTTTCTACCCATGACGATGATGAGCTTGAGCGTGTACTTGCCATGGATCCCGATTATGTGGCGTTAGGGCCCGTCTATCCAACCATCCTGAAAAAGATGAAATGGCATCAGCAGGGTCTGCCACGCGTGACGGAATGGAAGGCACGCGTTGGCGACATTCCCTTGGTTGGCATCGGCGGCATGAGTGTCGAGCGTGCGGCAGGCGTGCTGGAAGCTGGTGCCGATATTGTCTCGGTCGTGACGGATATCACCCTGAACGCCGACCCCGAAGCGCGGGTGCGCGCGTGGATCGAGGCGACGCGATGAGCCGCTATGCCCGTCAGACGCTACTGCCCGAAGTGGGTGCCGCAGGGCAGGGTCGCCTGTCTTCGGCTCATGTTCTGGTGGTGGGCGCGGGCGGGTTGGCCGCGCCGGTCCTTCCGCTTTTGGCCGGAGCTGGCGTGGGGCAGATCACGATTGTCGATGGTGACACTGTGGATTTGTCGAACTTGCATCGTCAAACCTTGTTTGCTGAGGCCAATTGCGGACAGCCCAAAGCAGAGCGGGCTGCCGACCGGTGCCGCGCGTTGAATTCCGAGGTTGAAGTTGTCGCTCTCAATCACGCGCTTACCAGTGAAAATGTGGCCTCTCTGGTCGCGCAAGCCGATGTTGTTCTGGACTGCGCTGACAGTTACGCGGCCAGCTATATCCTGTCGGACACGTGCCTGGAGCTAGGCAAACCGTTGATCAGCGCCTCGGTTCTGGGGCTTTCGGGCTATGTTGGCGGGTTCTGTGGCGGTGCGCCATCTCTGCGTGCCGTGTTCCCGGATGCGCCGGACAGTGGGGCCAGCTGCGCGACTGCGGGCGTTCTGGGTCCGGTGGTTGGCGTGATCGGGGCGGTGCAGGCACAGATGGTGCTGAACCTGATCCTTGGGTTGGAACCCTCACCTTTGGGGCAGATGGTGCAGTATGACGCGCGTACCCTGCGCAGCACAGGGTTCCGGTTTGACGATGCACCCGAGCCGAATACATGCTTTCGGTTCCTGTCTGCCAGTCAACTGACGGATGCCGACCAGATCGTTGAGCTGCGCGGCATCGAAGAAGCGCCGATTCCAGCCCATCCAAACGCCGCTCGCTTATTGCCGGATGAGCTTCATCGAATAGACCCTAAAAAAGGAAAAAAGCTTGCACTTTGCTGCGCCACAGGCCTGCGGTCTTGGCGCGCCGCCGAACAGTTACAACCAGATTGGCCCGGCGAGATAGTCCTTGTCGCGGCCTCAACCTCGTGAGCGAAAAGGAAACGCGAGACATGAAAAAGCTGATGACAGCCATTGCCCTTCTGGCCGCCGCGCCAGCTTGGGCCGAAGACAAGATGACCGTTCTGCTGGATTGGTTCATCAACCCTGACCACGGCCCTATTATTGTGGCACAGGAAAACGGCTATTTCGCCGAGCAAGGGCTTGAGGTTGAAATCGTCCCACCTGCGGACCCGTCCGCCCCGCCGCGTCTGGTAGCTGCTGGTCAGGCAGAACTGGCCGTGTCGTATCAGCCCCAGTTGCATCTGCAAATCCACGAGGGCCTGCCCCTGAAACGCGTTGGCACACTGGTTGCAACACCCTTGAACTGCCTTCTGGTGTTGGAAGACGGTCCGATCAATTCGCCCGCCGACCTCAAGGGCAAGAAGATCGGTTTCTCGGTTGCTGGAGTTGAAGAGGCCATCCTCGGCACCGTTCTGGGCAAATATGACGTTGCTCTGGACGATGTGGAGCTGATCAACGTCAACTTCTCGCTCTCGCCTTCGCTGATGACTGGCCAGGTCGATGCGGTTATCGGGGCTTACCGCAACTTTGAACTCAACCAGATGGATATCGAAGGTCGTCCGGGCACTTGTTTTTACATCGAGGAAGAAGGCGTGCCATCCTACGACGAACTGATTTATGTCGCCAACCCCGAGACGATGGACAAAGACAAGATCGCCCGCTTTTTGGCCGCGACCGAAAAGGCGACCCAGTATATCGTCAACAACCCGGAAAAAAGCTGGGAGATCTTCGCAAGCACGTCACCTGAACTGCAAGATGAGTTGAACGCCCGCGCCTGGGTCGACACGCTGCCACGCTTTGCACTGCGCCCCGCAGGCTTTGATGCCGGTCGCTATGCCCGGTTCGAGGCGTTCCTGAACGAAAGCGGCATGATCGATAGCATCCTTCCGGTCAGTGATCTGACCATCGATGTGACCGCGCAATGAGCGGGTATGGCAAAGCCTTCACACTGATGCGTGACGCGGCGCAAGGGCCGTGGCGGGACTATACCCGCCACGCCTTTGTCGAAGGAATGAAAGACGGCACGCTGCCGCGTGAGGCGTTTCTTCACTATCTGCGACAGGATTACGTGTTTCTGATCCATTTTTCTCGTGCCTGGGCTTTGGCAGTAGTGAAATCGGAAACGCATTCCGAAATGCTGACAGCGGTTGGCACCGTGAACGCTTTGGTCGCGGAAGAAATGCAACTGCACATCGGTATCTGTGAGGCTGCTGGAATCTCACAGGATGAATTGTTCGCCACCCCCGAACGCGCCGAAAATCTTGCATATACACGGTTCGTCCTCGAAGCGGGATACAGCGGCGATCTGCTGGACCTGCTGGCAGCGTTGGCCCCCTGCGTTATGGGCTATGGCGAGATCGGTGCGCGGCTGGCGGAGGAAGCGACGTCCGATACCTATCGCGACTGGATCAACACCTATGCCGGTGAAGAGTATCAAGGCGCATGCCAAGCGGTAGGTGAGTTGCTGGATTCGGCTCTAACAAGGCGACTTGGGGTGGATTTTGAATCTGCGCCCCGCTGGGATCGTTTGTGCCAAACCTTCCGAACGGCGACGGAATTGGAAGTGAATTTCTGGCAAATGGGACTGACCCCGTGACCCCTGCGCCTGATCTGACCATAAACGGGTCTGCTAAAATCGACGGCGCAACCTTGTTCGCTCCGTTGACCCTTACCCTTGGGGCAGGGGCATGGACCTGTTTGCTGGGCGGATCGGGCGTGGGAAAAACCACTGTATTGCGGTTGATTGCCGGACTGGAAACCGGGGCCGAGTTTTCGGGCCAGATCACAGCAAGCGACGGCTTGCCGGTCTCGGATCGGGTGGCTTACATGGCACAGGACGACCTACTGTTGCCCTGGGCGACTGTGGCACAAAACGTCTCTCTTGGTGCGCGGTTGCGGGGCGAAAAGCCTGATCTGGATCGGCGTGACCGCCTGATCAAACGGATGCGCCTGCAGGATCATATGACCAAAAAACCGGCCGAGTTGTCGGGGGGACAAAGGCAGCGTGTCGCGCTGGCCCGTACGCTGATGGAAGACCGGCCCATCGTTCTGCTGGACGAGCCCTTTTCAGCGCTCGACGCCCGGACCCGTGCCGACATGCAGGATTTGGCCGCCGAGGCGCTGGCGGGGCGAAC
This sequence comes from Ruegeria sp. CF8, assembly GCF_056537285.1. Lineage (NCBI taxonomy): Bacteria > Pseudomonadati > Pseudomonadota > Alphaproteobacteria > Rhodobacterales > Roseobacteraceae > Ruegeria > Ruegeria sp. CF8. The sequence continues at coordinate 248,600 of NZ_JBQFRG010000005.1, read as the reverse complement.
CGTTCTTCTGGTCACGCATGACCCAGGTGAAGCCGCGCGCTTGGGGCAATCCATTGTTGTCATGACCGAACATGGTCTGACCTCTTGCGACCCGCCTCATGCTCCGGCCCCGCGCAGCGTGGACGACTTGGAAACACTGGAAACTCAGGGCGCCTTGCTGCGACTTCTGCGGGAGGACCGGGTATGAAGTACCTGTCCGCATTGGCTGCGACTCTGTTTGCACTGGTGATTTGGCAGGGCATCGTAAGCCTGACCGGGTTGCCAAAGTTTATCCTGCCCGGCCCCGCTTTGGTGGCCGAAACATGGTGGCAAAACAGATGGGTGATCACCGAACATGCGTGGATCACCGCAGTTGAAGTTGTCATAGGCTTGGCTGTCGGAACGGTTCTGGGCGTCATCACAGCACTTCAATTGGCGAATTCGCGTGCTGCGCGGGTCTTGGTGCAGCCAATGTTGGTTTTCACGCAAGCGCTGCCGGTTTTTGCGCTGGCACCATTGCTGACCCTGTGGCTTGGCTATGGTCTGTGGTCCAAGGTCGCGATGGCGGTGCTGATCATCTATTTCCCGATCACCTCGTCTTTCTTTGACGGTTTGATGCGCACGCCTCCGGGCTATCTGGATCTGGCACGCACCATGCAGGCCAGCAAACGGTCGGTGCTGTGGCACATCCGTATTCCGGCGGCGCTGCCTTCGCTGGCTTCGGGGATGCGTCTGGCGGCGGTGTATGCTCCGATCGGGGCGGTGATTGGCGAATGGGTCGGCTCGTCGCAAGGTTTGGGCTATCTGATGCTGCTGGCCAATGGTCGCGCCAAGACCGACCTGATGTTTGCCGCGATGCTGACGCTGGGTGTGTTTTCGATCCTTCTGCACATGATTGTCCGCCGCGCCACCGCGCGCATGGCAGGCGAGGCGCGTTAACCAATCGGAAACCGATTCTGCGTCAGGGTGAAGCTATGACCCAGAACGCCTTTGCCGAAGCCCCTATGCTGTTTGACACGGATGAAGCGCCCGCGCAGCCGCTGCCCTCTGGTCGGTTACCCTCCTACATCAAAGACCATCGCAAGCGGCTGCGCGAAAGGTTCATGGCAGGCGGGTCAGCGGCGATGCCGGATTACGAGTTGTTGGAACTGGTGCTGTTCCGGTCCATCCCCCGGCAGGACGTGAAGCCGCTGGCACGTGCGTTGATGGATACGTTTGGCGATTTCAACCGCGTGTTGACCGCGCCCGAAGAACGACTGCGCCAGATCAAGGGCGTGGGTGATACCGTGATCACTGATCTGAAAATCCTTGAGGCTTGCGCCCACAGGATGGCCCGTGCGCGGGTGATGCAGCGGCATGTGATATCGGGCTGGGATGCGCTACTGAATTATTGTCATACCACCATGGCCCATCGTGAAACCGAGCAGTTTCGCGTGTTCTATCTGGATCGTAAAAACGTTCTGATCGCGGATGAGGAACAGGCCAAAGGCACTGTTGATCATGTGCCGGTCTATCCGCGCGAGGTGGCCAAACGGGCGCTGGAGCTGAATGCTTCGGCTTTGATTTTGGTCCATAACCATCCGTCTGGTGACCCGACGCCTTCGCAGTCGGATATAGATATGACCTACCGTATTCAGGATGCGTGCTCGGCGTTGGGCCTAACCTTGCACGATCACCTGATCATCGGGAAATCGACCGAATTGAGCTTTCGGTCGGAAGGGTACTTGTGACACCTACTGCACCCAGATTTCGACACGACGGTTAACTTTGCGGCCCCATTCGGTGTCATCGCAGGCCATTGGCATCGCTTCACCAAAGCCTTCGGCTGAAATCTCGATACCCTCGGGAAATGACGATTCCACGGCCGCCAGCACAGTATTTCGCACGGTTTGCGCGCGCCGCAAGGCGATGCGGGCATTGGCAGCCGCCCCTCCGTCACCGTCGCTGAAGCCAGCAAACACCAACTTACGAGCCTTCAGCGTTCCGGTTTCAAGCATTTGCGCCAAGTGTTGGATGTTTGAGCGAGATTGCGCATCGGGCCGCGAGGATCCGGTTTCAAACCGAACGGATAAGGACAGGCGCGATAGCGGACGCAGCGTTTCTATCATGCGCTGCAATTCTTCCAGCTCTACCTCAGCGCCGCCGGTGACAATGGCGTTGGCAAGCCGGTCACCCTGTATGTCAATTGGCAGAGTTTCGGGCGATTGGTCCACATAACCAGCGCCCCGTATCGCCATCTGCGCCCCGGGGCTTTGGGTATATGCCAGAAACTGCCGCGCAATCCGCGGCAGCCGCCGATCCGGCAAGTAGAGGAACATCGGCAGTGTCAACGGATAATCCTCGGTCTTGATTGATTGTCGGGTGGCGGCAAGCGGATGACCGCAGCCTCCGGTCAACGGCAGGGCGCGCGTGGCATCAGCTGTGGCTTTGCTGGCTATCCCAATGGAAAAGGGGTCTTTGGCCACAGCATCTGTCAGTTCTCGGATTCGGCTGTGCGGGATCGCTGTCGGTGACAACTCTGCGTCCACGGTTTTCAAAACCTGGTCTTCAACAGCTTGCGAAAGCCCGGATCCTGTTTCCGGGACATGCAAAGCAATCGGCGCGTTCGGGCCGCCCAAATCCATCCAATTGGTCACATCCCCGGATAGAACGCGGGCCAAGTCCGCCATCGAGATTTGCTGCATCATGCTGTCGGCAGCAACCACCGGGACCATTGCGTCCAACGCAATGACGCGCGAGCGCCGTGCCAGTTTCAGATCACCCAGACCTGCGGCTTCGGCTTCCTCTCGTTCTGACTCGCGCACCTCCCGCTGGGCCATCACGATGTCCGTCTGATCTGCAACAAGATCACTGAATCCACGTGCAGTCGTTCCGACATCAAAATAAAACCGTGCCAGCGGTGCAGAACGGTTGGTCTGTTTGAGTTCATAGACAAAACTGTCTGAATCCACGCGGGCGGGGGTTGCAGTCAGGTTCTCCTGCTGCGCGAACCCGATGATCAATGCAGGAAGAACCGTTTCAGCCATAACGGATGAGCCGGAAAACCACAGCTCTGCCACAAAATCCGTCAGGTTTGGGCAGGCGGGGCCGTCGCAGGTGACGCCAGACCCATCCACTGTGAGTGTGCCAAACTGCGTCTCGACGCGATAAAATTCGCCGTCAAAGCCCAGCAGATTGCCGGTTACTTCGACCTTGCCGTCATGCGACGTCAGCGTGATGTCCTGCGCCAAAGCGCCGGTGGTAAATGAAATCAGCGCAGCTGCCGCTACACGGAACAATGTCATAAGAGAGTCAAACCTGCCTGCGGATTACTTTGCCGCGATTGTCAGGTCTGAGAGCAGATTATTCAACACTAGAAACTCACCTGCGTGTGAACAATCGGGCAGGTCCAGCGACATGTCGCGGGACCGTAGGCGGCGGTCGGACAAAAGCTCTAACGCTTGCACGTTCAGGGTATGCCCGCAATTTGCCTCGGTCACTTCCGCCTCGACCGTCAGATCGATTGTGCCAGACTGATCTGACGCGCCGGCCGGGAAGGAATAAACCTCGATATTCTGCGTTTTGCTCAGTCCTTGTTGACCAAGTCGCACAATGTCACCCGTCCCTTGCGCCGAAGCATCATCCCACACGTGGCCATCGCCGCCATAGCTGGCGCCAAACTCGAGAGCGTGGATTTGCAATTCGGTCTCACCCTGCCATTGCAGCGCAACACGATTGTACTTGGCAATGTCAGAAACGTGAGTGGTGGCGACAGTGCCGCTTTCGTCTTCGAATGAAATCAGAAAAATCGCATATTCCGACAAGGCCGGGATCGTCATTTGCAGTGCGCCGGACGCGTCAGTCATCTGACTAACCGTCAGGCCGCTATGATGGATCTCAACCCGCTCTTCCGCGTTACAAGGCGCTTTAAGTGTCAGACGGGCCATCGCGCCCGGAACAGCGGCAGCGCGGGCGCTGATGTTGCAGTCTGTCGGTCTGAAGGCGGAGGGAACCCCGCGAGGTGTCGGAGCTGCGTTGCTAGGAATTGAGTCAGACGGTGCGGCCGAAGTCAAAACGATATCCTGCAGCCCGGACAAAACCGAAGACTGTTCTGATGCCGACGCGACATCGACACCATCCTGCGCGGCGTTGTGCTGCGCAGACGATCCGTTTTGCATCAGGTAGCCGATGCCCAAAGCACAAGCGACCGTTCCGCACATGGTCACGTAGTTGCGAACTACAAACAAGACACCCTCCCCAGTTGAAGGAGCAGCTTGCACTCTCGCTACGAATCGCGGCCAATTTGTGGCCGCGAGGCGGACTCATTGTGATCAGCTGGTGTTGACGTCAGGTCAATCTGCCATGGCAATGTTTGAACTTCTTGCCGGACCCGCAGGGACAGGGGTCGTTCCGCGACGGGTTGCCCCAAGTTGACGGGTCTGTCTCATCAAACCCTGGCAGTGCGTCGCCAGATGCCGCAGCTTCGGCCTTGGCTTCGGCCTGACCAGCGGCTTTGTCCACCGCCTGCTGCGCCTGTGCCTGTTGTGCGGCCATCTGGGCAAGCATCTCTTTCTGCTCTTCCTCAGTCAGAGGGCGCACGCGCGACAATTGCTGCGTGACGGTTTCGCGCAAGCTGTCCAGCATCCCTTCGAACAGCTGGAAGCTTTCGTTTTTGTATTCGTTCAGCGGATCGCGCTGGGCGTAACCGCGAAAACCGACAACCGAACGCAGATGTTCCAGCGTCAACAAGTGCTCGCGCCATTTGCTGTCGATGGTTTGCAGCAATACCTGTTTTTCGATGTTGCGCATGTTTTCCGGACCAAAGGCGACGGCCTTTTGCGCCATCATTTCATCCGCGGTCTTGATGAGTCGCTCGCGAACCTGTTCGTCGTCCACGCCTTCCTCAGCGGCCCAGTCCTGAACCGGCGCGTCGACGGTCAGCTTGTCTTTGATCGCTTCATGCAGCCCGTCTGTATCCCACTGGTCCGCATAGGACTTTGGCGGCATATATTCGTCGATCAGGTCATCGATCACCTGTTCGCGCATATCCGAGACGATCTCGGACAGGTCATTGGCCGACATGATTTCGCGGCGCTGGCTAAAGATCACCTTACGCTGATCGTTCATCACGTCGTCGAACTTGAGAACATTCTTGCGCATGTCAAAGTTGCGACCTTCGACCTTGGACTGCGCGCGTTCCAGCGACTTGTTCACCCAAGGGTGGACGATCGCCTCGCCTTCTTTCATGCCCAGCGTAGTCAGTACCTTGTCCAGGCGTTCCGAACCAAAGATGCGCATCAGGTCGTCTTCGAGGCTCAGGTAGAACACGGTGCGGCCCGGATCGCCCTGACGGCCTGAACGACCGCGCAGCTGGTTGTCGATGCGGCGGCTTTCGTGCCGTTCAGACGCCATGACGTAGAGGCCGCCTGCCGCCAGAACCTTTTCTTTTTCCTCGGCGTGGCGTGCTTCTTCTGCAGCCCGCAGTTCAGATGGATCAGCCTCGGGGTTTTCGGCCAGTGCCTTCAGAACCTTCATCTCGACGTTTCCGCCCAGCTGAATGTCGGTACCGCGACCGGCCATATTGGTTGCGATGGTCACCGCACCCAAACGGCCTGCATCAGCAACGATTTGCGCCTCTTGCTCGTGCTGACGGGCGTTCAGAACATTGTGCTCGATGCCTTCTTTGGTCAGCATTTGGCTCAGCAATTCAGACTTCTCAATCGACGTGGTGCCCAGCAGAACCGGTTGACCTTTTTCCTGCGCCTTTTGGGTTTCGCCGATCATTGCACCGTACTTTTCCATAGCGGTGCGATAGACCTGATCATCCTCGTCAATTCGTGCGATTGGTTTGTTGGTCGGAACCTCAACCACGCCAAGCCCATAGATTTCCTGAAACTCCTCGGCCTCGGTCAAGGCGGTCCCGGTCATGCCGCCCAGTTTGTCATACAGGCGGAAATAGTTTTGGAAGGTTACGCTGGCCAGCGTCACGTTTTCAGGTTGGATCTGCACGCCTTCCTTGGCCTCAATCGCCTGGTGCAGACCTTCAGACAAACGGCGGCCCGGCATCATGCGCCCGGTGAACTCGTCGATCAGAACAACGTTGCCGTCACGCACGATGTAGTCTTTGTCGCGTTGGAACAACTTGTGTGCGCGCAGGCCCTGATTCACGTGGTGCACGACTGTTGTGCTTTCCGGGTCGTACAGGGAATGGCCTTCTGGTATCAGCCCGGCTTCAATCAACTGAGCTTCCAGAAACTCGTTGCCCTCATCCGTGAACGTCACGTTGCGCGACTTTTCATCCAAACTGAAATGGTCATCGCTGAGTGTTGGGATCAGAGCATCAATCGCGGTGTACAGATCCGAACGGTCCTGCGCGGGCCCCGAGATGATCAGCGGCGTCCGCGCCTCGTCGATCAGAATCGAGTCGACTTCGTCCACAATCGCGAAGTTGTGGTATTTCTGATAAACCTGTTCCAGATCTGCTTTCATGTTGTCGCGCAGATAATCGAAACCTAGTTCGTTGTTGGTGGCGTAGGTGATGTCGCACTTGTAAGCGGCCATCTTTTCATCATCGGGCTGACCCGACCAGATCACGCCTGTGGTCATGCCCACGGCGGCAAACACTTTGCCCATCCACTCCGAGTCGCGCTTGGCCAGGTATTCGTTCACCGTGACCACATGCACGCCCTTGCCGGTCAGCGCGTTCAGATAGGCAGGGAAGGTCGCGACCAACGTCTTACCTTCCCCCGTTTTCATTTCCGAGATATTGCCCTGATGCAGGAAACTGCCGCCCATCAATTGCACGTCAAAGGCACGCAGGCCCAAAGCACGCTTGGCACCTTCGCGCACGTTGGCAAAGGCTTCGGGCAGCAAATCATCCAGGCTTTCGCCATCCAGCGCGCGCTTGCGCAGGTCTTCGGTCTTGTCGATCAGGCCCTGATCCGACAGTTTTTCGAACTCTGGCTCCAATGCGTTGATCTTTTCGATCAGGGGGCGGGTCGCCTTGATCTTGCGGTCGTTCGGTGTTCCGAACACCTTTTTGGCGAGCGTTCCGAGTCCCAGCATGTTCACTCCAGCGGATCTGTTCTTGTCTTGGTTTCGACAGGCTTGCCCACCTTGCGCGCAACCCATAGATACGGGGGGTGAAAGGCGGCCCTGTCCAAGGCTTCAAAGCGATGTAAGCGGCAGGTTCCAGAGTGTCAACGCTGCGCCCTGTCGCGGCAAGGAAATAGGATGATTCAATGCCCAAAGGCCTCACTTTTCTGCCATCGCTGGCTCTGACTGCCATGATGGCGCTGCCGCTGGCCGCCGAAACCCAGCCCGATGCATCCACAGTTGTGGCGCGCGTGAATGGCGATGAAATCACACTCGGTCACTTGATTGCGACCGTTGCGGCGCTGCCGCCGCAGTATCTGCAGGCTGAAGATGATGTTCTGTATGACTTTGTGCTGGAGCAGATGATTCAGCAACAATTGCTGGGACAGCAACAGGAAGATCTGACCACCGAAAACGCCCTGCGGTTGGAAAATGAAAAACGCTCTTTGCGTGCGGTACAAACCGTCAATGCGCTGACAGAAGCTGCCGTCACGGATGAGGCCATTCAGGCCGCCTATGATGCTCAGTTCAATGATTTCGCAGGCGAAGATGAATTCGATGCCAGCCATATTCTGGTCGAGACCGAGGAAAAAGCAAAAGAGCTTAAGGCGCAGTTGGATGACGGTGCCGACTTTGCCGAGCTTGCACGCGAGAACTCGACCGGCCCGTCTGGCCCCAACGGGGGTGCGCTGGGCTGGTTCGGTAAAGGCCAGATGGTACCCGAATTCGAAGGCGCTGTGATCGCGCTGGAAAAAGGGCAGATCTCGGATCCGGTTCAGACCCAATTTGGCTGGCATTTGGTCAAGCTGAACGACAAGCGCAAGACCGAAGCGCCTGAATTGGACGTGGTGCGCGAAGAGCTTGTGCAGACGATCCAGCAAGAGGTCATTCAGGCCCGCATCGATGAGCTGACGCAGCAGGCCCAGATCGAGCGTCCCGCATTGGAAGGTGCAGGCCCCGAAATCATGCGTCAACTGGATCTGATTCAGGAGTAAAGACCCGTGGCCAAGATCACCAAGGTTTCGCCGCTGGCCCCAGCGTCTTTCCCTGATTTGCCCGCGATTGACGGTGTGCGTTTCGCAACTGTCGAGGCCGGTGTGCGCTATCAGGGCCGTACCGACGTCATGCTGGCGGTTCTGGACCCCGGCACGTCGATCGCCGGGGTCTTTACTCGTTCGGCCACACGGGCTGCACCGGTGCTGGATTGTCAGGACAAAATCGGTGGGTCCAGCGATGGCCCTGCAGCGATCCTGGTGAACTCGGGCAATGCCAATGCCTTTACGGGCCACTATGGTCAAACCTCGGTGGCCGAGGTGACGCAAGCTGTGTCCAAGGCCACCGGCGTTTCGGTGGAACGCGTCTTTACCTCGTCCACCGGAGTGATCGGTGAACCGCTGCCGCATGACCGGATCGTATCGCAGCTTGAGGCGTTGAAATCCGGCCTCAGCCGCCATGCCATCGAAGATGCGGCACGTGCCATCATGACCACCGACACCTTCCCGAAAGGGGCGTCTGCTCAGGTCGAGATTGACGGGAAAACAGTCTCTATTGCAGGGATTGCCAAAGGATCCGGCATGATCGCGCCCGATATGGCGACGATGCTGGTCTATATCTTCACCGACGCGCAGGTCGAGCAATCGGTGCTGCAGTCCATGCTGAGCGCGCAGACTGACCGGACCTTCAACTGCATTACCGTGGACAGTGATACGTCGACCTCGGACAGCCTGTTGCTGTGCGCCACCGGGGCATCTGGCGTGGACGCCACCGGCAACGCGGCTTTTGCCGAGGCTTTGGAAACCGTGATGCTGGATCTGGCCCAACAGGTCGTGCGTGACGGGGAAGGAGCCACAAAATTTGTGGAAATTCGCGTGACCGGCGCCGCATCGGACGCCGACGCCAAAACCCACGGGCTGGCCATCGCCAACTCTCCGCTGGTCAAAACCGCCATCGCGGGCGAGGACCCCAACTGGGGTCGTATCGTCATGGCCATTGGCAAATCCGGTGCGGCGGCGGATCGTGACCTGCTGAGCATCTCGTTCGGCGACATTCTGGTGGCGGAAAAAGGTTGGGTCAGCCCTGACTACCGTGAGGAGGATGCGGCCGCCTATATGAAGGGTCAGGACCTTGTGATCGCGGTCGATCTGGGGCTGGGCGAAGGCAGATCCACCGTTTGGACTTGCGACTTGACCCATGGCTACATCGAGATCAACGCGGATTATCGTTCATGAAGACAGTGTTAGTGTCTGCCGTTGCCCTGATCGACATTGAGGGCCGCGTCCTGCTGGCTCAACGCCCCGAGGGCAAATCCATGGCCGGTCTGTGGGAATTTCCCGGCGGCAAAATCGAACCCGGCGAAACCCCCGAGGCCGCCCTGATCCGCGAATTGCATGAGGAACTGGGCATCGACACCTGGGCCTCGTGCCTCGCACCGCTGACCTTCGCCAGCCACAGCTATGACGATTTCCACTTGCTGATGCCTCTGTTTGCGTGCCGCAAATGGGAGGGGATACCGCAGTCGAAAGAAGGTCAGGCGCTGAAATGGGTGCGGGCGAATGATCTGCGGAACTATCCCATGCCGGCGGCGGATGTGCCGTTGATTCCGATTCTGAGGGACTGGCTGTAGGTTCGAGAAGCTTTTTTCTACCTAAAGAAGCGTATTCGACCGAGACGTAACGTGTTGGCGCTTATGATCTGTCCTGATCGCGACGATCGCGCGGACCAGGATCATTCATATTGAATAATCACCGCTTCGAAATCGTCTCGGCTGATCACCTCTGTGTGATGGCCTTTCCCGTGTTTGTCTTCCATGTGCCATACGTCACCTGGCCTGATTTCCCGAGCTTCACCATCGCTTGCAGTAACTTTCACTGCGCCCTTCAAGCAGACGAGTTTTTGTTTGACAGGTGTGGGATGAATTGGCTCGTTCCATCCCGTCCTTAACCTGAGAAATAGAGTTTGTTTTGCTGGCTCTGGCTCCGAAATCTCGATCTCTCGCGCTGGAGGGGCAAAGCTGCGTTCGCTCAGATTCACGAGCACATCTTCCCAATGGCTTTCACCTTTGTGATCAGAGAAAAGTCTGAAAAAATGCATAAGTCGATCCCTTCAAATTGAGCTATTGCTGATCGCATGATTGGAGAGACTGCGTCCTGCTGATCAAGAGATCAAACCTGATTTTCATGCCAAAAATCGCCGACCGCCAATGAATTCTGGCAGGTTGCATAGCTCGCACAACTCGCAAAACTCCTCCTTCCTACCCTGTTACAATTCGTAAGAATTGAGAAAACATCAGGCAAAACTTGACGTTGATCTTTCCTGCGTCCCTTATCGGGGCATCGACACCCGGGGCGCGTTCCCGATCTGTCGTTTCCGGCTCGGAGGAGGGGCCGGATGGGGAGGAGAAAAAGATTGGCTCAGATGCAGTCGGGCGCTGAGGGGTTAAGCTCCCTTCCGGCGCTGTTACACCGCAACGTGACCCAGTTCGGGGATGCCCCGGCCTATCGGGAAAAAGAATTCGGGATCTGGCAATGCTGGACCTGGGCGGAAGCCGCCAAGGAAATCCGCGCGATTGCGCTTGGGTTCTTGGAATTGGGCGTTGAGAAGGGCGACCATATCGCCGTCATTGGCCGCAACCGCCCGGCGCATTACTGGTCGATGGTGGCTGCGCAGATGGTGGGCGCGGTGCCGGTGCCGCTGTATCAGGACTCGGTCGCCGAAGAGATGGCCTATGTGCTGGAACACTGTGGTGCGAAATACGTCGTCTGCGGCGATCAGGAGCAGGTTGATAAGGTCATCGAGATTCAGGAAAACCTGCATCAGGTCAAACACATCCTCTATACAGACAAGCGCGGAATGCGGAAGTATGACCATTCCCAGATGAACGCGCTTGAGGACATCATGGCTGAGGGCAGCGCGGGTCACGCGCGGTTCGATGCGGAACTGGACAAGCGTATCGCGGCAATCACTTACGACGATACCTGCGTGATGCTTTATACCTCGGGCACCACGGGCAAACCCAAGGGTGTGGTGCTGTCGAACCGCAATGTCATCGAAAGCGCCAAGAACTCGGCAGAGTTCGATCATCTGACCCGGAATGAAGATATCCTGTCTTATCTGCCGATGGCCTGGGTCGGAGATTTCATTTTCTCGATTGGTCAGGCCTATTGGTGCGGTTTCTGCGTGAACTGCCCTGAAAGCGCCGACACGATGATGACGGACCTGCGCGAGATCGGGCCGACCTATTTCTTCGCACCGCCGCGCGTTTTTGAGACTCAGCTGACCAATGTGATGATCCGGATGGAGGATGCGGGCAAGCTGAAGCAGCGCATGTTCCATCACTTCATGGCACACGCCAAGAAGGTCGGCGGTCTACTGCTGGACGGCAAGCCGGTGGGCTTTGGCGATAAGCTGAAATACGCGCTGGGCAATATGCTGGTTTACGGCCCGCTCAAGGATACGTTGGGTTATGGCCGCTTCCGTGTGGGTTATACGGCGGGTGAGGCGATTGGGCCGGAAATATTTGATTTCTATCGCTCTTTGGGCATCAACCTGAAACAGCTTTACGGCCAGACCGAAGCGACCGTGTTCATCACCGTGCAGCCCGATGGCGAAGTACGCGCCGACACGGTGGGTGTGCCCGCACCGGATGTAGAGCTTAAGATCGATGATAAAGGTGAGATTCACTATCGCTCGCCCGGTGTTTTTGTTGAGTACTACAACAACCCAGACTCCACAGCCTCGACCAAAGATGCCGACGGGTGGGTGGCCACCGGAGATGCGGGGTTCATTGAAGAGACCTCGGGCCACTTGCGGATCATCGACCGGGCCAAGGATGTAGGCAAAATGGCCGATGGGTCGATGTTTGCGCCGAAATATGTCGAGAACAAGCTGAAGTTCTATCCCGATATCCTCGAGGTCGTTCTGTTCGGAAACGGCAAAGATCGCTGCGTGGCCTTCATTAATATCGATCTGACGGCGGTCGGAAACTGGGCGGAGCGTAACAACGTGGCCTACGCGTCCTATCAGGAACTGGCGGGGCATCCGCGTGTGTTAGAGACGATTCGAAGCCACGTGGAAGCGGTGAACAAGTCGGTCGCAGCGGATGAAATGCTGTCGGGCTGCCAGGTGCATCGCTTTGTGGTTCTGCACAAGGAACTGGATGCCGATGATGGCGAGATGACCCGGACCCGCAAAGTGCGTCGCGGCTTTGTCGAGGACAAGTTCCACGACATCATTGCCGCGCTTTATGACGGGTCCGAGAGTGTTTCGACCACCACCGAAGTGACCTATGAGGATGGCCGCAAAGGCTCGATTTCCGCAACGCTGGAGATCGTCGATGCACCGGTTGTGCCGGTCGCGCAGCACAAGGTTGCGGCGGAATGATGTTTTTGGTCCCGGTATTGATCGTTGCATTATCGATGGGCGTCGGTGTCGGAGCCGTCGTTTATGTTTCTGAGCGTGTTTCAGGCGTTTCTTCATATGTTCTCACCGCGATCATAGGTGGATTGGTCGGTTTCATGTGTGCCGTTGCCTACCCTGAGAAGGCTTTCGACGGTGGTGCGATCTACGGGTTTCTCGGCGCAGGTGTGTTGAGCTGTCTTTTCTTAAACCATGTTGTGAAGTGGGCGACTGATGCTGGATAATTCCGAAGGATACATCACCGAAGACGGCCGCAAGATCGGCGGCGTGGTGATGGAGATGAAGAACATCACACTGCGCTTTGGCGGTGTGGTGGCGATCAAGGATATCTCGTTCGACATTCGCGAGGGCGAGATCCGGGCGATCATCGGCCCGAACGGGGCGGGTAAGTCCTCGATGCTGAACGTGATCTCGGGCTTTTATGTGCCGCAAGAGGGTGAGGTTTGGTTCCACGGATCAAAGCGCCCGCCAATGCGGCCCTTTGAGGTGGCGCAGCAGGGCATCGCGCGGACGTTCCAGAACATTGCTCTGTTTGAAGGCATGAGCGTTCTGGACAACGTCATGACCGGGCGGCTGAGCTTTATGAAAACCAACATGTTTCAGCAGGCGTGGTGGAAAGGCAAGGCCGAGGCGGAAGAGACGGAGAACCGTGAGGCAGTGGAGAAGATTATCGACTTTCTGGAAATCCAGCACATCCGCAAAACGCCGGTGTCCCGCCTGCCTTATGGTTTGAAAAAACGTGTCGAACTGGCGCGAGCGCTGGCGGCGGAACCCAAACTGCTGCTGCTGGATGAACCCATGGCAGGCATGAACGTGGAAGAGAAAGAGGACATGAGCCGCTTTATCCTTGACGTGAATGATGAATTTGGCACCACGATTGCCCTTATCGAGCACGATATGGGTGTTGTGATGGACCTGAGCGACCGCGTGGTTGTGATGGATTACGGAAAGAAGATCGGGGACGGCACACCCGATGAGGTGCGCAACAACCAAGAGGTCATCGACGCCTATCTGGGGGTCAGCCATGATTGATATCCGGACAGATTTTTGGGGAGGCGCAGATGCCTGAACAACTCGTATTTGCGATGGAGGTCATCCTCAACGGTCTCATGGCCGGGGTGCTCTATGCTCTGGTCGCGCTGGGCTTTGTGCTGATCTACAAGGCGTCCGGAATATTCAATTATGCGCAAGGGGTTATGGCCCTGTTTGCGGCGATGACGCTGGTTGGGATCATGAATGGACAGGTGCCGTTTGCGCATCTGATCAACGCGATTTTCGGGACGCATATTCATTACTTCGGCTGGAACGTGCCTGCGCTGGTGGCGATCATTCTGACGATGGCGGTTATGGTGCTGTTGGCCTGGGCGGTGCAGCGCTTCGTGATGCGCCATCTGGTCGGGCAAGAGCCGATCATCCTGTTCATGGCGACCATCGGTCTGGCCTATTTCCTTGAGGGTGTGGCGGACCTTATGTGGGGGTCCGAGATCAAGACGCTGGATGTGGGGCTGCCGCAGGGGATCAACCTGTGGATCGACGAGACGACGTATAACATCTTCGATTACGGCTTCTTCATCGACAATCTGGACATCGTGGCGACGGTCATCGCGGCGCTTCTGGTGGCAGCACTGGTCGCTTTCAGCCAATACACCAAACAGGGCCGTGCGATGCGCGCGGTGGCAGATGACCATCAGGCGGCGCTGTCGGTTGGCATTTCTCTGAACTTTATCTGGATCATGGTTTGGTCGGTCGCGGGCTTTGTCGCGCTGGTCGCGGGGATCATGTGGGGCACCAAATCTGGGGTGCAGTTTTCGCTTTCGCTGATCGCGCTCAAGGCACTGCCGGTGCTGATGCTGGGCGGGTTCACTTCGATCCCCGGCGCCATTGTGGGCGGGCTGATCATCGGTGTGGGCGAGAAACTCTTTGAATTCGCGCTTGGCCCCGCCTTGGGCGGCGCGACCGAGAACTGGTTTGCCTATGTGTTGGCGCTGATCTTTCTGGTGTTCCGACCGCAGGGTCTGTTTGGGGAGAAGATCATTGAGAGGGTTTAGGAGCCGTCTGATGTTCGCCGTGGCCGTATCGTGTGTTGCGGCCATGTTGTCAGGTCTCGCTGTTCATTCGGGCGGCAAGTATCGCGGGCCCGGCGTAGAACCTGCATTGGATGCAGTGGGCACGATTGCGGTCATGGGGATTTCAGCTGCCGCGATGTTCGTATTGGTGATGTGGTTCACCTGGTGGGGTTCATGATGACCAAGCTGATCGCCATCATAAACGTGATCGCGTGGGCAGGGTTCTGGGCCTTTGGCTATATCGCCCTGACCTCGGATGATCTGACCGAAGGCCAGCTGACCATCGCCGCGATTCTGGCCTTTGCGGGTCTGATCATGGGGGTTCTGGCCTATCTGAAGCTGGTGCGCGCCTCAGAGGCGAGCGGATACGCCAAAGGATCCAACCAACTGGACGCCGCGACCCGGAACCGGGCGCAGGAAGAATGGGGAAAGTAAGACATGTTCTATCGTGAGGCCGGGGATTTCAAAACCTCGTACATTGATGACAGCCAAACCTTCCCGATCAAGTTCGACCGGTATCGGTATTACGTCGTCTTGGCGGTGGCTTTTGGGATCATTCCCTTCATCATCAACGACTATTGGGCGAACGCCTTGCTGCTGCCGTTCCTGATCTACGCGATCGCTGCGATCGGGCTGAACATTCTGGTGGGCTACTGCGGGCAGGTCAGCCTGGGGACCGGTGGGTTCATGGCAGTTGGGGCCTATGCCTGCTACAAGCTGATGACTGCGTTTCCTGATGTCAGCATGTTCATCCACGTGATCCTCGCCGGGGGCATCACAGCTTTTGTGGGCGTCTTGTTTGGCCTGCCGTCACTACGGATAAAAGGGTTTTATCTGGCCGTGGCCACGCTGGCGGCTCAGTTCTTTCTGGTGTGGCTCTTCAACCGGGTGCCGTGGTTCTACAACTACTCGGCTTCGGGTCAGATCAACGCGCCCGAGCGGGACGTGTTCGGCATCATCATCACCGGCCCGAACGCGCCGGCATGGGCGACTTATCTGTTTTGTCTGATCTTCCTGACAGTCAGCGCCATTATTGCGCGAAACCTGACCCGCGGTACGACAGGCCGAACATGGATGGCGATCCGTGACATGGACATCGCAGCCGAGATTATCGGCGTGAATCCCCTGAAAGCAAAAATCAGTGCTTTTGCCGTAAGCTCGTTCTTTGTCGGCATCGCCGGGGCGCTTTTCTTTGCCGTTTATCTGGGTGCCGTAGAAGTGGGCGAAGTGTTCGGTATCCAGAAATCATTCCTAGTGCTGTTCATGGTGATTATCGGAGGTTTAGGCTCGATTTTCGGATCCTTTGCAGGGGCTGCGTTCCTGGTGCTGCTGCCGGTTGTGCTGAAACTGATCGGCGTTGATCTGCTTGGTTGGCCGACGGACATCGTCGCGCACCTGAACCTGGTGATCGTAGGCGCGCTGATTATCATGTTCCTGATCCTCGAACCGCACGGGCTGGCCCAATTGTGGCGCGTTGCGAAAGAAAAGCTCAGACTCTGGCCATTCCCGCACTAAGGGGCTGGCCCAAGGAAAAGACAGGCGGAAAGCCTGAAACACAACATCGGATCAATCAAGGGAGGAGACACCCGATGAACAAGAAACTGGCAACCCTGGCGCTGGGCGCCGTGATGGCCGCAGGTCCGGTCATGGCCGACCTTGTGTTCCCGTCGCTCAGCTACCGGACTGGCCCTTATGCGGCAGGCGGTATCCCGTTTGCTGACGGTTACGCCGACTATTTCACCCTGCTGAACGAACGCGATGGCGGCATCGGTGGCGTTCCGGCCCGCGTGCTGGAATGCGAAACCGGGTACAACACCGAAAAAGGTGTGGAATGCTATGAATCCACCAAGGGCGAAGGCGCGCTGGTTTATCAGCCTCTGTCGACCGGCATTACCTATCAGTTGATCCCAAAAGTGACGGCTGATGGCATTCCGCTGCACACGATGGGGTATGGCCGAACCTCGGCGGCGAACGGTAAAGTGTTCAGCCACGTGTTCAACTATCCTGCCAACTACTGGAATGGCGCGTCAGGAGCGATCAACTATCTGCTGGAAACAAATGGCGGAGATCTGAGCGGCAAGAAGATCGCACTGGTCTATCACAACTCGGCCTATGGCAAAGAGCCGATCCGCACCTTGGAAACGCTGGCCGAAAAGCATGGCTATGACCTGACTTTGCTGCCGGTCGACCATCCTGGTCAGGAGCAGAAGTCGCAGTGGCTGCAAATTCGCCGTGAAAAGCCAGATTTTGTCATCATGTGGGGCTGGGGCGTGATGAACCAAGTTGCGGTTCAGGAAGCTGCCAATATCCGCTTCCCGATGGAAAACTTCATCGGTGTATGGTGGTCCGGCGCTGAATTCGACGTGCAACCCGCAGGTGAAAAGGCCACCGGTTACAAGGCGCTGACCTTCACCGGGCTGGGTGACGATTACCCGGTTTATGACGATCTGCAGAAATACGTTGTCGATTCTGGCAAGGCCGCAGGTGCGGGCGATCAGCTGGGCACGGTGCAATATAACCGTGGTCTTTATGCTGCGATGCTTGCCGCTGAAGCGGTGAAAACCGCGCAAGAGATGCACGGCACCGCAGATATCGACGCGTCGATGATGCGCGATGGTATGGAAGCGCTTGAGATCACCAACGCCAAGATGGAAGCGCTGGGCATGGCCGGGTTTGGCCCTGAATTCGCGGTCTCGTGTGACAATCACGGTGGTCCGGGTCTTGTTGGTGTTGTCCAGTGGGACGCAGCCGCTGGAACATGGAACCCAGTTCAGGACTTCAAGCCAACTGACGTCGAGGTCATCAACGCGCTGATCGAGGAAGACTCGGCAGCCTATGCGGCTGAAAACAACATCTCGCAGCGCTGCGAGTAAGCAAATACCGAGGCCCAGGTCTGGGCCTCGTTACCCTTTCGGAGCGGCGGTTTTTCTGCCGCTCCCACAGAACAAGGCATGAGGATACGCGCTGATGCTGGATGCGGCAAATACCACTGACGTGCAGGCGGAAACCCTGCTTGAGGTCAACAATATCGAGGTGATCTACAACCACGTGATCCTCGTGCTGAAAGGCGTCAGCCTGACTGTGCCCAAAGGCGGTATCACGGCTTTGTTAGGCGGCAATGGTGCGGGCAAGACAACCACGCTCAAGGCTGTGTCGAACCTTTTGCATTCAGAACGGGGTGAGGTCACCAAAGGCTCGATCAAGTATCGTGGCGTAAGCGTGCATGAAAGCGATCCGGCTGACCTGGTGGAGAAGGGCGTCATCCAGGTGATGGAAGGCCGCCACTGTTTTGAACACCTGACGGTTGAAGAAAACCTGCTGACGGGCGCCTATACCCGCAAAGATGGGTCCGCAGCGATCCAGCAGGATCTGGAACTCGTCTATAACTATTTCCCGCGCCTGAAAGAGCGTCGCAAGTCACAAGCGGGCTATACCTCGGGTGGTGAACAGCAGATGGTTGCCATGGGTCGGGCCTTGATGTCGCGGCCTGAAACTATCCTGCTGGACGAACCCTCGATGGGTCTTGCGCCGCAGCTGGTTGAAGAGATTTTCGGCATTGTGAAGGACCTCAATGAGAAAGAGGGCGTGTCCTTCCTGCTGGCTGAGCAGAACACAAACGTCGCCCTGCGGTTTGCACATTACGGATACATTTTGGAATCCGGGCGCGTGGTGATGGATGGCCCAGCTGCCGAGCTGCGCGAGAACCCAGATGTGAAAGAATTCTACCTCGGCATGTCAGATGAAGGCCGCAAAAGCTTCCGTGACGTGCGGTCTTACCGCCGTCGCAAGAGGTGGCTGTGAGCGGATGGAGGATATTGCGATGACCTATTTCGATTCACTCGAAACCCGTTCGGTAGACCAACGCGCCTCCGATCAGGCGGCAGCGCTTGTCGAACAGATCAAGCGCGTGTCATCCGCGCCTGGATTCGCGGCGCACCTGTCGGATTCAGACACTAATAAAGTGGTTTCAACGGAAGATTTGCCGCTTTTGCCGGTGTTGCGAAAGTCGGACCTGACCCGCGCGCAAGCCGAACGCCCCCCGTTTGGAGGGTTCACGGTGAAACCGGCGCGGCATTTTCACCACGTGTTCCAGTCGCCGGGCCCAATTTATGAACCGGGCAGCACGGATCACGACTGGTGGCGCATGGGGCGGTTCCTGAATGCGGCGGGCGTAGGCGCCGGTGATATTGTGCAGAACTGCTTTGGCTATCACCTGACACCGGCGGGCATGATCTTTGAAAACGGTGCACGTGCGGTTGGCGCAGCCGTTTTGCCTGCAGGCACCGGACAGACGGAATTGCAGGTTACAGCGGCGCGGGATGTCGGTTGTACGGCCTATGCAGGTACGCCGGATTATCTGAAGGTTATTCTGGACAAAGCTGATGAGATGGGCGTTTCGCTAAACTTCTCTAAGGCCGCTGTTGGCGGCGGGGCGCTGTTTCCGTCATTGCGTCAGGAATACGCGGATCGCGGGATTTCGTGTCTGCAGTGTTATGCGACAGCCGATCTGGGCAACATTGCATATGAAAGCCCAGCGATGGAGGGAATGATCATCGATGAACATGTGATCGTCGAGATTGTCACCCCCGGTACTGGTATTCCGGTCGCACCGGGTGAAGTGGGCGAGGTTGTTGTGACCTCTTTGAACCCTGATTATCCGCTCATCCGTTTTGCGACAGGCGACCTGTCTGCCGTGATGCCGGGTGTATCACCTTGTGGCCGCACCAATACGAGGATCAAGGGCTGGATGGGCCGTGCGGACCAAACCACCAAGATCAAAGGTATGTTCGTGCGCCCGGAACAGGTGGCGGCGCTGGTCGACAAGCATGACGAGATTGTCAAAGCCCGCGTCATTGCGATGCGTCAAGGCGAGATGGACACGATGACCGTCCAAATCGAAAGCGCGGGCGGGGACAACCCGGCCTATGCCAAGTCGGTGGCGGAAGTGCTGAAGCTGAAAGGCGCGATCGAGGTCGTGGCCCCTGGATCACTTCCCAAAGACGGTTTGGTCATCGAGGATCAAAGGGTCTACGAATAGCAGCCAAAAACACGTCTGCGGCGTTAAATGCCGCAGATTTGTTGCCGGGCGCACTGGTGTTTCCGAGCTTTTTGGTCGATTAAAGGCAGACCTTTCGCCTTTGCCAGTCACAAGCCGGGATGATGGCCCAGATCGAATACTCACAAAACGGATCGCGCAATCGTGGCGTACGCGGAACCCGGTTGTTGGCGGGGATCGCTTACCTTGTGGCGGCAGCTTGCCTGCTGCCCATGGTTGCGGTGGTGCTGGCAGCGGTGACGGGTGGGACCGATACGATCTCGCACCTGATGCAAACCGTTCTGCCGAGTTATACGGTGACGACCCTGATCCTTGTGGTACTTGTCGCAACAGGCACCTTCTGCATCGGCACCGGGGCGGCCTGGCTGGTGACAATGACCCGTTTTCCCGGTGTGCGGTTTCTTGAGATTGCATTGGTTCTGCCACTGGCATTCCCGGCTTATGTTCTGGCTTATGCCTACACGTTCATTCTGGACCATCCGGGGATCGTACAAAGCACATTGCGGGACGTAACTGGCTGGGGTCCGCGCGACTACTGGTTCCCGGAAATACGCTCGACCGAAGGCGCGGCGGTGATGCTGATCCTTGTGCTGTATCCGTATGTCTATCTGCTGGCACGGGCGGCCTTTCTGCAGCAAAGCGCAACGGCGTTTCTGGCGGCCCGGGCGCTGGGGAACAATCCTTGGCTGGCGTTTCGGCGCGTTTCGTTACCAATGGCGCGGCCGGCGATTGCGGGCGGCGTTCTGCTGGCGGTGATGGAGACCATCGCGGACTTTGGCACCGTTTCGTATTTCGGCGTGCAGACCTTTGCGACCGGTATCTACACCAGTTGGTTTTCCATGGCGGACCGTGCGGCGGCGGCGCAATTGGCGCTGTGCCTTCTGGTCTTTGCCTTGGTCATGGCCGTGGCTGAACGTACCCAACGTGGAAAGGCGAAGTATTATCAAGCGGGAAAACAACATGTGGCGCAACCGGCGGCAGATCTTACAGGCCTGCGCGCCTTTGGGGCCTTTCTGCTGTGTGCGATACCGGTTCTGTTCGGGTTCTTGCTGCCTGTGATCATTCTGGTTGAGATGGGACTGGAATCGGAACAAAACCTGTTGTCGCGGCGTTATATCGGGTTCATCCAGAACTCGCTGACTCTGGCCGGGACAGCAGCGGTCATTACCGTCTTTGCAGCGATCAGTATCGGGTTCTTTCAACGTCTCAGGCCAGGGCGGGCGTCCTCTGCAACGGCCTATCTGGCGCGCTTGGGATATGCCGTGCCTGGGGGCGTGATTGCGGTGGGTTTGATCGTACCCTTCGCCGGATTCGACAACGCGCTGGATGCCTGGATGCGCAAGACCTTCGATGTGTCCACCGGATTGCTGGTCACAGGTTCGATCTGGCTGCTTGTCGCTGCCTATATGGTGCGGTTTCTGGCAGCCGCGCTCAGCGCTTATGAAGGGGGTCAAAGCACGGTGCACGCCAATATGGATGCTGCTGCGCGGTCACTGGGTCAGTCACCGCTGGGGACCTTGCGGCGAGTTCATTTGCCTATTCTGACGCCATCCCTGTTGACCGCGCTGTTGATCGTATTCGTGGACGTGATGAAGGAATTGCCCGCCACGCTGATCATGCGACCGTTCAACTTCGATACCTTGGCGGTGCAAGCTTACAGGTTGGCCTCGGATGAGCGGTTGGAGGGCGCGGCTGTGCCATCATTGGTCATTCTGGCCGTTGGTTTGTTGCCGGTGATCCTGATTTGCCGTCAGGTTGGTCGGCGGTAACACTTCTGCCTGAATTCTAGGGTCGTAACGCATCAGGCTTGATTCAAACGCGATTTCCGGCAAGGCTGGAGGTATGAATATGCAGCCTCCCAGCCGGTTCTCGGCAAGTGCAGCGCAGATGCCCGTCGCCTTTGACCGGCATGAGATGTCCCAAATCCTGTCCGTTTATGGCCGGATGGTCGCCGCCGGAGAATGGCGGGACTACGGTATCTCGAACCTGCGTGACATGGCAGTGTTCTCGATCTTTCGGCGCACTGCTGAACACCCGATCTATCGTGTCGAAAAACATCCGCGGCTTAGGTCTCGGCAGGGGATGTATTCTGTTGTTGGCATGGACGGTCGTATCCTGAAGCGCGGCCATGATCTGCGCGCGGTTCTTCGGGTGTTGGAGCGTAAGCTGATCCGCGCAGTAAAGCCGGATTAGAGCCTTTTCCGGGCCGTAACCGGACCATCACCCTGCGCCTGAATACGCTCAATGGCCTGATCCATCGGTTCAAACACAACCGCCATATGGTTGGCATTGGCATGCAAAATCATGTTGTCTCCGGATACCCAGGCCACATGACCTTTCCAGAACATCAAATCGCCCGTTTGTGCGGCTGACCCGTCGACGAGTGTCGTGCCCAAAGCACGTTCCTGATCACCGCTGTCGCCGGGGCAAGGCACGCCGCAGGCCAAGAGCGCAGCTTGGACAAGCCCGGAACAATCGATCCCAAACCGGCTGTTTCCGCCCCACAAATAGGGCGTCCCAAGGAATAACTCGGCCACTGAGACAGGGTCTTGCAGGGTCTCAAAGATTGGTGCGGTGTGTACCTTTGGAACAAAGCCCAACTCGGTTTCCAGATAGCGATCTGTTTCCGCCAAAACATGGATCTTGCTTCCGAAGCTGAGCGATACCAGATCGCGGCTTTTGAAGTCTGCGCTTTCATAGGCATGCGTCGCCGGTGCTTTGATCCAATGGGTGGCGGGGATGTCCTGGCCCAGTTGATCCGTTTGCAGCCAGCCAGTGTACCCGTCTTTGTCGGCGATGACCTGGCTCCAGCCATCTTTTTCATCTGTGACCTGAACCGTATCACCGAAAAGGACTTGCCTGTCGCGAGGCCCTTCAGGGTCGCGTAAAAGATCAACCACAGGCTTGGATATGCGGCGGCGCGTCATAGGCCCAACATCTCGGGCAAAGCGTTCAGAATCGCGCGCGGTCCTTGACCCAGACCACCCTTGCTACGCCCGGGTTCTTTGCTGGGCTGCCATGCATAGATGTCGAAATGGACATAGCGGCGCGATCCCGCGAACCTGCGTAGAAAAAGCGCAGCGGTGATTGAACCTGCGAACCCGCCCGAAGGTGCATTGTCTAGATCGGCGATGCCGGGTTCAATCATCGACTCGTAAGGTGTGTGAAACGGCATACGCCAAACCGGATCAGCCGACGCTTTCGCGGATTGCGACAGAGCCGACGCACAGGTCTCGTCATCCGTATAAAACGGGGCTAGATCGGGGCCCACGGCGACGCGCGCCGCGCCGGTCAGCGTGGCCATCGAGATCACCAGATCGGGCTCACCCTCATCCGCAAGTGTCAGGGCGTCGGCCAGAACCAAACGCCCCTCCGCGTCGGTGTTGTTGATCTCAACCGTCAGGCCCTTGCGTGAGGTCAGGATATCGCCGGGACGGAAGGCGTTGCCGGCAACGGCGTTTTCAACAGCGGGGATCAGGACACGTAGCTGCACCGACAGATTCAGCGCCATGATCATGCGCGCCAAACCAAGTACATTAGCAGCCCCACCCATGTCTTTTTTCATCAGCCCCATCGAGGCACCCGGTTTCAGGTTCAACCCCCCTGTGTCAAAACACACGCCCTTGCCCACGAGCGTCAGTTTTGGGCCGCTGCTGCCCCAATTCAGTTCGATCAGTCGCGGGGCCTGTTCCGCGGCGCGCCCGACCGTGTGGATCATCGGGAAGTTCTGATCCAGCAGCGCGTCACCCAGAGTAACGTTGCACGCAGCGCCAAATTCTCCGGCCAATGCCTCTGCCGCGTGTTGCAACTGCTCGGGTCCCATATCTGACGCCGGTGTGTTGACCAGATCGCGTGTCAAAGCTTCGGCCTGCGCCATTGCTTCGATACGCGCCGCATCCACCCCATCCGGTGCGACCAAAGCCGCTGATCCGCCGGATTGTGACGCATAGTGATCAAAGGCATAGCCAGACATCAGCCAGCCAAAACACTCAACCTCCAACAGATCCGAAGGGAGGCCGGACGCGATGTGATAGACGCCGTCCGGCAGTGATAGGGCAGCAGCGGCCAGTGGGAACCGTTTGCGCGCGCGCTTTTCTTCGGTTCCGTATCCGGCCAGCGCCATCTCTGCTGTGCCAGTTGCATCGGGCACCAGCAAAGTCTGGCCCAGCGCCGCTGAAAACCCGTTTACTGCGACCCAGGATTGCACGTGAAGCGTCTGTTCTTGCAGCCACGCTTCAAGATCCGGTTGGGCGATTACATGAAGCGGTATCGAGGCGTCGGAGGATGCGGCAAAGGACAGGGTCATAGGTGTCTCAGCAGTTGATTTCTAAGCCCAGACTAGCTGCGCCTGATCCACCTGCAACCCCTGTCAGACGGAAAGATCCTGCTGGTCCCATACCGCGGTCAGGGAACGTTCGCCCACTCGGATCAACCGCCCCAGAGTTGCACCCGCCGCCACTGCATCTCCGGCGTCGACGGTTTGGGTCACATCACCAGCGACGCGCGCCAGCGCCGTCATCCCGACCTGCTCAGAGATTGCGACCAGCGATTTGGCGCATTTGCGAAGATCGGCCCATTCGCGATGCCGCCAGTGCCGTTCACAGTTTGAAAGGCGTACAGCCAGTTCTTCAACCGTGCGGCACAGCACGTCCAGCGCGTTCTTGTCCCCCAATTGGCGATACAGCCCGTTGAGTTGATCCGGGTCCAGCCGGACGGATTCTTTGTGTTCAAGCGTTGTAATCTTATCCACCACATTCACCCTAGTTCTAACGCCCCCACGGCGTGGGTCTGATATTGGAGGTAAATTCCTTTGCAAAACCTTGCGGGGAAATCGGATAATGGCTCGAATTTTCCTTGAATTCGGTTTAGAGCGTCCTAAAGCGAGAAGAACTGGGACATCATAATGGACTTTGCCAAGCCTTTGCCGACCTATCTGGTCAAGCGGTATCACGGGTGGAAAGCCACAACTTATTCCGAGAACCAGGTTTGGTACAAGCGGTTGGCAGAAGAGGGGCAACGCCCCCGTGCGATGGTGATTTCCTGCTGTGACAGCCGGGTTCATGTGACCTCGATGTTCGGGGCCGACCAGGGTGATTTCTTTATTCACCGAAATATCGCCAATCTTGTTCCACCCTACGCGCCTGATGGCGATCACCACGGCACCAGCGCCGCGATTGAATACGCCGTTACCGCGTTGAAAGTCGCGCATCTGATCGTGTTGGGCCATTCGCAATGCGGCGGTGTTCAGGGGTGCATCGACATGTGCAAGGGCGAAGCGCCACAACTGGAAGCTAAAGAAAGCTTTGTTGGCCGTTGGATGGACATCCTAAAGCCAAAATACGGGCTGGTCGCGGACATCGAAGACCCGGTCGATCAAGCCAGGCAATTTGAACGCCAGGCGGTTGTGGCATCTCTGGAAAACCTGATGACCTTCCCGTTTATCTCTTCAGCGGTCGAAGAGGGTGCGCTGAGCCTGCATGGTTTGTGGACCGATATTGGCGCGGGTGGTCTGGAATGCTTTGACCCCCATCAGAAGAAGTTTGTCTCGGTCTGACAGCATTCTGACATCGAAGAAACGAAACGCATTGCGGTTCTGATTCAGAGCCGCAATCCTGTATTGTGTGTGCATACGTTTCGAGTTTCGGAGATTGAGATGAAAGTTGTTTTACGCATTCTTGCAGGATTGGGTCTGCTTGTTATTGCACTGGTCGCGGTGTCATATCTGTTGCCCGGTAAGGCCGAAGTTTCCCGCAGCATCACCATCGATGCGCCAGCCGAGGCGATTTTTCCCTACGTGAATTCCATGCAAGAGACTGAACAATGGTCCCCTTGGCTGCACCGTGATCCTGACACCCAACTCACCTATTCCGGACCCGACAGTGGGGTCGGAAACACTCTGAATTGGGCCTCGGACCATCCGCAGGTTGGCACTGGTTCGCAGGTTATTGTTGAAAGTGTCGAGAACCAACGGGTCCTAACGGAACTGGATTTCGGTCCGATGGGGACGGCCTCGGCGTTCTTCCTGTTGGAACCGGATGGGAGTTCGACATTGGTAACCTGGGGTTTTGAATCTGATTTGGGGCTTAATCCGATGTCCAGATGGATGGGGCTGATGATGGATAAGTGGGTCGGCGACGACTACCAGCGCGGCTTGACCAATTTAAAAACACTGGTTGAAAACAACACTTGATCAAGCGCGGTGAAATCGCCCCAAACATTAATTATTAGACACTATTCAATGCGAAATCGGGCGAGTTTCCCAAGGTGATCTGATCCCATGAAAGGGCGCAGCTCGACAGTTCCGGTCGTACCTTTGGGAAACAGCAGATTGTCTATCGGCAGCGGCACCTTCCAACTGCCGAAGTAATGTGTGTTCAGCGCGGTTCCGAAACTTTGATTATCCGCAGCTGCAGCTATCCTTTGGACGCTTGCCCCCCAAGGCACCATATTGAAATCCCCTGCGATTAGGACGGGCCCGTCCAGATCGGCAATTCGATCCGCGATAATCTGGCTTTGCTGCGCCTGATCGTAAGGAAACGGCCATTTCAGGTGCACTGATACGATCCAGACCACAGTCCCATCGGGTGCCTCAACCTGTACACCGACCAATCCACTGCCCTTAAGGCAAAACTCCGAGTTTTCCACGATAGGCAGTGTTGTCAGGATGGCAACGCTTTGCTCAGGTCGAAAGCTGCACACAGCCTTGGATGGATAGTGTTCGAAGAGGTTGTTCATGTATTTTTGGTTGTGACTGGATACTTCCTGCAGAGTCACGATCTGGGCGTTGGACGCGATGATATCATCCGCCAAAGGATATCGCGGCCACGCTTTGCTCATCAGATTCTTTTGGTACAGCGTCAGGCAAGTCCCTTCGCATTCAGTAGACGGCGCGGCATAGCTGGCGGCGATGGAGCCGAGAGCCACAACAGCAACAGCCAAGGATGTCAGAGCCATGTATCTTGCGCGCAAGTAGAGCAGCAACACCGCACACGGCAAAAGCAATACCCCCGCCTGCGGACGCAGCAGGGCAATCGAGTCCCCAACTGCAAAAACCTGTCCGCTAAAGCCGACAACGACAAGCGCCATCAGAATACACGCGCATCCGACGGTCAGAGTTCTACCAATTCTGCGTATGGTCGGAACCTGCATGCTCTGCCTCAGCGACCTTGCGCGTGGCTTTTCTTGTGACTTGGTATGCCACATCTTCCGCAATCAAGGGTTGGTATTTAGGTGGCAAGCCCGCTCATCTTTGTCAACTGGTTGGGAATTGTTGCGTTCAGGGTCGTGCCGACGCGCAGGTTCACTTTAGAGCCGTAACTGACGCAGTTCACGATACCGAGGATTTTGTTTCAGGCGCTGCATAGCTTCCATCTTCGCGGTGCACTTCACGTCCAGTAAGCGGTGGATTGAAAACACATACAAGTCGCAAATCTGTGTCAGTGGCGCGCACCACGTGGCGGTCATGTTGATCCAGCGCGTAGAGGGTAAATGGTTCCAGCGCGTGCCAGGTTTCATCATCAGCAGCTCTGATCTGCCCCCTACCTGAGATGCAATAACAGGCTTCAAAATGATGCGTGTATTCCAGCTCAAGTGCCGCGCCTTTTCTGATGATCGTATCCGTCAGTGAAAATCCCATACCATCCTTGGCAATCAGTAACCTTCTGCTGTTCCAGCCTGGGCCGGAAACGTCGCGGTCTGAACCAAGAATATCGTTGAGTGTTTTGACAATCATATTTCACCGCCTTCTTGTTACCGTACCGCGCGGTTCATCCCGCCATCGGACAAAATATTCTGGCCATTAATATAGCGGGCTGCATCGCTGGCGAGAAACACACAAGCTTGGCCGATTTCTTCGAACGTCGCTGGCCGTTGGGCCGGTATTTCGCGACGGGCCCGTTCGGACAGATTCACGTTTTCGCAGAATCCAGGCAACAGGTTGTTCATACGAATGTTATGCCGTGCATACCGATCCCCATATAGCTTTGAAAAACTGTGCAGGGCGCCGCGTAACATACTCATCGGATAGGCGGCACGCGGTTCGACGGCATTCATGGACGAGATGTTCACGAATGCGCCCCCGCCCTGTTCGATCAGGATCGGCGTGACAATACGGGCGATCTTCACAACGTTGAGCACATACATGTCCAAGCTTTCGTGCCACAATGCGTCGCTGAGCTCTAACAAAGGCCCATCAAAATCAGGGTCAAAACCTACGGTCTTGATGGCTTCGGGCACCGATCCGCCATGGCCCATATTGCTGACGATTGCATCAATCCGCCCATATTTGCTCATGGTGTCGTCGATCATCGCTTGCAAGTCATCGACATCCAGTACTGAGCCGCGGCGGCCAATGCCTCCAAGCTCTTCTGCCAGTTCGACCGAGCGGTTGGACGGCGACATCAGCGAAACCTTGTAGCCTGCCTTCGCCATTTCAATGGCACAACCCCGGCCAATGCCTTGTCCCGTGCCTGTCATCAGCGCGACTTTGGTATCGGGCATGGTGTCCCCTTTCACTTTGCATGCAACATGTGAGATTTTCTGAATAGCAGACAGTTTAACTCCCAAGTTTGTTATTTACCTATCGAGTTTTTCGGAGAGTGGTATTAGATTTTCTCACATGTCCGAAAACCTTAGACACCTTCGTGCCCTGCAGGCATTCGACGAAACCGCAACTCATTCCAGTCTGACCAAGGCTGCGGATGTTCTGAATGTCACCCACGGGGCGATAAGTCGGCAAATCAAGTTGTTGGAACTGCATCTTGGCGCGACACTCTTTCATCGCCGTCCCAATGGTGTCGAACTCACCAATGCCGGAGAACGCCTGTATCAATCAACGCGTGGCGCATTTTCGGCGTTGCAGTTGGGCGTATCAGAGGTGAAGCGATTACATCATCGCCAGTCAATTACAGTATCCTTGTCCACCTCACTGGCGCTCAAATGGCTTGTACCGCTGCTCAGTTCGTTTCAACAGGAACACCCAGGTATCGCATTGTTGCTAGACACAAATGATGCCTTTGCTAATTTCGACACGTCCGAGGTTGATGTCGCCCTGCGGTTTGGAAAACCCGGTTGGGAAGGCTTGTATCACGAGCAAATCAGACGAGAGGAACTGGTTGTCGTAGCCGCGCCGTCCCTTGTTGGAACGTCACGGCACCCTATGCGCGCTAAGGATGTTGCGGAACTCCCACTATTGCACGATGCGTTCAACGTCGGGTGGGAGAGCTGGGCATCGCAAGTTGGGCTGAGCACAGATCGGATCAAATCGCAAAGCATAAAATACGTGGACAGTGCTGTATTGCTTGAGGCGGCGATCGACGGCCAAGGCGTTGCGTTGGCGCGGCATCTTTTGGCAGAGCGAGACTTGAAGCTTGGCCGGTTGATCCGTCTTGACGACAGCAGTGTGCCATTGGATCGTGGGTTGTACTTTGTCTGCCGACCCGGCGATCAGGAACGGGTCACGGTAAGAATTTTCAAGAAATGGCTCATGTCGATTTGATCCCGTTTTCAAGTCGAGACCGTAGGCAAGTCTTTTCCTTCTGCGCCTGCAAAACATCGTGCTGTTTCCTGAACCTGTCTGGCTGGCAAAAACAAAAAACCCGCTGCTCAAACAGCGGGTTTCTTGATTTTTTGAAAGGATTGAACCGTCAGCCTTTTTTCAGAACCTCACGGCCCAGCAACTCGGCAATTTGTACTGCGTTCAAAGCCGCGCCCTTGCGCAGGTTGTCCGAGACGCACCACAGGTTGATGCCGTTTTCCACGGTTGAGTCCTGACGGATGCGGCTGATGAATGTTGCGAAGTCGCCCGCGCATTCGATGGGCGAGACGTAACCACCGGCCTCACGCTTGTCGATCACCATGATGCCCGGAGCCTCGCGCAGGATGTCGCGGGCTTCGTCTTCGTCCAGGAATTCCTCGAACTCGATGTTTACGGCCTCGGAATGGCCAACGAAAACCGGAACGCGGACACAGGTGGCTGTAACCTTGATCGACGGATCGACGATCTTCTTGGTCTCGACCACCATCTTCCACTCTTCCTTGGTCGAACCGTCTTCCATGAAGACGTCGATTTGCGGAATGACGTTGAACGCGATCTGCTTCTGGAACTTCTTCGGCTCAACCTCGGTGGTTGGGTTGTAGATGGCTTTGGTCTGATCCCAAAGCTCATCCATGCCGTCCTTACCTGCACCCGAAACCGACTGATAGGTCGAGACGACTACGCGCTTGATTTTGGCGCGGTCATGCAGCGGCTTCAGCGCGACAACCATCTGCGCGGTCGAGCAGTTGGGGTTGGCGATGATGTTCTTGTTTTTATAGTCGTGGATCGCCTCGGGGTTACATTCCGGCACGATCAGCGGAATGTCCGGGTCATAGCGATAGAGCGACGAGTTATCGATCACCACGCAACCCGCCGCAGCCGCCTTGGGGCCATAGGTCTTGGTGGCGTCCGAGCCGATGGCAAACAGCGCCATGTCCCAGCCGCTAAAGTCGAACGTGTCGATGTCCTGGGTCGTCAGTGTCTTGTCGCCAAAGCTTACCTCTGTGCCCAAGGAACGACGGCTTGCCAGAGCGGCAATTTCATCGACCGGGAACTGGCGTTCCGCCAGGATGTTCAGCATTTCGCGGCCCACGTTACCCGTGGCGCCGGCGACAACGACGCGATAGCCCATTTCATGTCTCCAAAGTTAAGGACGCGCGTTCATAGCTGCGTTGCGGCGAAGAAAAAAGAGCTTTTGGCGCGGAATCGAACGTTTGACGTCGAATTGAAGCGCTTCAGGCGTTCAGAAGACGCTGGTAGAGCGCAACCAACGTCTCTGCCTCACCGTGAATATCGAAATTCTGTTCGACATGGGCGCGGGCGGCCTGACCGGACTGTGCAAGGGAATCACGGTTCTTCAGCATCTCCGCCGCCGCATTGGCCAGCGCGGGAATGTCGTCGGGGGCTACGATCCGGCCCAGCGACGGGTCAGTTACGATCTCGGAAAACGCGCCAACATCGGTGGCCACAACCGGTACGCCGCAGGCCATGGCTTCAAGGGGGGTCAGTCCGAACCCCTCCCACCGCTGCGGCGCGATGAACAGGTCCAGAACCTGATACCATTCGGCAATCTGATCTACCGTGACCTCGGGCATGAACAGGATGCGATCAGACAAGCCCGCTTTTGCAACCTTGTCTTTCAGCTCGGCCAGAAATGCGGTGTGCTTTTCGGTGGCCCGTCCCATGACGATGCCCGACACGTCGTCGAACCGCCCGCATAGATCAATCATTGCGTCAACAAAGGCATCTGTACCTTTTTGATGCCGGATGCGGCCGTAGCATCCCAACAGCAGCCCGTCCGGCAGCCCCAGTTTCGTCCGAACGGCGGCCTTGTCCTGTGGGGGCGTAAAATCCTCAAGGTTGATGCCATGCATGACAACCTGCGCGTCGCGCTCAAGATACCCGGCGGTTTTTTGCGACGTCGCCACAATCGCGTCCATCTTGCCGATCAGCCATTTGGTGTAGCTTGTATGGGGGCGTTGGGATGCGCTTGTGAACAGCAGTTTGAGTTTCAGGCGGAATACGTTCCGCAGGATCAGGCCCAGCAGCATCTCGGTGTTGCGGCGGGCGTGCCAAACGCGTGTTGGACGGCGGGACAGAAAGGGCAGGCGACCCAGCGGGATATGCGGGATGTCGTCCGGCAGGCCTGGACCCGTTGCGGCGAT
This sequence comes from Ruegeria sp. CF8, assembly GCF_056537285.1. Classification (NCBI taxonomy): domain Bacteria; kingdom Pseudomonadati; phylum Pseudomonadota; class Alphaproteobacteria; order Rhodobacterales; family Roseobacteraceae; genus Ruegeria; species Ruegeria sp. CF8. The sequence goes on along the minus strand of NZ_JBQFRG010000005.1, from coordinate 217,310 downwards.
GTCGATGGAGTGTGCCTGCAGCGGAACCAGCCTTGCGATGGTTGCGGTCACGCCCGAAAGCCTGCGTTTCAGATTTGGGGCTATGACGACGGGGTCTTTCACCGGGCTCTCCTGATGGCTGATTCAGTCGACACTATCCCGGCTGAATAGATAGATCACGCAGCCAATGGCAAGAGATATGGCAAAAAACCCGAATATCGCCGTGTAAGGCGCGGTTGGCCCTGTCTGAACGGTTGCCGCATGAATCCGACCGGTCACGAACTGAGCGACACCTACACCGCCGATCCCGAACAAGTTCAGAAGAGTTACGCCACGGCCGACCAGGTGCGGCGGAACGAAAGCCCGCCCATGGGCCATGATGACCGGAAAGCTGGCCCCGGCAAAGCCGATGACGGCCAGCAGCAAAACAGACAGCCAGATTGCGTTGTCAATCCACAGGCACAGCAAAGTCAACGCTGCGGCCCCCAGAGCATTGCCTGCAAAAATAACCCATTTTCGTGTGCCAAATATGCGATCCAGTGGCCCATAGACAAAAGTACCAGCAATCATTGCGGCCCCCATGATCAGGGTCGCCGTGCCGATTTGCGTCGTGCTTAATCCGAAGACATCGTTCAGGTATGGCCCGGCCCAAAGACCCCGCAAAGCGGCAGAAGGTGCGTATGCCACCAGCATCAGCGGCAGGATCAGCCAAAGCGTGGGTTCTTTCAGCAGGTCCAGCAAAGACCCCTTGTGATCCGTTTCCGCTTTCTCAGGGTCGTGTACGGTCAGCCAAATACCAACGGCAATGGCAGCGGACATCCCGGCCAGACCCGCCATTGTGGCACGCCATCCCATCCACTCCACAGCCAGGGCTGTCGGGTATGATGCTACAAGATTACCGACCGACCCCACTCCCAGCATCACAGCAGCCAATGTGGCAAAGCGAGCAGGAGGGTATTCACGGGCGAAGATGAAATATGAGGCCATAAGAACCGGAGAGCACCCGACACCGATCAGCCCCATGGCTATGCTGATATGCAATGGCGAGGACGCGATTGCAAAAATCCCGGCTCCTCCTGCGCCACCGATCAGCAACAGAACTGCTGCGGTCAGCCGTGGACCAACCTTGTCCAGTGCCCAGCCGACCGGGATTTGCATCGCCGCAAAAACCAAAAACCAAAGGCCCGATGCAAATGCCAGATCTTCAGGCGTTGCGCCGATGTCCCGTTCCAGATCGAGGCTGAGAACAGCCAGAAACGCGCGGAAAAATTGGCTGAGCACGTAGCCCAGGCATAAAACCACCAAACCTGCCTGCATAACCTGCCCCTTTTTGCGCACTTTAGGCAAAGGCTTGGCATGCCATGATGCAACGCACAAGCGTGTGTAGTATGTTTCAGAAACGGGACTTGGACCAACGTCCACCTAATTTATGCTCAACATTGATTTGAGGGGGACCATGAAAGACCTCCATTCCGAGTTTTATGAAAACCTTCCCCTATTGCGGGACTTTACCTTGGTTGCGGATCCGGCACGGTTTTCGGCTGTCCCGGACGATTGGGTTTTGGGTGTTGCAGACATCGTCGATTCAACCGGTGAAATCGCGCGGGGCCGGTACAAAACGGTTAACACGGTCGGGGCCGCCGTGATTTCAGCGATGATCAACGCCATGGGTGGCAAGCTGTTTCCTTATGTCTTTGGCGGTGACGGCGCTGGTTTTGCCGTGCCACCCAGTCAGGTTGAAGGGGCGCGCAATGCTTTGGCCGCCTTGCGGCGCTGGGCGGAGGAAGAGTTTTCCATGCCGCTGCGCGCAGCATTGGTATCGGTGGCAGATATCCGAGCCGCCGGTCGAGACTTGCGCGTGGCCCGCTATGCGCCGTCAACCGGTGTGGATTATGCAATGTTTTCAGGCGGCGGCTTGGCCTGGGCCGAGGCTGAGATGAAAGCCGGCCGCAATATGGTTGAACTTGCCGAGCCGGGAGTACAGCCGGATCTGACCGGCCTGTCCTGCAGATGGTCCAACAGTACGGCACGGCACGGTCAGATCGTCTCGCTGGTTGTGGAACCCACGGTATCGGCCACTGAACGTGACTTTGCCGATCTTGCCCAATCTGTGCTGTCCATGTCGGAACAACTGGAGCGCGCGGGTCATCCCGTGCCTGAAAACGGCCCGCCCATGAAATGGCCGCCGCCGGGCTTGGAGATTGACGCGCATGTGTCGCGCAACGGACGGAATATGATGCTGCAAAAAATCGTTTTGCTGTTTCAGAATCTGCTTATTGCGATCCTTTTTAAATCAGGAAAACGCTTGGGCCAGTTCGAGCCGGACCACTATAAACACATGGTCAGCAGCAATGCGGATTTTCGCAAGTTTGATGACGGTTTGAAAATGACGCTGGATTGCGACCCGTCCACGCTGAAGCGTATCGAACAGATGCTGGAAGAGGCGCGGGCGCGCGGCAAGATCAAGTATGGGCTGCACGCACAGGACGAAGCGATGATGACATGCATTGTGCCGTCGGCTACGCGCGACGACCACATGCATTTTGTTGATGGCGCGTCCGGTGGGTACGCTCAGGCCGCTGCAGCCATGCGCGCCTGAAAGCTCACTTTTCCTTCCATTGTTTCGACAGTGAACGGGCCGCCTGCGCCAGCAACATTACGTCTATGCCAACGGCCAGGAACTGCGCCCCCATATCCTTATAGGCCTGCCGTGCTTCGTCATTGGTTGCAAGGATACCCGGTGCTTTGCCAGCGGCCTTGATCCGCGCCAAAGCGTCACGGATGACCTCGCGCATCTCGGGCGCAGCGCTGTTGCCCTGATACCCCATGTCGGTGGACAGGTCTGCTGGGCCGATGAACACACCATCAACGCCGTCGACTTGCAGGATGTCATCCAATGCAGCCAATCCGGCGCGGGTTTCAACCTGCAACAGCAAACAGATCTCTTGATCTGCCGTCTGGATATAGTCCGAGACCGATCCATACATCGTCGCTCGTGATGCCATCGCGCCTACGCCACGTATACCGGTTGGAGGATAGCGACACGCGCGAACCAGTTCACGGGCCTGTTCGGCGCTTTCGACGATCGGCACCAAAACTGTCTGCGCCCCGGCATCCAGAACCATCTTGATCAACCACGTCTCGCCAATTGGAATGCGGACCACCGGATGTGTCGGGCTGGCGGCCAATGCCATCAGTTGATCTCGGATCGAGCGGATGTCGTTTGGGGCGTGTTCCCCGTCAATCACCAACCAATCAAAGCCTGCGGTTCCCATGATCTCAGCTGTGACTGGTTCGGCAAAACTCATCCAGCATCCGATCTGGATTTTTCCCTCATTTAGAGCCTTTTTGAAGGCGTTCTCCGGGGCAGCCATAAGTTCTCTCCGTGTCACATATCCAAGGTTTTCACAGGGCTCCGGTTGAGCCCTTTGCGCATCTTCTCTGATGATTTTGAATTGTCCAGCCGGAATGTGAAACTGTCCAAGGCGTTGACGAATATAACAGTGCGGTCCGTTGTCGTGGCTGGGTCAGTTGGTTTAACCGGATGGTGAGGTCTGCTTGCGAAAAAGCTGAATTTCGGCGATAATTTTGCCATGACCGACGACCTTCCTCTGACGTCGCGATCTTTGCCCATTGCGCTGTTGCGCGCGCGGGAAAAGGTTATGGGACCCATCCGTGCCATGCTGGCTGACGCCGGTGTCACTGAACAGCAATGGCGGGTGTTGCGGGTATTGAACGAAGAAGGTCCGCAGGAACCCACTCATATAGCTGATCGCGCCTGTCTGTTGCTGCCCAGTCTGACGCGAATTTTGCAGAAACTTGAGCAGCGCGGTCTGATCTCAAGGCGGTCTCATCCTGCGGATCGCCGCCGCCAGATTATCGAGATCAGCACAAGTGGCGTTCAGATCATTCGTGCCAATCTGTCTGTAAGTACCGCCCAGGCAGAACGTATTCGGTCTCAGCTTGGACCCGAAAAGCACGAGCTTTTGCTGGATCTTCTGAATGACTTGAAGGATCTCGACCCCTAAGTAAGGGCTGTTTTGCGCGACGTGCTCAGGGACCCCGCCGGAGAATGTAGGGGGATTTCTCCGACGGGGCGGCCAGACTCGGACTGGATATTATGTGCCTGGCCCGAGGCCGGTTGCGTCACGTGTAGCCTGACGGTCCGGCCCGCACTTCGGAGTGTGTGCCGAGCCAAAAAAGGCTCTAAACAAGGCGTTTTTCCCAAGGGATGGGTGTACGCCTTTGCTCTCCGAAATAGGTGTTCCCAAATGCCAACCGATGAGTGGCTCTGCAGTTGGTTCCCTAGTGTTACCCAAGCAGGTCAGTTTGCAATGGGCGCAGGTTTGTATTTCGTGCAGTCGTGGTGTCGGCTGCACAACTTACACGTCAGTAAATAGTTCAACTTTTGCCTGAGCCAAGTCGTATGTGTTCTTCCACCGACGACGCCATAAAGGCGGAAGTGAACTTGCTTGGAAACGGGCTTTGTGTTGGCCATCAGAATTGAGCGGGTTCGCGCTGAAACACCGCAAAAGTTATGGCGAGTTCCGGCGTGTTTTCCAGTATTGCTGATCGGCCCGACGCTCTTAAGATGAAGCAGCGCAATTGTCAGAGAGCACCATGTCAAATACCCTTTTTTCCCTTCCTGACCCGGTCACTATTCCTGTTGTCGGTTCAACGGCCGAGTATCCCGTTGGGCGTATTTTCTGCGTTGGTCGAAATTATGCTGCCCACGCCGCTGAAATGGGAAACGAGGTCGACCGCGAAGCGCCATTTTATTTTACCAAGTCAGCCGCAAACGCAGTTATGTCCGGGGCAAAGGTTCCATACCCTGCGGGCACCGAGAATTATCACCACGAAATGGAACTGGCGTTGGCCATCGGGAAACCGGTGTTCCGCGCGAACAGTGCGCAGGCTTTGGACGCTGTATACGCTTATGGCTGCGCCCTCGACATGACCCGGCGTGACCTGCAGATACGCGAGCGGAACAAGCAGCGCCCCTGGGATCTGGGCAAAGATGTCGAAAACGGCGCTGTATTTGCCCCTCTGACACTGGCCGAAGACTGGTCTGCGGACGCGGACAAGCACATCCGGCTTCGTGTGAATGGTGAGATACGTCAGGATGCAACGCTTGAGGAACTGATCTGGAAGATTGACGAAATCATCTGCCATCTGTCCGGCTTTTATCACCTGCGCCCCGGCGATCTGATCCTGACGGGCACGCCTGCGGGTGTTGGGCCGGTTGTGGCAGGAGATGTTCTGAGTGGTGAGATTGACGGGCTCGTGCCGATCGAATTGACCCTGACGGATGCAGACTAGACCCTATTTAGGGTCTTTAAGCCAGTCTTTGGCAAACTCGACATGTGTCACACCTGCCAACCGGCGCACCCGGTCCAGTTCGGCGTTCAGGCGTCGGGTACGGGCGTCGGACCAGCGTACCCCGCGCTCGGGCCACAGAGCTTTGACGCGTAACATGTCGCAGTCACGATGGGCTTTCATGTCAATCCGGCCAATCAGGCGATCACCTTCAAGCAAGGGAAACACGTAGTAACCATAGCTGCGTTTGGGTTCCGGTACGAAGACTTCGATGCGATAGTGAAACCCGAACAACCGCTCGGCCCGGTTCCGGTCGCGCAACATGGGATCAAACGGGCTAAGCACGCGGATGCGCCCCGGCGGCGCGGGCAGGTTCAAACTCTGGTCCGCCAGGTCAGGGCGGGCAAAGACCTTGCGGTGCCGCCCATCAGCGCAGGTGATCTCGATCTCTTCTATATCGCCTTTGGCCAGCGCCCTTGCGCACCAGCTTTTGGCTTCTGCTGCGCTGACCGTGTCCCAGAACGCTGCCAATTCGCCTGATGTCGCAAATCCAAGCCGGTCAAGTGCCGCGTTGCACAGCCAATCCACAGTTGCTTCTGCATCGCAATGTATGTTTCCCGGACAGAGCTGGGTTTCAATCACCCGTTCAGTCAGGTCATAGCGTTTCTGAAACCCGTCGCGGCCGACAACAGCAAGCGCGCCGGAACGCCACAAAAACTCCAAGGCGGTTTTTGACGGGTGCCAATCCCACCATCCGCCCGAGCCTTTCTTTTCGTCCTTGCCCACGTCCGAAGAGGATACCGGCCCATGGTCTCGGATGTGCTGCAACACCGTTTCAAACTGCTGTTCGAACCCATCCCGTCGCCAGTTCTTCCACCGTGCCTTCAGCAAATCTGCGTCGCGCTGAAAGCGCAGATGCCAGTGGGGGTAGAACTCCATCGGGATCACGGCCGCATCATGCGTCCAGTGTTCGAACAGCTCTTTTTCCCTTTCATAGAGCCTTTTCAGGTGCGCACCACGATAGCTGGGTCTGCGCGAAAAAAGGATCATATCATGGGCGCGGGCAACCGTGTTGATACTGTCAAGCTGCACAAACCCCAGCCTCTGGATCAAATCCAGAAGCGCGCTGCCCTTGGCCTCGCCCGAAGGTTGTTCCGCCAACGCGTGGCGGTCCATGAAAACGGCCCGAGCCGTTCGGTTACCCAGCCGTTTGAGGGATGCGGTCATCGCCGTTTGAGGGTGTCGCCAAAACTGATCTTGGGGGTCAGTGTTGCGCGCGTTTCAATCTCAGAATCGGGGTCTTTCAGGCGTTCGGCGATGATTTGGGCGGCGTGACGACCAATCTCAAGCCGGCAGGCATCCATCGTTGCAAGCTTGCGCGGAAGACCCTGTAACAACTCGACATTGTTAAACCCGGCCAACCCGATCTGTCCCGGGATGTCGATGCCTTGCTCCAGCAGGTACAACAAGCCACCCGCACCGATCATATCGTTGGAATAATACAGAAAATCCAGATCAGGAGAGCGCTCCAGCATGGCCTGCGTCATCTCGCGCCCCTTCGCAAGGGCCGACCCGCCGGAATAAAACTCGCGGTCTTCGATTTCGATGCCGTGCTTGCCCAACACCTCGGTAAAGCCTTCGAAACGCTTTCGGGCACGGTGATCCAGTGGCATCTTGGTGCCCATGAAACCAATATGCTGATACCCGGCCTTCAGAATCGCCTGCGCCATCTCGCGCCCGGCGCGCCGGTGCGAGATGCCGACCATTGCATCCACTGGTTTGCCGTCGGTATCCATGATCTCGACCACAGGAATGCCCGCTGAATCCAGCATGGCGCGTGCGGCTTCGGTATGTTCCAGCCCTGCAATGATCACGCCGGAAGGTCGCCACGAGAGCATCTCGTACAGCACTTTTTCCTCTTTTTCGGGCAGGTAGTCGGTCACGCCCACAACGGGCTGCAATTCGGTGTCTTCCAGAACCTGATTGATGCCTGTCAGAACCTCAGGAAACACCATGTTCGACAGCGACGGGATAATGACCGCGACCAGATTGACCCGGCTGGACGCCAGGGCACCTGCGATCTTGTTGGGGACATAGCCAAGCTCTTTTGCGGCGGCCAGAACGCGGGTGCGGGTGGCGTCTGACACATCCCCCCGGTTCCGCAAAACCCGGCTTACGGTCATTTCGGATACTCCAGAAGCCTCGGACACATCGCGAAGGGTAAGCGGGCGTTTGGATTCACTGTTCACGGGAGGCACCTGTGTTGTTGTTTTGCCCGATGGTAGCGTGAACAAGTCCGCGTGTACAACAATTGTGCAAAGCCGATGACAACCCGGAAAATCCCGGTTACAGAAGGCCACACACGGCCCCGTGGCTCAACTGGATAGAGCAGCCCCCTCCTAAGGGGCAGGTTGCAGGTTCGAATCCTGCCGGGGTCGCCATTTCATAGAGCCTTCCGGATATTGGCGCGTGATGGAACGCGGTGCCCCCGAACTTTGCGGGCGCATCAAATGCGTTGTCTGCACGGCGGATAGCTGCGTAAATTGCGCAAGCTTGTTTTGGGAACACAAAAGTGCCGCTGAGATACGCAGATATTTATCCGTCTGAACCGCTGCTCAACAGTGATGCGATGGATCGTCCTTCAGCAGCGGCGCTGATGTCTGTGCGGTATTTTCGGGCGGAACCTGATCGGATGCCGGAAGAAGTGTTTGCGGAACACCATGTTTTGTTGAACTTGCAGGACAGCCCCCACCGCGTGCAGAACTGGCGTGATGGCACGCTGCGGGATTTCACCTTTTGCAAGGATGAGGTCATTGTTACGCCCGCAGGCGTTCGGTCAGGTTGGCGGTGGTTCGGGCCGTCGGATGTCATAGTTGTCACTCTGGACCCAGCTAAGGTGGACCGTTTTGCGCAATCTGAGCTTGGGATGCTTCTTGATCCGCAGCAGTTCCGGGATCTGCCGCAATTTTCCGACCCTGACCTTTGCGTTGCAGGTGTTCTGTTGCGGGATGCGCTGGAGACGGATGATATGTCCTCGGCGGTTATGTTCGAGGCCATGAGCCGGGTGTTTCTGGTCAAGCTTTTGCAGAAATACGGAAAACGCCGTGCTGAGGATATTGAGCTGTCGTCGCGATTCACCTCCCAGCACTATCAACGCGTTTTGGCTTATGTGCAAAAGCGCCTGGATCGCACGATCACCGTTGACCAACTGGCGTCCGAGGCTGGAATGAGCACGTCGCATTTTGCCCGGGTCTTCAAGGAAACGCTTGGGTCAACGCCGATGCAATATGTTATGTCGTTCCGGATCGAGCAGGCGATGAAGATGATCGAGGATCCTGGCCGTCCCTTCGGGGACATTGCGCTGGATTGCGGGTTTTCGGATCAGGCGCATTTCACCCGCAGCTTCAAGCAAGTGACGGGTCAGACCCCGCGTGCCTTTCGGGCCGCGCTGAACGGTTAAAGCGGGATCTTCGATAAGCAGACGGACCGGTGCAAGAATTGTGGCCCCTGTCTTAGGACCTTTCATGTCATCGGGCTTGCGCCGAACCAGACAGATTTCGGAAGATACCGCCCTGAACACCACCGCTGCGCTTATGGCTTCGACTGCCGCGCCGGTCCAAAATATTTCAGGTCTGCGACGGCTTGAAGCTCAGGTCAGAGCCTCAGATGTCTGATCCGTGAGCTTGCCCGAGGTCAGCGCGGCGAGGGCAACCATCACGGCAGCCGTGCCCAGCACCAAGGCCAACCCCCCGATCTGGTAGGTCAGACCGGACAAAACGGTGCCGACCAGACGGCCTGTGGCATTGGCCATATAGTAAAACCCCACATCCATGGTCACACGCTCGGATTTGGTGAAGGCCAGGATCAGATAGGAATGCAGGGACGAATTGACGGCGAAGATCGCGCCGAAAACCAAAAGGCCGATCACAAGCGTAACGGTCAACCAGGCCTCAGGCCCATCTGACAGCAAAACTGCCAAGGTTAGAGCCGCAGGAACAAAAAAGAGCGCAATGGCCCAACTGCGCGCGGCACCTATCAGATCGCCTTCGCTGCGGTCTGCGGCGCGCAATATCCTTGGTGCATTGGCCTGCACGGCGCCATACAGGATGATCCACAGGGCCATGAAAGTTCCGATCATGAAAAACGCCGCTCGATTGCCGCCTTCTGTGCCGTCAGACAGGACAGCGTAGAAATAGATCGGAATGCCGACCACAAACCAGACATCCCGCGCGCCAAACAGGAAGACGCGGGCGGCGGACAGCCAGTTGACGTTGGCGGATTTCGAAAACACTTCTGAAAATTTCGCGCCTTTGCGCCCTTTGGGCAGACCCGGTGGCATGAAAAGGAAGACCGCCAACAGGATCAGCGCCAGAATCGCCGCCATCACAATGATTGCGGTCATGAATCCAAGCGTCGCCAACATCGCCGCGCCCAGCAGAAAACCCAGGCCTTTTACCGCGTTCTTTGACCCGGTAAGAACGGCCACCCAACGAAATAAGCCTCCACCCTCAGCCGGAGCCAGTAGTTTCACTGCGGATTTCGAGGACATTTTGGCAAGGTCCTTGGCCACCCCGCTTGCCCCCTGCACGACCATCACAAAGGTGACCGAAGCGGCGACGGTCCAGTTCGGATCAAGCTGCGTCATGGCGAGCAGCGCCACCACTTGCAGGCCCAGCCCGGCATAAAGGGTCGAGGTCAATCCGAACCGAGCGGCAATCCAGCCTGCGGACAGGTTGGTCACAATCCCGGCAATCTCATAAAGAACAAATAGATAAGCCAGCTGAACCGGCGAGAAGCCCAAAGTATGAAAGTGCAACAGCACCAACATCCTGAGCGCCCCGTCAGTCAGCATGAAAGCCCAATAGGCCGCCGTGACCGCAATATAGGCCGACATTCCTTCGGGCCGTTGGGTCACAGCGATGCCCCAACCATCAAGGCCACATCCACCAGACGATGCGCATAGCCCATTTCGTTGTCATACCAGGCGTAGAGTTTCACCTGCGTCCCGTTCACCACCATTGTCGAAGGCGCATCCACAATCGATGATCGTTCATCATTGGTGTAGTCGGTCGAAACCAACGGGCGCGTCTCATAACCCAGAATACCCTTCAACTCACCTTCGGCGGCTGCTTTGAAGAAGGCGTTGACTTCTTCGGCTGTCGTTTCCCGTTCGACTTCAAACACGCAATCGGTCAGCGAAGCGTTCAGCAAAGGCACCCGCACCGCGTGACCGTTCAAACGCCCTTTGAGCTCGGGGTAGATCAACGTGATCGCTGTCGCCGAGCCAGTGGTTGTCGGGATCAGTGAATTCAAGGCAGACCGTGCGCGGCGCAGATCTTTGGCAGGCCGGTCTACGATGGTTTGCGTGTTGGTTACATCGTGGATCGTCGTCATCGACCCATGGCGGATGCCAAGGTTTTCGTGAATGACTTTGACGACCGGTGCCAGGCAGTTGGTTGTACAGGATGCGGCCGTCACGATCTTATGTGTGGCAGGATCATAGGTTTCGTCGTTCACACCCACGACAATATTCGCCGTCGGGCCGTCCTTGACCGGGGCGGAAACCACCACTTTCTTCACGCCAGCGTCGAAGTAAGGGGACAGCTTAGCCTCGGTTTTGAACACACCAGTGCAGTCGATCACCACGTCGACGCCATCCAAAGGCAAAGCAGTCAGGTCTGTGGTGCCGATAAACGGCAGACGCGTTCCGTTCACAGTGATGCTGTCGGCATCATGGCTGAACTCTGCATCCCAACGCCCATGCACAGTGTCGAATTCCAACAGATGCGCATGCATTTCGGGATCACCAACAGCGTCGTTGATCCACGCGATTTTTGCGCCCCGTTCCAGCAAAGGCTTCAGCGCTAGTTTTCCCATTCGGCCAAGGCCGTTTAGTGCATAGGTCGTCATTTTACGTCCTCAAAGGATGTTCGCCCGATGTCGTCGACAGCGGATTGCAAAGCGATCCGATCGAGGCTTTCGACCGGCAGCGAAGTAAAGGCTTGAATCCGACGCTTCAGCGCGCCGTAAGCGTTTTGAAAGGCCAGGCTTTTTTCGGCGTCGGTGCCTTCTGCCTTGACCGGATCGACCATACCCCAGTGACCGCTGATCGGCTGACCTTCCCAAGCGGGGCATTCCTCATTAGCGGCTTGGTTGCAGACCGTGAAAACAAAATCCAGATCAGGCGCGTCAGGCCCTGAAAACTCCGACACATTCTTTGACCGCAGAACCGACGTATCGTGGCCTTTGTCTTGCAGGACCTGAACCGCAAACGGGTTCAACTCGGAAAAAGGCTGTGTTCCGGCGGAATAGACATTGAACCGGTCACCACCAATTTCCCGCAACAGAGATTCGGCAAAGATCGAGCGGGCGGAATTACCCACGCAAATGAACAGCACGTTGAACTTCCGGTCAGTCATCGTCTCACTTCCCTTGGTTGAAGGCATACAAAGATCAGGTCGGCCACGGCAGCAGTCCACAATCAGAAAATCAAACATTTTCTGCACGTTAGCCATATCTATCGAATAGCGCAGGGATGTCCCGAGGCGCTCTTGTGTCACAAGGCCCGATCGTTGCAGCGCATTCAGATAGTTCGACATGGTGCTGGGCTTGATCCCCAGTTCATACGCCAGTTCCCCAGCAGGCACGCTGTCAGGAAACCGTCGCATTAACATGCGAAACACGGTGATACGCTGCGGGTGGCCAAGAATAGCCAGCTGATCGGTTATCTTTTCTATCATAATTCATGAATTATTGAAATAATGACAGTGAGTCAATTTGAACCGACTGACGTTACAAAAAATTCACAGAACGCAGTTTCCACCATATGGGTGGCCCCTTCTTGCCTCCCATCAGCACTTTGGCGCGGTACGTTGAAAGCGGGCGCATCTGGACTTGCAGGCGTCAGAGTGACGGTTTAAATGATCCATTGCAGCCGGACGGAGCCAGATCCGGCTGCCAAAGGTTGCCTCAATAGCTCAGCTGGTAGAGCAGGTCCTTCGTAAGGACAAGGTCGGGGGTTCGAGTCCCTCTTGAGGCACCATTTTTATTACTTTTCTCAAAAGACACGGCGTTGAACCCGTACTCACTTTCGAGTTTGAAGGGCGTCGGTTACTCAGGCGTCGGCCCGAGGTTCTTTGCAATAAGGTGCATTTGCTGATGCCGAAGGCGGTCCGCACGCGGGTGTCAACAGTAGCTCAACCTTGCCCCAATACCTTGCGTGAGGCATGATTGACTTAGGAGGAGAGGTATCTGTTCACCGCCGGGTTTGCCGGTCAACGGATCAGCGCTGCGCTATGCATTGGGAGGAGTGTGTCATGACGTCCAAGACTGCAGGTTCAACGCCACCAGACAAAATTACACCGCAGCAATCCATGCCCAAGATCAATAAGGTTACAGCAGATGACATAACCGCTGCGCTCAAGGCTGGGTTTTCCGATTTCCTCGCGCGCCCCGTCATGAGCGGTTTCTTCGGCCTGTTCTATGCGGTTTTCGGGCTTCTGTTGGTTTGGGCCTTGGTTTGGCTGGGCAAGATCTGGATGATCATTCCTGCGATTGTAGGATTTCCACTGGTCGCGCCGTTCGCAGCGGCCGGGCTATATGAAATGTCGCGCCGCTTGCAAAAGGGAGAAAGCTTCGGTTGGTCCGAAATCCTCACCGTCATGGCCGATCAACGCAAGCGTGAGATGGGCTGGATGGCCTTTGTGACCTTGTTCATTTTCTGGGTGTGGGTTTACCAGGTGCGGCTTTGGTTGGCGATCATCCTGCAGAATGCATCCTTTTCGGATTTCGATGGGTTCTTGAACACCGTGCTATTCACGCCGCAAGGCTGGACTTTCCTGGCCATTGGCACATGCGTTGGCGCGTTTCTGTCGGCGGCCCTGTTTACTGTGACCGTTATTGCCATGCCCATGTTGCTGGACCGGGAAACTAATTTCGTTTCTGCGATGCTCACGTCCGTTCGGGTTGTCAGGGAAAGCCCTGTGGTCATGCTCACTTGGGCGGCAATCATCTCGTTTACCATGCTGATATCGCTGGTTCCTGCATTTTTGGGCCTGATCTTCACTCTGCCGATCCTAGGCCACGCCACTTGGCACCTGTACCAGCGGGCCGTGCCACCGGACGAGGCGTGATCAGGCACCGCCTCCTAGATAAGCTGCGCAAACGCAGCTTATCTACGCCTGTGGATCATCCCTGAGGCTAGACTCTATTGGTAACAGATGGTCTCGCCTGACCCTTCTTCGCGAGGGGCAAACACAGCTGTGCTGGTGCGCCCGTCTGACAACACACCCGTCGCCTGAACGGGTTGCAGAAAATCGCCTTCTTCAAGGCGTTCAGTACGATAGGACCCGGTTGTCATATCCGAACACTCAAACGCGCCCGTGATGACACGAGAGGCTCTGGCAGAAAACTTTCCCGAACACACTGCGTCTGAGGTTTGCAGGCAAAAATTTCCTCGGTAAGCACCCGGAAGCCACCAGGCTACGCCGTCAAAATCGCTTCCGTCAGACAACTTGCCACTGATTGTGTTGAAGTTGCCTGAATATTTTACCTTGGTTACCGATTTCTCTTTGCTCGATCCGTCGTCGCATGCGGCAACGAGCGAAAGAGCCGCCGCCGTTACAATTGTGAAAGAAAAACGATTTTGTCCCATGATTGACCTATCTATAAACGAATAAACTTTCTTATATATATTATAGGTTTATCTGCTTTGGCGAGTGTTTTTCTTGCCATGCGGCAAAAGGTTTTAAAACGCGATTTACTGCCCTGCCGCCTGACGGATGAGGATGTCCCCGACCGCGCCTGCTATCGGTGGTAACACAAAGACCCTTGTTATCGGTTGGCTCCGCTCAGGCGCGTTTTTCCCCGATTGATGCGACGCCAAGAACATCCAGAACCTTGGCTTCGATCTGTTCGGCGTTCATGCCAGCCACGGCATACATGTCCGCTGGGCTGGCCTGATCGATGAAGGTGTCGGGCAAAACCATCGAGCGGTATTTCAGCCCTTGATCAAAAACGCCTTCCTCCGCCAAAAGCTGTGCGACATGGCTGCCAAAGCCGCCAATCGCGCCTTCTTCAATGGTAATCATAGCCTCGTGGTTGGCGGCCAGATCCAAAATCAGGTCGCGGTCCAGAGGTTTAGCAAAGCGGGCGTCGGCGATGGTTGGCGTGATACCTTTGCCAGCAAGGGATTCGGCGGCTTTCTGCACCTCGGACAATCGGGTTCCGAAAGACAACAAGGCCACGCGCGCGCCTTTCTTGATCACGCGGCCTTTGCCGATCTCAAGCACCTCACCGCGCTCGGGCAAGTCAACTCCAACGCCTTCACCACGCGGGTAGCGGAAGGCAATTGGCCCGTCGTCATGCGCAACAGCAGTGGCCACCATATGCATCAGCTCAGCTTCGTCTGCGGCGGCCATGACGACCATGCCCGGCAGGTTGGCCAAATACGCGATATCGAACGATCCGGCATGGGTGGCACCGTCGGCGCCCACCAAGCCAGCGCGGTCAATGGCGAAGCGAACCGGCAAGCGCTGGATCGCCACATCATGGACCACCTGATCATAACCGCGCTGCAGGAAAGTGGAATACATGGCGCAGAATGGTTTCATCCCGCCCGCGGCAAGCGCGGCCGAGAACGTCACCCCGTGCTGCTCGGCAATCGCAACATCGAAACAGCGCGACGGGTAGCGTTCAGCAAAAAGGTTCAGACCGGTACCGTCAGGCATGGCTGCGGTCACAGCAACGATTTTGTCGTCTCGCGCGGCTTCATCCACCAAGGTCTTGCCAAAGACTGACGTGTAAGAGGGCGCGTTGGACGGTGCCTTTTTCTGTTCTCCGGTCACCACATCAAATTTGGCCGTTGCGTGCCCCTTGTCGCGGGCTTGCTCGGCCGGGCCGTATCCTTTGCCTTTTTTCGTCAGAACATGGATCAGGATCGGGCCGGTCGCTCGTGCCTTGACGGTCCGCAACACAGGCAGCAACTGGTCCAGATCATGTCCGTCGATGGGGCCGACGTAGGAAAAGCCAAGCTCTTCGAACAACGTGCCGCCGACGGCCATACCTTTCAGCATTTCCTTGGCACGCTTGGCGCCTTCGCGGAAGGGCTCGGGCAGCAGCGAAACAGCGCCTTTTGCAGCCGCTTTCAGATCGTGGAACGGTTCTTCCGCGTATATGCGGGACAGATAGTTGGACAAAGCGCCCACCGGCGGCGCAATGCTCATCTCGTTGTCGTTCAGAATGACGATCAGACGCCTGCCCAGATGGCCAGCGTTGTTCATCGCTTCAAATGCCATGCCTGCGGACATTGAGCCATCGCCGATCACAGCAATCGCGTCACCCAAACCTTCTGGTGTGACGCCACCCAGATCACGCGCCACGGCAAAACCAAGTGCCGCGCTGATCGAAGTGCTGGAATGTGCCGCGCCGAACGGGTCATAGGGGCTTTCGCTGCGCTTTGTAAACCCACTTAGACCGTCCTTCATCCGCAAAGTCCGGATACGATCGCGCCGCTCGGTCAGGATCTTGTGTGGATAGCACTGATGGCCCACGTCCCAGATGATCTTGTCGCGCGGCGTATTGAACACTGCGTGCAACGCCGTCGTCAACTCAACCACGCCCAGTCCGGCCCCTAGGTGCCCACCCGTCACGGACACGGCCGAGATCGTCTCGGACCGTAATTCCTGCGCCACCTGATGCAACTGCGCGTCCGAAAACTGCTTGAGATCCGCAGGGCGGTTCACAAGGTCCAGCAATGGCGTATTTGGTCTGTCAGACATATGGCGCGTTCCTGGCTTAGCTGTCCCGGGCAATAACGAAGCGGGCGGCGTCCTTCAAGGTTTCTGCTGACGCACCGTACCCGTCCAACGCAGCACAGGCCGTTTCAACCAGCTCTGTCGCGCGGGATTTGGCCGCCTCGAGACCCAAAAGCGAAACAAAGGTCGCTTTACCTGCATCGGCGTCCTTTTGCAGCCGCTTTCCGGCCTTTTCGACATCACCTTCAACATCCAAAATGTCGTCAGCAATCTGAAAGGCAAGTCCAAGAGCCTGGGCATAATCGCGCAGGGGGGCCGGATCAGCCTGCGCCAGCCGCGCTCCTGCGCAAGCAGACCATTCGATCAACGCACCTGTCTTGCCTGCCTGCAGATGGGTGATTTGTTCCAGTGTCAAAGGTGTAGCCGCTGTTTCGGCTGCGATATCCAGCGCCTGACCCAGAACCATGCCTTGCGCCCCGCTGGCTTGGGCCAGAGTCAGAGCCAATTCTGCACGAATTTGCGCATCGCCGACTTCGGGTCGAGTGCACAGCTCAAACGCCAGGGTCTGCAACGCATCGCCGGCCAACACCCCGGTTCCTTCGTTCCATTTCACGTGAACAGTGGGCCGCCCCCGCCGCAGATCATCATCATCCATGCAGGGCAGGTCATCATGGACCAAAGAATATGCGTGTAGCGCCTCGATCCCGGTGGCAGGCCAGATCGAGCGGCCCTCATCCACATCATGCAAGCGCGCACTTTCCTGAACCAGAAACCCACGCAACCGTTTGCCGCCTTGCGTGGCATAGGCCATGGCTCGCGTGACGTCGATATCGTCCAGAGCGCCCAGAATCAGGTCAAAATGCGCCTGAATGCGCGCTGCATCTTGCGCCAGTCTTTCGGGGAACATTTACTGACCTTCGACAGGCGTGGTCCCGGTGGGTTGCCCCGTGGCATCCAGTGTGATTGCGGCCACCTTCTCCTCAGCCCGCTTCAACTCGTCCTCGCACCGTTTCTTCAGGGCCGCACCGCGCTCGTACAGCGCGATCGATTGATCTAATGCCACATCGCCGCGTTCAAGTTGGCCTACAACGGTCTCCAACTCTTTCATGGCCTGCTCGAATGTCATCTGCTCAACTGGGGTATCGGTCATCGTGCTGCCTTCATCAATTCTTCCACATGGGCGCGTGTGGCCGCGGCCAATGCGTTCAGATCATACCCGCCTTCCAGAGTCGAGACGATACGACCTTCACAAACCTCGTCGGCGATTTTGCACAGCTCGGCTGTGATCCACGCGAAGTCGCCGGTGGACCAGTTAAGATTGGCCAGCGGGTCGTCCTGATGAGCGTCGAATCCGGCGGAAATGATGACTAGATCAGGGTTGAACGCCCGCAAGCGCGGAAACGCCTGCGACTCGTACGCTGCGCGCATCTCGGCCCCGCCGCTGCCCGGCGCCAGAGGAATATTCAGAATTGTGTCGTGAACCCCCGTCTCATCCGGGCGACCCGATCCGGGCCATAAGGGCATCTGCTGGCTGGTGATCACCAGCGCGCGTGCTTCATCCCACAGCAAATCCTGCGTTCCGTTGCCGTGATGGACATCGAAATCGAAAACGGCGACACGGTTCAGCCCGTGATGGTCCAGCGCATGTTTCGCGGCCAGCGCCGCATTGCCGAAGAGGCAAAACCCCATTGCAGTGTCTGTTTCCGCATGGTGACCCGGCGGGCGAATGGCGCAGAACGCGTTCGACACATCGCCACTCAGCACCAGATCAACAGCCCGAACCACAGCCCCCGCAGCACGATAGGCGGCGTCCACCGAGCCCGGTGACATGAAGGTATCCCCGTCAATCTGCGCAAACCCATCTGACGGGCGCGTGGATCGAATATCGCGAATGTAACCTTCCGGATGCACCCGCAGCAGATCGTCATCTGCCGCCAACGGAGCGGTCACCCGTTTAAGGTCCAACCCTTCCAAGGCGTGCAGGATATGTTCCAGCCGCGCCACCCGTTCGGGGTGGCCCTCGGGTGTCACATGGCCCAGACAATCGGCATGGGTTAAAAGGGCAGTTGTCATCGGGGTCCCCTGTTCATCTGGCTAAAAGTACCTTCGCCGAAGGCACAAAACCGCCGCGCAGCGGCACGCTTAATCCGGTGCCAGCATATAGCCCGCACCGCGGACGGTTTGCAGATACCTGGGCTGTTTCGGATCCTGCTCGATCTTGCGCCGCAGGCGCGTGATCTGCACGTCCACCGCGCGTTCCTGCGCCTGACCCTTGTCGCGCCCCAAATCCTCGACCAGCTTCGCGCGGCTGATCGGTTCGCCGGGCTGGGCCGAAAAGATTTTCATCAACTGGCTTTCCGTCGCGGTCAGACGTACCGGATCTTCGCCCTGCCACATCTCGCCCCGTTCAATGTCGTACCGGATTGGGCCAAGGTTGAGGATCTTCGCCGCTGTTTCCTCGGCAGGTGTTTCTGGCATCCTGCGCAGAATGGCGTTGATCCGCAGCAGCAACTCTTTTGGCTCGAACGGTTTCGCCAGATAATCATCCGCCCCGGCCTCAAGCCCCGCAATCCGGTGTTCGGTTTCGCCCTTGGCGGTCAGAAGCAGGATGGGGGTGCTATGTGTCTCTCGCAGCGATTTTGTCAGGCTGACACCGTCTTCGCCGGGCATCATCACGTCCAGGATGATCATGTCGAAATCCAGCCCCGACAATACCCGCCGTGCATGGGCTGCATCCCGTGCCGCCGTCACCAGGAACCCGTTTCGCATCAGGAATTTTTTCAGCAGATCGCGAATGCGCTCGTCATCGTCAACAATCAGCAGATGGGCGTCCATATCGCTCATGAGGTCGCATCCCGAAGTTTCGTATAAGCATGACGCATATCAGCATCCATCATTGCTTCAAGCACTTTGCGAAATCCGGCCACGGCTTCTGGTCCGGCATCCTTGTAGGCCGCGCGCATTCGGGCACGCTGCGCATCGGACAGCGTGGTTTCCAGCGCTTGTCCCTTCTCTGTCAGAAATAGGTGGCGTTCACGTTTGTCCACTGTACCAACGCGGCTTTCTACCAGGCCATCATCGATCAAGGTCCGCAAAACCCTGTTTAGAGACTGTTTTGTGACACCAAGGATCGCTAACAAGTTGTTGACCGTCGTGCCTGGCGCGCGGTTGATGAAATGAATCGCCCGGTGATGGGCGCGGCCATAGGCCATTTCGGTTAGGATGCGGTCAGGATCTGCGGTAAATCCGCGATAGGCGAAAAACATGGCCTCAATCCCCTGTCGTAATTGCTCATCGGTCAAAAACAACAAGCTCTCGCCCCCGTAACGCGGGGCAGGGCGGATGTCGGACATGGTACGCCTCATTTGTTACTCGGGGCCGAGTTTATGTCAGCCTTATTGACATTCCAAGGGCAGAGCGGTATCGAATCGCAGTTTTTGCGCAACATTATGTCCGCATCGGACCTAAGTGGCGCAACAATCGCAAATTCAACCCGGTTCAGGAGGTTTCGCATGGCGGGGTATGATGATCGTGATGGCACCATTTGGTTGGATGGCAAGCTGGTGCCCTGGCGTGAGGCCAATGTCCATATTCTGACCCACGCAATGCACTATGCGTCGTCCGTGTTCGAAGGCGAACGCGCCTACAACGGCAAGATCTTCAAAAGCCGCGAACATTCCGAGCGCCTGATCGCTTCAGCCGAAGCGCTGGATATGCCGATTCCCTATTCGGTCGATGAAATCGAAGCCGCGAAGGAAGAAGCGCTGAAAGCCAGCGGTCTGCAAGACGCTTATGTGCGTGCTCTGGTCTGGCGCGGCTCGGGTGAGGATATGGGAGTGGCGTCGGCGAAGAACCCGGTGCGCATGGCTGTCGCGGTTTGGCCTTGGGGCGCTTATTACGGCGACGCCAAGATGCAAGGCGCAAAGCTGGACATTGCCGAATGGAAGCGCCCCAGCCCTGAAACCATCCCGGTTCACGCCAAGGCCGCAGGTCTTTACATGATCTGCACCATCTCGAAGCACAAAGCCGAAGCTAAGGGATGCTCGGACGCCTTGTTCATGGACTGGCGTGGATATGTGGCCGAAGCGACCGGCGCGAATGTCTTTTTCGTCAAGGATGGAGAGGTTCACACACCCCTGGCTGATTGCTTCCTGAACGGCATCACGCGCCAGACGGTGATCCAGATGTTGAAAGACAAAGGCATCACCGTTCACGAGCGCCGCATCAAGCCAGAAGAAATGGCTGATTTTGAACAATGCTGGCTGACTGGCACCGCCGCCGAGGTTACGCCTGTCGGGCAGATCGGCGAATATACATTCGAAGTGGGCGACCTGACCCGCGAGATCGCGGAAGATTACGAAAAGCTGGTTCGCGCGTAAGCTTTCAACCCCCCGCTTCGGCGGGGATTTTCTTTGCAGAACGTGCAAAGCTTCGTGCAAATCGTCCGGTAAGCTGGACGATCTGCACATATCGCGTATCTTTGGCGCATGTTGGATCTGCTCAGCGATATTCTCACGCGCCTGTCCCTGCGCGGCACGTTCTACTTCCGCACATCGTTCACACCGCCCTTCGGCATTCAGGTGCCGGGCTACGAAAACGTGGCGCGGTTTCATTTTGTGCAGCGTGGTGAGCTTAAGGTGCATGTCTCGACGACTGGCGAGACACTGAGGCTGCGGCAGGGTGACTTGATCCTGATTCCCCACGGTGCTCCACACGCGTTGCTCTGTGCCGAGGTCAAGCCATTGGATGCGTTGCCTTTGGAACAGGTGCTCGAGATGGCAGGTTACACAGGCGACGGTGTGCTGGTTTACGGTGGTCCTGACGACGAACGCGATACGCAGTTGATCTGCGGTCACTTCTCTTTCACAGGTCCTGCCGGGCGGAAGGGCACAGGGCACATGCTGATCGACCGTCTTCCGCCCTACATCCTGATCGAAAACTACGGCGAAGAGGCCGGGGCATGGATGGAATCGACTCTGCGTATGATCGGTTCCGAGGTTTCTGGCGCGAAAATTGGCGGCGACCTGATTGCGATGAAATTGTCCGAGGTGCTGTTCGCGCAGGCAATCAGGGTCTACCTGGAACGTCAGAGTCCGCAGGACTCAGCTTTGGCCGGGTTTGCCGATTTGCGCATCTCGCGGGCGCTGACCGCGTTCCACCAAGCCCCGGCCGAGGATTGGAGCGTTGCGTCTTTGGCGCGAGAGGCCGGTATGTCACGCACTGCCTTTGCTCAGCTTTTTGCCGAGAAAATGGGAACAACGCCGATGCAGTATCTCACTGACTGGAGGATGCAGATCGCCTGCCATGGACTGACGGAGGCGCGCTGGAACGTGGCTGATGCCGCGGCCGAAGTCGGATATGCCTCGGAAGCCGCCTTTTCGCGCGTCTTCAAAAAACAGGTTGGACTCTCGCCGGCTGCATACAGGGCGATGCACTGATACTCCGACAAATCTGAACGATCTGCATGATTTCAGAAACGATCAGGAATTCAGCGTTCGGGATCGCCAGACTAGCTTCCTTTCATCACTGGTTGAGGAAAGGAAAAACCTTATGTCCCTGCGTTTTGTTACCCGCTCTGTCCACGCCTATCTGGATTACCCGGTCGCCGTTGCCCTGATGACCTTGCCATTCATTCTGGGGCTGGGTCAGTCCAATCCGCTGGCCCTGTGGTTGTCTGTTGCGACCGGGGTGGCCGCCTTTGTTCTGACGGTTCTAACCGATCACCATTTGGGGATCTGGCGGGTTCTGCCCTACAGGTTTCATCTGGCGGTGGACTTGTTGGTCGGCGTCACCTTTCTGTTTGCACCCAGCATCTTTGGCTTCACGGGAATGGATGCGGCGTTTTACTGGCTGAACGGTGCGGCTGTGGTGCTGGTCATCTCGCTCAGCGCGACCGAGCAGGACGTCGCTGCCTGACGACGTTATCCACAACTGTCATGGTATCATCATGATACTGTCAAGAAACTGAGCCGCGGGTTTTACAAACTGGCGGCTCATATCGGCGCACCAATCGCGTGGTCGGAGAATCGATCACCAGACAGGAGAGCCTCACTATGACCAAGATCTTACGCCCAAACCGTCGTTCTTTTCTGGCAGGCAGCACTGCCTTTGCCGCTTCACTGGCCATGCCAGCCATCAGCCGCGCTGGATCGCGCCCCGTGTTTACGCATGGCGTTCAGTCTGGCGATGTTGATACGACATCGGGCATGATCTGGACCCGTACGGATCGCCCGTCTCGCGTGATGATGGAAGTATCGACCACAGAAAGCTTCGCAGACGCCCGAAAACTCCCGCCGATGGATGCTATCCCCAACAGCGATTTTGCCGTCAAACGTCTGGTCGAGGGACTTCCGTCGGATCAGGATATTTTCTACCGGTTCGTTGCTGCCGATCTGAATGACATCAATGTCATTTCAGAGCCTATTATTGGACAATTCCGCACTGCACCAACCTCACGCCGCAACATTCGATTTGCCTGGTCAGGCGACACCGCCGGCCAGGGATGGGGTATTGATGACGAAGGTATGCGCACATACGCAACCATGGCGCAGCACAAGCCGGACTTCTTCATCCACTCTGGCGATACCGTTTATGCTGACGGCCCCATGACGGATGAGGTCGAGAAAGACGGCCAACTGATCTGGAAGAACACAACTCTGATCGACGAGAAACGCAAGGTGGCCGAAACACTGGACGAGTTCCGCGCCCAGTGGAAATACAACATGATGGACGAGCATGTGCGGGCCATGAATGCCGTTTGCCCGACCTTTTTCCAGTGGGATGACCATGAGGTTGTGAACAACTGGTCCGATGCAAAGGATCTGATTTCCGATGACCGATACACCGAGAAGTCCGTGCATGTTCTTCAGTCCCGAGCCGGACGTGCTTTCCAAGAGATGACACCGTTGCGCATTACTCCGGCAGAGCCCGGGCGTGTGTATCGCAAGATCTCCTATGGTCCGATGCTGGATGTCTTCTTTCTGGACCTGCGCAGTTATCGTGGACCGAACGGCCCGTCGATGGAGGATGAAATCACGGATCAATCCCGCATTCTGGGCGCGGAACAACTGGCATGGCTCAAGCAAGAGCTGGCAGGATCGCAAGCGACTTGGAAGGTGATTGCCTCGGACATGCCAATCGGGTTGATCGTCTGGGACAACTGGAAGGAACAGGCCGGAGCAGAGGCGATCTCGAACGGCGATAGCGGACCAGCTAAGGGGCGCGAGTTGGAGATTGCTGATCTGCTACGTTTCATCAAGACGGCCGGCATCACCAACACGGTTTGGTTCACGGCTGATGTTCATTACACCGCTGCGCACTACTATGACCCTAACAAGGCACAATTCCAGGATTTTGAACCGTTTTGGGAGTTTGTTTCGGGTCCGCTGCACGCAGGGACATTTGGTCCAAACGCCCTGGACGGCACGTTCGGCCCCGAGGTCAAATACGTCAAAGCACCCGCCGAAGGGCAGGGGGTGAACCTTCCGCCCAGCGAGGGTCTTCAGTTCTTTGGTCTGGTGGACATTGACGGAGCGACGGAACAGATGACGGTTCGGCTGATGGACCGGGCAGATACCGAACTCTGGTCGGTTACGTTGGACCCGCAGAATCGCGCGCTTTGATTTCCAGTACGAATGCGACCGGCACCCCGAGAAATCCTTGGGGTGTTTTTTGACTTGAAAATCCCGACATAAATAGTCAGATTATGTGCAACGCCAGATGTTGTACCATCAAGCTCATGGTTTCGGGGCGGCTTGCGGGCTTAGCATGATCTTAGTGATAGCTTGCCGCCGCTCCGGAAACGAATCTGTCTAAGCAGAACGAGGTCGAAATGAGCGAGTCACTAGATGAGATTATGGCGCGCCATGATGCGCTGGCTGCATGTGGATGCACGTGTTGCGACGGAGATTATTGCGCCTATGTCGACTGCCAAAAGCCGCGCCGCGACCATCCCGAGGTAAAACAGCCTAATCGTTCGAGAGTCAGCGATCTTACCCCGCGCGCTTCGATTCGACAGATTGTTGAAACAACGCTGAGCCGTTTTGGCTGAACGACGCAGGCCGGAAAACCCGCGTCAGTTACCCATCAAAAATCTACGCCGCGTTGTGCCTTGATACCCGCTTGGAAGGGGTGTTTTTCCTCGGTCATCTCAGTAACCAGGTCGGCGTAGTCACGCAGGGCTTGGGGCGCGTCGCGGCCCGTCAGAAACACGGTGGTCTTGTCCGAACGCGCATTCAAGCCGTCGATGACCTGATCTACAGACAGATACTCGTACCGCAAGGCAATGTTGATCTCGTCCAGCACGACAAGCTCGTATTCGCCGCTGGACATCAGGGCGCGCGCCTTGTCGAAGGCCGCGTTAGCCGCGGCGATGTCGCGCTCACGATCCTGCGTGTCCCAGGTGAAACCTTCGCCCATCGTGTGCCACGTCACCAGATCGCGTTCTTCGAAGAAACGGCGCTCGCCGGTTTTCCACTTGCCCTTGATGAACTGCACCACAGCAACCTTCTGGCCCCAACCCAATGCGCGGATGACGACGCCAAAGGCAGCTGAGGATTTACCTTTGCCCTTACCGGTGTTGATCAGAACCAGACCGCGGCCGGGGTCAACCGCCTCCGACACTTTCTTGCGGTGCTTGGCCTGCACCTGCTGCATCTTTTCCTTGTGATCCTGCGCGTCGCTCATGGGGAAACCTCTTTGATTGTCCGGCCCAACCTAGGGGAAGATTACAAAAGGTAAAGTCACGCTTTGGGGTCTGTGACCGACCGTGCCTTGCCCCGCTCGAGTCCCAATTGGTGTTCGCGCCAGATCACAACGACATTGCCTGCGATAACCAAAGCGGCCCCAATCAGGATTGCAAGCGTTGGCAGTTCGTCGAACCATACGTAGCCGATCACAATCGCAAACA
This sequence comes from Ruegeria sp. CF8, assembly GCF_056537285.1. Lineage (NCBI taxonomy): Bacteria > Pseudomonadati > Pseudomonadota > Alphaproteobacteria > Rhodobacterales > Roseobacteraceae > Ruegeria > Ruegeria sp. CF8. The sequence goes on along the minus strand of NZ_JBQFRG010000005.1, from coordinate 192,353 downwards.
GCATGGTCGCGTAGTCATAAGGTGCCAGCATGGAAGCCTGACCAAAGCGATAAGAGGACGTCACCAAAATCTGAGCAACCCCGCCGATCAGGCCCATCATGATCAGTATTAGAGCCTGATTCAGCGTCGGCATCGTCCAGCCCCAGAACGCGGTCATTGCCGACAGCAAGGTTGCCGTCATCGAGAAATAGAAGACGATGGCAGCTGGGTGATCAACCTTGACCAGTTGTCGGATATGGATCTGAACAAAGGCGCGCGCGACGGTTGCGCCCAAAACGCATAGTGCACCAATGGTGGCCGCAACCTCCATCTCGGTGGTGCCCAGGCGCGGCCAAATCATGATCATGACCCCCAACAGACCAAGAGCCACCGCGCCGATACGGATCAGACGAATGCGTTCGCCCAGCATCACAGCAGCCAGAATCAGAGTGAAGATCGGTGTGGCATAGCCAATTGCCGTCACCTCGGGCAGAGGCAGCAGGCTGAGACCCGTAAAGGTAAGCCCCATGGCGCTGGTGCCCAGAACGCCGCGCCAGAAATGGCCCATGGGTTTCTTGACCACAAAGCCCTTGGACAACTCACCGCGCGCGATGAGCCAAAGAATGATGACGGGAATCGCGAACAGGGACCGAAAGAACACCAATTGGCCCGGTGGGAATTCATCCGATAAAGCTTTGACCAAGGCGGACATCGACGTGAACAGGAACAGCGCGCCCAGTTTCAGCGTCACTGCCAGCAGAGGTCGATGCGATGTTAAGGGTTTTGTCATCGGCGCGAACCTGCGCCTTTGGCGGCCAAAGATCAACGGGTGGGTTTAGTCATTTATCCAGGATTGAGGCAAGGAACTGCCGATTTCCTCGGCAAACTCTTCAAGAAAACGGATCATACGCTCGGTGCGTTGCTCCGCAATCTGCCTGCCGGTCTTGGTCAGCATGTCGTCCGGCAACCCCAGCAGTTTGACTTTCCAATGGTCGAGCGAGAAATGCAGGTCGTCCAATGGCCGGTTTTGGGCAAAGGGATCTGCCGCGTCATAAAGAGTGCGCCCCAAAGCACCCGAAACGGAAAAGTTGCGCGCAATACCGATGGCTCCCAAGGCGTCCAGCCGATCTGCATCGCGCAGGATGCGTGCCTCGGCCGTTTTTGGAGCAATATTGGCCGAGAAGCTATGGGCTTCGATTGCGTGCTGGATGGCGCGGATCTGGTCCGAATTATATCCCAAATCCCCCAGAATAGGCACTGATTCCACTGCGGACCTGCGAGATGCCAGATGTCGGTCAGGATCGTCCTTGGGCAGATTTACCAGATCGTGCAGATAACTTGCAGCCAATAGCACGGACATATCGGTTTGATCATCCGCGATGGCCTGAGCATTGGTCCAGACCCGATCCAGATGGGCCAGATCATGGGCCGGATCCGTTTCCATGCGATGCGCGACCACTGCCCGCAGGCGCGTGCGCAGATCAGCCGATCCGTCCACGGTTCTCTCCGATCTGACCGCGATGCAGAAGCAGGTGGTCAAGGATCACGCAGGCCATCATCGCTTCGCCAACCGGAACCGCGCGGATGCCGACGCAGGGGTCGTGGCGGCCCTTGGTGATGATCTCGGTCTCTTCACCCGACTTGGTGATCGTCTTGCGCGTGGTCAGGATCGACGAGGTAGGCTTCACGGCAAAGCGCACCACGATGTCCTGTCCGGTTGAGATACCGCCCAGAATGCCGCCCGCGTGGTTCGAGCTGTATTGCGGGCCGTTCTGGCCCATGAATATCTCATCCGCGTTGGCTTCACCGGTCAGTTCGGCGGCGGCCATGCCTTCGCCAATTTCGACGCCTTTGACGGCGTTGATCGACATCATCGAAGCGGCCAGATCAGTATCTAACTTGGCATAAACGGGTGCTCCGATCCCTGCTGGAACACCGCGCGCGACGACTTCAACGACCGCGCCGACAGAGTTGCCGGATTTTCGTAGATCGTCCAGATACGCGGCCCAGTCCTCGGCTGCTTGTGCATCGGGTGTCCAGAATGGATTCTGCTCGATCTGAGACCAGTCGAATTTCGCGCGGTCGATCTTATGCGGTCCGATTTGCGTCATGTAGCCGGTGATCTGTACATTCGGCGCGATCTGTTTGATCGCCTCGCGCGCCAGCCCTCCGGCGGCGACGCGGGATGCGGTTTCCCGGGCTGAGCTGCGCCCGCCTCCGCGATAGTCGCGGATCCCGTATTTCTGCCAATAGGTGATGTCGGCGTGGCCCGGACGGAACTTGTCCATGATGTCGCCGTAGTCTTTCGAGCGTTGATCGGTATTCTCGATCATCAACTGCACTGGGGTGCCGGTCGTCTGACCTTCGAACACGCCGGACAGGATTTTCACCTGATCGGGTTCACGGCGTTGGGTGGTGAACTTGTTCTGCCCCGGTTTACGCTTGTCCAGCCAGTGCTGGATCATGGCTTCGTCGATTTGAACACCCGGAGGGCAGCCGTCGACCGTCGCGCCTAATGCGGGACCATGGCTTTCGCCCCAGGTGGTGACGCGGAAGAGGTGTCCAAAGCTGTTCATCGACATGGGGCGTGCTCCTTTGCGGGTTGTGATTAGCGGGCAAGGCCCCCGGCCTCAAGCGGATTTGGTCTTTGAGGACGTGAACGCCGCCCGGTGGGCGGCGCATTTGAGTATTTTTCAAAAAATGAAGCTTAGGCGGCCTGCGCGACTTTCGCGCGGGTATCCGTGATCATCAGTGCGGCTTGAGCCGCTTCGCGTCCCTTCCGAACGAAATGGTCGCGGTAGATAGCGTTGTGGTGGTCGGTTTCCTGATACTGGTGCGGTGTCAGCGAGACCGACAGGACAGGAACGCCCGTGTCCAGTCCGGCGCGCATCAGGCCATCAACGACAGCTTGCGCGACGAAATCGTGGCGGTAGATGCCGCCATCCACAACGAAGGCGGCGCATGCCACGGCGGCGTATTTGCCTGTTTGGGCCAGGTCGCGCGCTAACAGGGGCATTTCGAACGCGCCCGGAACGTCGAAGACATCGACCTGCTCGGCGGGGATGAGTTCGAGGAAACCGTCAAGCGCGCGGTCAACGATATCGGAATGCCAGTTGGCTTTGATAAAAGCGTAGCGGGTGTGTGTCATTATGATCTCCTTTCGTAACAGACACGTCACCCAAGGCGATCACGGGCAAGCACACCGCGTTAAGGGCGCGCTGCACGTTCTCTTTCATCCGGACTGTAACCGTCGGCTCTGGCCTCTCACCAGATCTGCTTGACACCCTTTGGCGCTTCCACACTTTTTCCGAAAACCGGTTGCCGCTTTTCGGATCGTGGACACGTCTGGGCCGCTCGCGGGCTTACGGGTCGTTGCCCGCATACCGCCGGTGGGGAATTCCGCCCCGCCCTGAGAACAAGACGGACCTTGCATATCTTGGGCCTCGTCTGCAAGAGATTTGGCAGGAGGACCGCCATGCACCCGAACCCCGCCTTTCGCGCCGAGGACCGCGCGCGCCATATTGCGTTTGCACGTGACCGAGGATTCGGTGTTTTGGCCTTGTCGACAGATGGTACCCCACTGTTGAGCCATGTGCCGTTTCTTTTGTCCGCAGATGGGCTGGTGGCTGAACTTCATCTCGTCCGCTCAAATCCTATCGTGCGCGCCTTGGGCACGCCGAAAGCGGTGAAGATCGCGGTGCAGGGTCCGGATGGGTACATCTCGCCAGATTGGTACGAGGTGGAGGATCAGGTTCCAACCTGGAACTATGTGGCCGTGCATTTGACCGGGCAGCTGGAGCTGCGCCCGCAGGACGAGCTGCTGGATCTGTTGAACCGGCAATCGGCCTTTTATGAAGAACGCTTGTTGCCCAAGCTGCCATGGGGCACGGGCAAGATGTCAGACGAGGCTTTGACCAAAATGATGCGGATGATCGTGCCGTGCCGAATGCAGGTAGAGGATGTTCAGGGCACCTGGAAGTTGAGCCAGAACAAGCCTGATGATGTGCGCTTGCGGGCGTCTGAACAGGTTGCGTCGTCGGGGATCGGGTCCGAATTGAGTGTTCTGCAAGAGTTGATGCGCAAGGCTTAGCCGTCAGCGAAGTGTGGGCTTTCGTTTTTACAGACCTCCTGTAAGGTCGGCTGAAACAGGGAGCCTTCCGATGAAACTCTACCACAGTCTGACTTCGCCCTATGTACGCAAAGTCATGGTTTTGCTGCATGAAACAGATCAGCTTGAAGATGTTGAGCTGGAGACCGTGGCAGGAACACCGATCTCACCGGCTGAGCCGCTGGTTACCAAAGCACCGTTGACAAAAGTTCCAGCTCTGGAACGCCCTGATGGACCGACCTTGTTCGACAGTCGGGTAATCTGTGCTTTTCTGGATGCCCGTGCAGGTGGAAAGCTTTATCCCGAGGGCGCAGGCCGCTGGGATGTTCTGACACTCGAAGCGCTTGCTGACGGTATTCTGGATGCAGCCCTTTTGATGACTTATGAGGATCGCCTGCGTCCCGATGACAAAAAGTGGGATGCGTGGATCGAATCGCAATGGGTCAAGATTGACCGGGCCTGCGCTGTGCTGAACCAACGTTGGATGGCGCATTTGTCGGGCCCGTTGGATATGGGGCAGGTCGCCGTCGGCTGTGCGCTGGGTTATCTGGATCTGCGCCATGACGCGCGGGGGTGGCGCAAGGGCAATGACGCGCTTGCCAAGTGGTTTGCGGAGTTTGGCGAGCGACCCAGCATGGTGGCCACCCGCCCTCAGGGCTAAAGCATCCGCAGCCGCGTCTGCGTTACTGACTGAATGTCGCCAGATACGCGGCGATATCTTCCGCACCTTTCTTGAGCTTGACGCTCATGTTCGGGCGGGCGGTGTCGTCGTCGAGATAGTCCTTGATGAACCCGATCGGGTCTTTGGAATAGGCCGCGATGTTTTCTTCGTTCCAGACCAGACCTTCTTCACCGGCGCGGATCATGTCGTCGGTGAACATGCCGATGGGCAGGCGTTCGCTGCCATAACGGTAGTCATTCTCGGATCCGGCAACCCGTCCGACGACGCCATAGAGATTCGGCCCGGTGATTCCGCCTTTGACCAGAACTTTTCCGTCTTTGATGATCGCGTGGCATGACGAGCAGCGGTTATACATCGCCTTTCCCTTTTCGGGGTCACCTGCGGCAAGGGCCTGAGTGGACAGGGCCAATGTAAGTACAGCTGTGGTCAACAGGGGTTTTGACATAGGGGGTCTCCTGACAGGAGTTCGCGCGTTTTGCCCGCTGTCCTGCATTCGCGCAAAAAGTGCAACGGGGTAAGCCTGCACAATTTGCAATTTAAATCATCTATTTGGGGAATATGATTTTGCAGAAAACAATCCCGTTCCCACCGGTTGGATTGTGAACATTCAAGGCGCAATTCTGCGGTACATGGCTGGAACGTCCCGCGCCTGCTGGGCGTCGTTGTCGGTGTCGGCTGGCAATCGAATCAAAGCCGCCTGATTCGACCTGATCAACAAAGTTGAGCGCAAGATTCACCAAAAAATCGGCTTCGTTCCCTAAATGAAGCGGCACATGCGGCGTATTGCGCGTTTATGAACGCTGGACGAACACTATTCTCCCCGATAGTAAGCGCGTTTAAGACGCCGCTTTCACGCGGTGCGCGAGCTTTTTGCCCGTCCGCGGGCGCCAGACAATCGGAGATAACCTCGTGTCCCACGCAGAAGACCACGAAGGCACCCGCAGAGATTTCCTGTATTACGTCGCTGGCGGCGCAGGTGTCGTTGCAACGGGTGCAGCCGTATGGCCCCTGATCAACCAAATGAACCCGTCAGCAGACGTGCAGGCGCTTTCGTCGATCCGCACGGATGTAAGCGGGGTTGAGCCGGGCACACAGCTGACAGTTAAATGGCTGGGTAAACCCGTGTTTATCCGTCACCGCACCGGTGCCGAGATTGCCGAAGCCCAGCAACAGGACGAAGAAGCCGTTGGCAACTTGCCTGATCCGCTGGCGCGCAACTTCAACCTGAACGCAGATGCACCTGCAACAGACGCCAACCGCGTCATGCCGTCGCCCGAAGGCGAAGCCGAGGGAGCCTGGATCGTTCAAATGGGCGTTTGTACGCACCTTGGATGTGTGCCTCTGGGTGATGCTGGCGACTTTGGCGGTTGGTTCTGCCCGTGCCACGGCTCGCACTACGATCTGGCAGGCCGGATCCGCAAAGGCCCCGCACCGGAAAACCTGCCGATTCCACCTGTTGAGTGGGTCGACGCAACAACCATCAAACTCGGCTAAGGGAGACCCAGTTTATGTCCGGAATTCCCCACGATCACTACGAGCCGAAGTCTAACGGCGAAAAGTGGCTGAACAGCCGCCTTCCCATCGTCGGCCTGCTATATGACACCCTTATGATCCCGACCCCCAAGAACCTGAACTGGTGGTGGATCTGGGGCATCGTCCTGGCGTTCTGCCTGGCGCTGCAAATCGTTACCGGCATCATTCTCGTGATGCACTATACACCGCATGTCGATCTGGCCTTTGCCAGCGTCGAGCACATCATGCGCAACGTGAATGGCGGTTACTTCATCCGTTATCTGCACATGAACGGTGCTTCGCTGTTCTTTGTTGCGGTCTACATTCACATGTTCCGCGGCCTGTATTACGGCTCGTACAAAGCCCCGCGTGAAATCACGTGGATCATCGGCATGCTCATCTACCTGATGATGATGGGTACCGCGTTCATGGGCTACGTTCTGCCTTGGGGCCAGATGTCCTTCTGGGGCGCGACCGTGATCACCGGCCTGTTTGGTGCGATCCCGTTTGTGGGTGAAGCGATCCAGACTTGGCTGTTGGGCGGACCCGCTGTGGACAACGCCACGCTGAACCGCTTTTTCTCGCTGCACTACCTGCTGCCGTTCATCATCGCGGCGCTGGTTATCGTGCATATCTGGGCTTTCCACACCACCGGCAACAACAACCCAACGGGTGTTGAAGTGCGCCGTGGTTCAAAAGCCGAGGCCGAGAAAGATACCCTGCCGTTCTGGCCGTACTTCGTGATCAAGGACCTGTTTGCGCTGGCCGTGATCCTAGTCGTGTTCTGGGCAATCGTCGGCTTTATGCCGAACTACCTGGGCCACCCGGACAACTACATCGAAGCCAACCCGCTGGTCACACCTGCACACATCGTTCCGGAATGGTACTTCCTGCCCTTCTACGCGATCCTGCGGGCCTTCACAGGCGAGGTCTGGGTTGTACAATTCGCTAGCTTCATCACCGGTGGCATCATCGACGCCAAGTTCTTCGGTGTGATTGCAATGTTTGGTGCGATCCTGGCCATGGCGCTGGCGCCGTGGCTGGACACATCGAGCGTGCGTTCGGGTAAATACCGGCCGATGTTCAAATGGTGGTTCTACCTGCTGATCATCGACTTCTTTGCCCTGATGTGGTTGGGTGCGATGCCCGCGGAAGAGCCCTATGCGACCTTCTCGCTGATCGCGTCCGCCTACTGGTTCGCCTATTTCTTCGTGATCCTGCCGATCCTGGGTGTCATCGAAAAACCGCTGACCCCACCGGAGACCATCGAAGAAGACTTCAACGCGCATTATGGCAAGGCTGATGCCGAAGCCACGCCGGCCGAGTAAGAAGAGGGACCGGATACCATGTTCAAGAAACTTGCAATCGGCGCTGCGTTTGCTCTGGCCCTGACCCCTGCTGCATCTTTTGCGGCAGGTGGCGGCGAGCAGCATATCGAAGACTTCGCCTTTTCGTTCGAAGGTCCGTTTGGCACCTGGGATCAAAACCAGCTGCAACGCGGTCTGCAAATCTATACCGAGGTTTGCGCAGCCTGCCACGGCCTGCAATATGTTCCTCTGCGCGATCTGGAAGCGCTGGGTTACAACGAAGAGCAGGTCATCACCTATGCGGCGGACAATTTTGAGGTTTTCGACCCTGAATTGGACGATTTCCGCCCGGCGATCCCGACCGACCACTTCCCGGCCAATACGGCCGTCGGTGCACCCGACCTGAGCCTGATGGCTAAGGCGCGTGCGGGCTTCCACGGCCCTTACGGGTTGGGCATCAACCAGTTGGTCAAAGGCATGGGTGGCGCGGAATACATCGCCTCGCTGCTGGACGGCTACACTGGCAAGGAAAAGGAAGAGGCAGGCACCATCCTGTACGAAAACACCGCGTTCCCCGGCGGTTGGATTTCGATGGGCCCGCCACTGGCGGACGAACAGGTTGAGTTTGCCGATGGGCACTCAAACTCCGTCGAGCATATGTCGGAAGACGTCGCAGCCTTCCTGATGTGGGCGGCTGAGCCCAAACTGATGGATCGCAAGAACGCCGGTTTTGTTGGCGTCATCTTCCTGTCTGTTCTGTCAGTCCTGCTGTATCTGGTGAACAAGCGCCTGTGGGCGCCGCACAAGGGCAAGCTCCGTCCTGAGGATTGATCCTTTTTCGGAATTAGAAATCGAAACCCCCGCGCCACCCGGTTGCGGGGGATTTTTATTTGCGAGGTTGCTTGCAAGGGGCCAGCCCCTTCTTGGCCATTGGCCAATTCATCCCCGAGGTATTTTGGGCCAGATGAAGGGCGGATCAGACGGTGAGTTGGTCTGCAGTCTGTCCGGTGATCGCAGCCGTCACAATCTGACCTTCGGGCTGAGGCGTGGTGAAGGACACTTCGGTGAATTGCTCGGTCCGGCCCATATGGGGGTTTTCCATCAGGATGTGATGGGTTTTGCCGATTTGCTCCGACAGGTGCTTTGAGACCTGAGCATCCCCGGCCGCGCGCAGTCGCGCCGCGCGGCTTTTGATCACTGTTCCATTGACTTGCTGTGGGATCCGCGCAGCGGGCGTGCCGTCGCGCTTGGAGTATGGGAAGACGTGCAGCCAGGTGAGATCGCAGTCTTTGACCAGCCTGAGCGAGTTTTCGAAATGCGCTTCGGATTCCGTCGGAAACCCCGCGATAATATCGGCACCAAATGTCATGTCAGGGCGCAGCTTACGGGCGTCTTCTGTGAAGCGGATCGCATCGTCGCGCAGGTGGCGGCGTTTCATCCGTTTCAGGATCAGGTCGTCCCCGTGCTGAAGCGACAGGTGCAGGTGCGGCATCAAGCGTGGCTCGGTCGCGATGGCCTGCATCAGGTTCTCGTCGACCTCGATCGAATCGATTGAACTGATCCGAAGGCGCGGCAGGTCGGGCACCAGTTTGAGGATGCGCATCACCAGATCGCCCAGCCGGGGCTGTGCGGGCAGGTCGGCCCCCCACGAAGTGAGATCGACCCCTGTCAGAACCACTTCGTTATAGCCCGTGTCCACCAGCCGCTTGATCTGGTCTACGACCACACCTGCAGGCACGCTGCGCGAGTTGCCACGGCCATAGGGAATGATGCAGAAGGTACAGCGGTGATCACAGCCGTTTTGGACCTGCACATAGGCGCGTGAGCGTGTGCCAAAGCCGTCGATCAGATGGCCTGCCGTTTCGGTCACGGACATGATGTCGTCGACCTGAACTGCTTCGGTCTCGCCAATGAAATCGGCGGCCAAGCCCTTCCAGGTGTCTGGCTGCATCTTCTCGGTGTTGCCGATCACTGCATCGACTTCTGCCATGGCGGAGAAAGTTTCCGGCTCTGTCTGCGCCGCGCAGCCGGTGACGATCAGACGGGCGTTGGGGTTCTCGCGCCGCAGTTTGCGGATCTCTTGCCGGGCTTTGCGGACCGCCTCAGCCGTTACCGCGCATGTGTTCACCACCACAGCATCCGTCAGACCTGCTTGCTGCGACAGCTCTTTCATCGCCTCGGTTTCATAGGCGTTCAGGCGGCAGCCCAAAGTGGTGAATTTGGGCGGGTTCATCCCAATGACCTCAAGAACTCAGGGGTGAGGGTGCCCGAGAAGACGTGGGCTGTCGGGCCGGTCATCCAGACTCCATCCTCGCGCCAGTCGATCCAAATCGTGCCGCCATCCAGCTCGATCTGTACTTTGCGCCCCGTTAGACCGCGCCGTGCGGCTGCAACCGCCGTCGCGCAGGAGGATGAGCCAGACGCCAATGTGATCCCCACACCTCGCTCCCAGACGCGCATACGGACATGATCCGGGCCGATCACCTGTGCGACCTGAACATTGGTGCGCTCAGGATAGAGTGGATGGTGTTCGTAACGCGCGCCAAACTCGGTCAATGGAATCGCCTCGGCATCCTCGACGAAAAAGGTGCAATGCGGATTGCCCATCCCGGTCGCTGTCGGTGCGCCCTCGATCGGCAATTCCAGCGTGTCCATCTCCTTTGCCAGTGGAATGTCCTGCCAGTTCAGTTGAGGCTGTCCCATATTTACCGAGGTCAGACCATCACCGGCATCTTTCGCAAAGAGGGCGCCGCGTTCCGTTGTCAGGGCCAGTTCGGACTTTCCGGTCTCATCCATCAGAAACCGCGCGATGCAGCGTGTGGCATTGCCACATGCGGCCGAGGTTGATCCATCGGAATTGTAGAAGATCAGATGCGCGTCTGCCTGTCCGTTTTCAATCACGGCCAGTTGGTCGAAACCCACGCCAAACTGTCGGTGGCCGATTCCCTTTGCAAGAGCCGGGGTGATCCGGGAATCGCGGGCGCGCGCATCCACGATGACAAAGTCATTTCCCAGCCCGTGCATCTTCATGAAGGGCAAACCGGTATCGAGTCTCTGTTGCATGGCGGCGATATAACCCCGGTCCGAACATGAATCCACCCTGTTGCGCAGAATCGTGAAAAAAGGGGTTGACCCCCCTGCGACACCTGCCTAATTAGGCCGCCTATCGGGTCGCCGGAAACACAATATGTAAAGGCGAAACGAGGCGTTAATTAGGGCTTGAACCTGATCAGGGAATTGCCGTAAAGAGCGCCACGGATCGTAGAGATCCATCAAAAAGAGTGGGCCGTTAGCTCAGTTGGTAGAGCAACTGACTTTTAATCAGTGGGTCGCAGGTTCGAATCCTGCACGGCTCACCACTTTTTTCAATTTAATATCAGTAAGTTAATCGCCTTCCGTGTGGAATGTTCAGCAGCCCAACTGGCGCCTTAACTACTTCTGGGGGACAAATAGGGGACAAATGGCATAGATTTATTTGGTCAACCCAATAAACAGGCTAGTAAGACAATGGACGCGCAATACTATTAGTTGCGCCTTCAACAATTTTTCCAATGTTCCTCAGCTTAACGTCATGGTCATAACAGCAGTAAAGCAACCAGACCTTTTTCCAGAGCTCCTCGTCAGGTGGCATCCACTCTACCGAAAGTCCAAGACTTTGGGCTTCAGAAAAATCGATGACAGCTCCATGGGAGTTGTACGTATCCGAAGAAGAGACTTTTTGAATCACGTCTTCTAGTTTTTGCTGAGAACTACCTTTAAGCATCCCTTCCGAGAGAATTCTTTCAGCTAGCTGTCGCATACGAACGACTGCCGATTTGGCCAGGGACTGTAGCAAGGGTGATTGCGTGGGGTCGCTCGCAATGAATTGGCAAGGTACTGCTCCCAAATCGGGCATTACGAATTGGGGGTCGATAGGGCCGAGTTCCGAATTCACCCCAAGAAGTATCTTTTCGGACGACATAGCAATTACCGTACCGCCCGATTTCGCGAGCCCAGGCACAATCACACGATACGACTTCTTTCTCTGGCGTAAAATCGTCACGAATTTTTCAACGGCATCGACCATACCGCCCGGGGTTTGCAAAATTAGATCAATTTCATCCCCGTTTACACCTTCCAGAACCTCTGAAAGGTCATCAGTGTCGGAGTGGTTAATACCTTCTGAAAGACGCGCGAAGTATACTACCGTCTCTCGACCAGAAACGTCTTCTATATCGCCGATTAATAGCTGCCGAAGATATCTGTCTTTTTCCTTCGCCCAGAACTTAGAAGATTGCGAGGGGAGCGACTGGTTCCGTGGAAATTGACTCTTTAGTTTTCTTTCTGGGTTTTTTGACACGATAAAATCCTGACCGTTCGGCATCGAACAGGAAGGACGATTCCAGCACATCCTCGTATTCAGGTGCGCCTGCAAACCGAACAGGGCGGCGTTTTGCCCGCCCTTCTTCACTATCGTGCTTTAGGTTTTCCTTACTAAAATTCATGACTGCGCTCCGACGCTTGTGGCGATTGCGAACCTAAAGAAACGGCACGCAAAAAAGACCTTCTTCGCCAGTACCAATGCTTTCCTAATATATGGTAAGTTTTACTTTTTTCAATGGGTTACAGGGGCGCGATGGGCCGGTCTCTAAGGGATTCTTTTCATTGAGTTTTGTCTACTTTTGGACTTCAGCGCCTTTCATGGCAATCATAAATGCGGTTTGACTATCGGTCGAAACTACAAAGTAGATTGCGAATCACCTTTAGCCACTACCAAAGGCGGCTCCTTCGGAAACGACCTGATATCGAACCACTTGAAGCACGTGCCATCCGAATTGCGCTTGTCACCCATGTACAGCTGTGAGCCAGTTGTTCGGTGCCGGATCAGCGCTGCCCTGAACGCCCGAAGGTCGAGCAAGGTGGGCAGCCAGCTTTACGTTCTCTATCGAGCCTGAAACCTGTTGCTCACACATGCGGGCCATCGTCAGGATGGCCTGATATGCGTAGAAGCTCTCATCCAATGAATCTTGAGCGATGCTCCTAATCCCGACTAGAAGCGCCTCAGTTTGATCCAGCATTTCGTCTATGTCCGTGATTTCACCCAGTAGATTGAGGGCCTTGGATTTTATCTTCCTGGGATCAGTCGGTTGCGATGCGTAGTATTCAGCATTTTGTTGCCGCAGTTTCTCAATCTTTGAGATTTTGTGACGATACACGTCGTCAGAACACTTTGGCAGGCCGTTATGGATGAAGTTTTCGTAGTCACCAACGGGGTAGATTGGTCCAGATACACTTTCCCCGTTCGCGCAAACGCGTTGTTCAGTCATTGCAGTTTCCTCCGACTGTGATATGATCCTTTGGGATCAATATAATAGATGATCCAAAGGGATCAAGAGGCAAAATGACGGGCAATCAAATTCAGGCAGCGAGAGTACTAATTGGATGGTCTCAGGCGAGAGTGGCTGAAGCGGCAAATGTGTCTATTCCAACTGTGAAGCGCGCTGAAGGTTCTGGCAAAATATCCGCATCTTCGAATGCCGTTGAAGCCATCCGAACCGCCTTAGAGGCCCAAGGCATCCAGTTTCTGAACGAAGGCGATACGGCCAATGGGATGGGTGTGGTTTTAACCAAAACCTGAGCTGGTAATCTGGTGTATTTGAGAGCGCGAGATTTCGGTAATTCGTTTGGTGGCGCGCGCTCGTGGTGAGTGCGCCTTTTTCATGTACTTTAGAATCCAAGCAGCGCTCAATACCCCTCGGAGGGAATACAGTCGAAGCGAAACAGAACTCAAAAGAATGCATCAACGTAAGAAACTTCGGTCCGAGCGTATGTTTAGCCCATCTGCGACGCTGGACGAGTTCAGGGACAAGCATTGGAAAGACGCCGTCAAGTAGGCCGACGGGCAATTATCCTTGCTTTGTTGAATAGGTCCAAACTAAAGTTCTTGGAACACTTTTTTAAGGTTTTTCTCGTGTCGGACCCCAAAAAAGGATTCTGGGAAGAGCTTGCGCTTCACGCAGCTAAAGCTGCTGTTGGCGCAGTAATTGTTGCTGCGATTGCGCTTTTGATTGCGTATTTAGGAGGAGTTTTTGAAAATGCTAGATGTGCGATTTTGGGTTGGCTTGATATTGTCGGTTGCCTTTAGCGGGGCGGCGATTGCTCAAAGTCAGGTAGTAGCAGAATGCGAAGTTTCCGCAACTACTCGAGGATCGGAAACATTTGAACAGCGAAAGTGTCTTCTTAGCGAACTAGAAGAAGCATTGTCACGTGTTAGCAAGGCGGAATCAGAATTGGAACGAATAACGACCGAGTTGGAACGGGTTACCGCACTTGAAGAATCCGTGGAAGCTTTCGACGCACGGCAGGCCGATATTTCCTCCTCACTGGAAGGAGCAAGGGCCGAGTTGTTTGAGACACAGACACATTTTAGAGAGCAAGGCAATTCGGTCGAGGATCTTCGAAACAAGGTTCAAAGCCTCGAAGCCAATACGCTAACAAAGGAAAACTCTACGTTCGCGGCGATTCACGCTGCTGCTGGCGGGGCGTGTCTTGCGTTGGGTGCCCCCGTATCAGGTGCAGCTCACATTACGATACCGAGGCGCGCTAGGGAGTCTTGTTCAAACGCTTGTAAAACCCACCCTGGCAATTATGCAAATTGCAGAGGAATGGTGGCAATTGGTTTAGTGTTGGCGGAAAGGCCAGGTCGGCACACTGATGCAGTTAATATAAACTACCGATACTCATGTGCTGATGTTCAAGATGCATATGACGTTGTCCGTGGCGATGATAGAAAAGGGCAATATACGGCCTATTGCTGCTGTTACCGTTAGTCCGTATTCGAACCTTGCAAGGCAGTGGCAGTGCGGGGATGTTGGCGATTATTTAGATTCCATAGACCGCCTCGGAAAACGGTTGCGAATACTCTCTGTCGCCTACCACTTGCCAAAATTTTAGTAGGCGCCCGGCTTTCTACTTCACTCTACTTTAGAAACGCCTCGTTCAGCAGGCTTTGCGCTCACGCCGTTTACGCGCCGCCATCTTGCGACAGCCTTCCTTGCAATACTTCGCATCGATCCGCTTCCATTCCGGCATGAGCTCACCGCAATAGGCGCAAGGTATTCAGTTCATTTACGAAGGCGATACCGCAAGCGGAGTTGGGGTGGTGTTGACGAAAAGGAAAAATGAAAATTTGGCGGGGCTACTCCGAAACTTGTTATGTGTGGCAAAGTAGTTGTCGGTTTCCCTAGCTAACGAATTTGGACGGGTAGGGAATTTCTTTCACACTTGAAAGGATAACAATGACAAGCATAACAACATCTGCACTAGATAACCGCCTTAGAAGTCTGGAAAACTATTTCAAAGTTGGCTTGGTTTTCGGTTTTGGCGGTGGGTTTGGAGCCTTTGCAATAAGCGGTGAAGATTGCACCAGTTCCAAACCCTAAACTTTAAAAGTGCTCGTTTTAGGCTTTTGTGATAAAATCGCTACGTAGACCACTTTTTCATTGTCGCAACGAATACTCACTACCTCTCTGAGGATCCTTGTTTTGCAAGTTGAGGATTGAATTATGTTTAGAGCAACCATCTGTCTTTCTATTTTTTCCTGCGTCCAAGCCCATGCATGCATCGAGGTTGAAAAGTTTGGGCAGTTTCATGGAGAAGTAGAAGGTCGTTTTGTATCAAGAGACTACATTGATCGTCCACTTTTCCTACTAGAAAGTCCCCTGATCTATGAGGCACCGTGGGGTGAAAAATACTCTACGGTTGGTAACTACGTGATTGATGGCGCTTCAATTCCTAGAGTGTTTTGGAGTTTTGTAGGAGGACCGTTTTCAGGCAACCACCTAAAAGCCTCGGTGGTTCACGACTACTTCACTGACACATGTAAACATGAACCTCACCGTGAAGAAGGAAGGGAATGCCAAAGTCAGCTCGAAGTCTTTGAAGAAGATGAGCGTGTCCATGGAAACTACCTACTCGGCATGCTCGCGGAAGGTGTTCCGGAGGATACAGCATGTTATGAGTATTTGGCCGTGACTTTTTACAAGCAGTGGGATCTCGACGATTCCGGAAAGCCAATCAACATTCGCATAATGGAGACCCCAATAGACGACCCTGACCCCAACAGACTTAAAAAAGCCTGGAACATCGTCAAGGCATCTGTTTCTGCGGTCATCAAGACGCGGAAAACAACCGGAGGAAAAGTGTTAAACTACTTTCCGGACGGCCAAATTCCTGCAAACGAGCAGGGCCTTGAAGAGTACATTGATCGTCTCAGCGAAGCACTACGCGATGACTTGTACTCTGATGACCCGGACGTTTTTGGCCTCCTTACAGATGAAGCGTTTGAGAGCACAGAAGAAATACAACCTTGGCCAGAGAATTTTCTTGAGGAACGCTATGACCCTGCAACTGACACTTTTTCCAACCTAACTTACTTTGCTCCAAGCGTGCAAACTCCTAGTAGTCCTTTGGCTGACTCTCTGGGTATTAGTTTTACTCCACCGCAGGTTGCTCCGGATCCCGTGGTTGAACTATTTAATTATGGCAATATCAATCTCTTCGACGACGAGGAAGTTAGGCAAACTATGCTTGAAGCACTGGCTGAATCGGAAATTGTAGAAAACTTGAAGCAAGTTCCCAATTACGATGTAGGCGACTATTTGAACATCTATCCATATTCCACGGACGGTACACTAATGTTTGAAGTCACACCAAAAGCCGTTGAAGAACTCGGCAACCAGGGCGTCGAATTTGAATACGGTACGCGAGGGCACATTTTGGGCCAAAGTTATTTGGGCGGCGGCTGGGGTGGACAAGTATATTCACTCCCAGATTAATCCAATAGACTTAAGTGGTTTTTTCGTTGTGGATCTGTACTTCTGATTGATCCCGTCAAAAGCAACGGATGCTGCATGGTCTTCGATAGCTCAATCCATCGCCGCCCTTTGCTTCTCTCGTGCCAGCGCCATCAGCCTATGACGTTCAGCCCATAGCGCTTTGGCCCCTTCCGACTGACGTTTCCGGCCTTCTGTCGTCTTTGCACCGGTCGATAGGCCACCGTGAAGGCGGCACCGGGCCTTTCCCTCAACGGGGGCATTCATACAAACACCATCTTTTGTTTTGGCTCCGCAAATCTTGGTTTCGCTGGTCATGTATCGCCTCCTGTCTGGACGTGGCGCGCGGACGTTCTTAAATTGTTGGCATGCGTAGATTGCTTATTCACCTCGCCATTGTGCTTATACTGCTCTGCGCCCCTATTACCGTTTATGCGATTGGCTGGGGGTACATGCAGATTTACTATCAATTCGGTTTTGTCCCCTTCTTCATCGCCTGTGTCTGCGGGACTGTTACCGCGCTAGGGATTGCTTCCCTGATTGATAAATCCCAAGAGCAGTAGCACCAGCCACCACACGGCCAATAAGCTCTGATTGTACATCTTTGAGCGGTTGCCCCTTCAATGCGCCCCTGACTGCCTTGAGCGCGTCCTGTGCGTCCTTTCCTTTGATGCCGGTCAGCGCTTTGGCGATTTCCACGAATATACCTCTCTCGCGAGCTGACATGCTGGCCGGATCTATCGCGGCAATGGACTGGGACACCTCGCGCGCCGCATCCAGAGGATTGCCGAGGTTACCGGCTGTTCGGCGCAACAGGCCGGGTGAGGTTTCTTCTGCCACCTGACCCTGGATAGACTGGCGTTGTGCGGTTTTGGAGTTCTGCGCTACGGCTGCCCGTAGCTCAAGAGCCGTTGCGGATCGATCCAATTCATTCAAGAGCCGATCCGCGCGGGGGCCACCAAGAACAAGGCGCAGTTTTTGGGTATGCTTTATTTCCATCTGCGGCGTCAGGCAGAATGCTAAATTTACTGAAGCATCCTTGCGACCAAAGCAAAAACACAACCTATGGATAATCTTCATTCAAAAACAATGCATTATATAAAATGTTGATAAACTGATGTTAAAGATGCACCATAGTAGGCGCTAATTTAGGTCAAATAATTTCTGGAAATGTTTCTGATGCTTAGGAATTTTTTTCGTTCAACATTGCTAGTCTGCTTGCTCTGCCCAGCTTCAGTCGTCGCCGAAGAGGTAACGCTTTCGTCAATGATTCAGACAATTCAATTGTCTCTCTTGGATGCTCAGGATGCGTTGGACAAAAACGAAATGCTACCGTTGTCTGAGGTTGAAGTAGAACTTAATGTGATCAATCGGATCGAAGTCGACGGGCGTGTAGGCTTCTGGATCATCAAACTTGGCGCTTCGCACGCGAACTCCGTGACTTCAAACGTAAGAATGCTGCTTACCCCACCGGAAGCTGGTGCGTCCGAAAACGTTTCGGCGGCGAGCGATACTATCCGTTCGGTACTGTCAAATGCCATTTTCGAAGGCGCGGCGGCGCGAAGTATTGCGATCGGAGGAGAGCCGCCACTCGAAGCTACGGAGTTCGTCATCACTCTTGAATTCGCTTTGACCGAAAATGCAAACGGGGAGATCAGTGTGGCCGTTCCACCGATAGATGCGGGGTTGGGTGGTGAGATATCAGCTTCAGAACTTCAACGAATAACTCTAACATATGGAAACTAAGATGCTGGGAAAACTAGCTTTTCCCGCGATTGTTTGTACTACTTTAGTCCTGCCAACCGCGGGCTACGCACTTGATTATTGTAACATTACTATCGACGCCTATTCGGGAACGTCCCCAGTCTCTCAAGGCGATAATCGGACTGTGGCAAAGGTCTATGACCCTGGTCAAAGAAGCAAAGCTGACTACCGTGGAAACGCGGTTGTAGTAGACGGAACTCTCGGGCTGTTGATTACGCCTCGACACGTTGCTCTCGACGCAATCAACGAACGTTTTGGAGCAGCGGCGGTGGGTGCGAATCTCGATCTCGTATTTAAGAACTTCGATGGTAGGCGCGACGGGGAAACAGAGGCCACGATCATAGCCGTTCTGGGGGAAACGGGCTCGAGTAGGGAGTTACCGAAAGAGAATCAAGCAAGAGACTTAGTGCTACTTCAAGTATCTGACGAAAATATTCGACAAAAGATGCGGGAACGCCGGGTCGCGATTGGGCCTCTACAGAAAACCTATGACAAGGCGGTCGTACAATCATATTTTGCCAATTCGACCAAGCTAATTGAAGATGTAGGAAGTCTGGCGCCGGATGCTTTTGAACACGATTCCAGCGAAATGTTATGTACATATCGGCTCGCGTACCAGTCAGAAGGCGGTGATAGCGGCGCGCCGTTAACCGACCCGTCTATGGCTTTAACGCTCGGTGTTATTTTACAGAAATCTTCTGACGCTGATAAGGGGTTGGGTCTTGTTCTTCCTGCCAAGTGCCTTCGGGATCCACTTGTGGGCTGGATGGAAGAATTTTTTCCTGATGAAGTGGACGAAACTGCGGAACTCCTTATTAACGCGACAGGAGAGGAGTTGTACGATGCTCTGCGCAGCACCGATACTTCTGAAAGGCACACCAACGCCCGCCTTCACGCGGCGATTCGTAAAATAATCAAGGTGACTCTTCCAGACGGTTCAGCATCAGCCCACAAAAAGGATTGGCAGCCCAGAGAAGACTTAGGCACTTTCTTCCATCGAAGGGCTTGTATTGTCGACCGGGCTTTGGCTGGCCGCGAGGCTGATCTTCCAACAAAAGAGCGTCAGAACTTTGAAATCGCTTGGAATAATCTAACGCGTCAACTAGCAAAGATCTCGCATACTTCTGGCGGTGACGCACTCTTAGACCGAGCTATAGAACTACAGGCAGAGGATAAGAAAAGGTCTCGCGAACTCGCAGTCTTTGCGTCGATTGTCTATGCCGATGCAGTGGGTCTCGCGGTTCCCGAAGACGCTCTTTCACTTTCTGCAGCACCGCAATTTTCTGCTACTGCGCCTAGTTTTCAAGCTGCCTTGAATCAGAACTCAGCGTTTGATCTCGCAAAACGATTCAAAGGGCTATCCGATAGTTTGATGCTGGCGGCACAGCTATCTGACGACACAGACTTCCGTTCTTCTGCGTTTTCGACTGCACGTGGAGCTGCATTGCAGGCTGTTTGGCTGGCAAGCGATGACGCCCCGGCGATTTCGTCGAATTCGCTCATCGCTTATTCGGATGCCTCTGCCAATCTGGGTGATTGGAGTGCCGCCACGGAAGGATACGTTGCAGCTATTTCATCACCTGGGCTCGAGTCGTCTGTCCTAGAGCGTGCACTTGGTGACTTGGGGTATGTCGCAGGGCGTGATCAGAATGTTTCTGCAATCACAGAGGCGGAGCGTTTACGTGAAATTGTCAATACGACCGCAATCCCTGAGCGTCTAAAGAGGGGAGGTAAAACAAATGCAGGTATTTCCCCGGTCGGCCCCATACCGAGCGCCGGGAGTGGGTTGTCTATTCAACCTTTTATTGTCGAGGACATCGGTGATTTTCGATAATAGGATCTCGAGCGTATACCTTGCTCCAAGCCTTTTCACATTTGATGTTCACTACAGTAGCGCCTGCATTACTGATCTGGCATTTTGGGTGATTTCCAGGTGACGGTCCGTTTGTTTTTGGGTTATTATCCCATCCCTTTCGACTGCACCGCCGCAGTGAACAAAAATACTTGATTATCTTATTTGAAGTCTGCGACAATAAATTTGGATATATTCATTGTTTTTAGATTGAGAGATTTAAATGCTACCAAAAATCAGCAATTTTGTTGTCTTTGCATTGTCATTTGCCTTGGTGGGTTGCTCTACGGATCGTGTTTCTACGGAATTTAAGGCGTTGAATGATGTTTTGACCTCGGCGGAGAGCCAAGTATCTACGTCGCTCAAACCGGGTTTGGAATCGGCGCGTCAAGCCGAACTGACGGCGTCGGCCCAAGCAGGAGATGCGTGGTTCCTTAGTGAAGGGTGCAGAGTCTTGCTTAAGGACGATATCGCGGTAGCGACCAGTTCATGCAAGGTAGTAAATTTACCACTTGGTGGCCGCCAACCGGTTCAAAACGAAGCTACTTCGGCAAAACGTAAAATGGACACGCTTAGTGCTTACGTTGCTGCACTGGAGCTTTTGATGGACGCATCAAGCGACTCAGAAATAACGGAAAGTTACGCGGCAGCTTTGGCATCTTTTTCTGAACTTGGGAAGGCAGCAGAAATAAAAGAGCTAACGGAATTTGTTTCTAAGCGTCAAAGCGAAAGTGACACAGTAGGAAAAGTCGTTTCTTCAGCAATTGCAACTTTGCGTTACAATCGGATGAAATCTGTTGTGAAGTCATCGAACGATGACGTCAACACTGTTGCCAGAGAGTTGCAGCTGCACCTACTAAACTTAGGTGTGGACAAAGGCACCTCAAAGGATCCGCGCACTCTTTCTATGCGGATTGCGGATTTGAATAAAAAAAATGAAACGGTTCTACTATTTAATACCAGTGATGCTGTTGGATATCGAAATGCTATTGTAGAGCTTCAAATGGAGCAGAAGTCTTTTATGGATTACTACGAAAAAACGGCGGTCTATAAAGTCGGTCTTGTCGCAGAGGTACACAATTCTCTTGATCAGGCGCTTCGCAATCCAGGTAGTGTTGAAGAAGTAATTGGTTACCTCGAAAATTTAAAATCTTTAATTGACACTGTGGAGGGTTAGAAAATGGCAGATGTTTCAACATCAACTGCAACCAATCAATTCCAGCAGTTGCGAAATCGACAGAATGATCTGTATCGAAAAAACACGAAAGAATTGATTGCAGCTTCGCGTGCGAGCGACCGAGAATTGGTAGACAAGCTTCGGTCAGAGCGAGCTAAATTGTCTCAGAATGATGCGAAAATTCTCGAAGCGGAACGTAAGTTTCAAGCTACACAACTCGAACAATCCGAAGCCGAACGACGGTTGGTGCGGCAGACTAAACGTGCCAATGCCATGGTTAGGGGTATTAATACAGTCGCTAAGGTTCTCAAGAGTGCAGGAGAAATGGCGAAAATTTTGACCCGTCTGATCACACTTCTTTCCTGAGGTCGTTTGAGCTCGTCGTAACGCTCAAGCGTCGGCGTTTTTTAAACAGCCACTTCGTTGAAATCTTCGTGCGAGATTATCATTTGATCAGGCTCGTGTTCTTGGTCAGTATTGAGGTGCAAAGTCCAAGTGACGGCCAGTATTTTGTCGGGGCGTGGGTAGTTGTGCACGAAACTAGTGACAAGTCTTTAACCAGACTGAAAAAATGGTCTATTGTGTGGCTTTGCCATTCACGATTCAATCATTTTTTTGAGTATTCCGCAGAATGCCTCCGCACCGGTTGTCGCGTCTGCCCATCTTGCAAATTCGACCACGTCCATTCGTCGTTCACCAGTTTCTGATTTAGCAACGAACGACTGAACAGTGCCCAAACGTTCCGCAAGCTGCGCTTGCGTCAAGCCTGCTTGGAGTCTGGCCTCTTTGAGGCCAGCTATCAAAATTTGATGCTCTCTGGTTCTGAGGGATTTCAATTTCAGGTGCCGTATTTATCAGTCGTTGGCGACCTGATAATCCCAAGTTAGAATAATCCCATTTTGGAATAAGGCGATCTAACTTGTTGAGATTTATACTTGCATTCCTGCTGTTTGCTTTCGCAAACATTGCCTCTGCTCAGACAGCGACCGAACGTCACAACCTAGAATCTGCGTTCCGTGCGCTCGACCATGCCTCGCGTGAAGCGGCGCAATTTGAGCTTCAACAGCAGAATTTGTATTTGCAGCAGATTACGGCCGCCAAAATCTGCCGCGCATCCTCCTTTGCTTGCTCAAAAGGGATTTGCCCATGTGTGCCAATCGTATACCAACGTTGTTTGGCGCGGCGTCCGCCACCGTACGAGCGGTATTTGACGACGTATCGTTTCGCGCCAGAGGGCAACAGCTTAACGCCGAACCCAGTTAAACTGTGATCCCAAAGACAACGCGCTTTGTTCTCATCGCATGTAGCGTTGTCGATTTGTCGTTTAGTCAATTTCATTAGCTTTGATTCCTCAAAAACAGCCACAGCAACCACCTAGCAACCACCGGGCGTAGTACTTTGTGACAAACAGTATGAGGAGAGCGTGAAAGAATCTCAATAAAAACACTGGTATTTCAAATGGTTATGTATCAATGTGGCGCATCGTAGAAAACCGTAGAAAAGCCGTTTGGACTAACTTTTAATCAGTGGGTCGCAGGTTCGAATCCTGCACGGCTCACCACTTTTTCCAGACAATATCAAGAGCGATAAGCGCGCTCCACGCCAAGTCATAACGCGTAAGACCGGACGGCCCGTCGCCTCTAGGGGACACATTTGGGACAAAGCTAATGGGTCGATAGCATAATTGAGCCTCTTTGTGGCCGGTTGTTGTCGAGTTCCTCAACTATTGCCTGAACAATAAGTATGCCGTCTAAATCAGTGATACCGAATACTCTAGTTTGAGGTGACTAGGATTCCCTAGTCCGAAAAAACCAGCCGAGCGGGGACAGCACTTTGTGACCGCCAACCAAAATGTCGATTAGGTTGACCGTTAGTCGGTCGATGGTTCAATATTGAAGATGTTTTGACCAAGATATTCTACGAAAACTGCATTTGGAGGACCAAATGAACATTCCAGTTGATGGTTTTGCTATAGTTATTCGCAGGCTGCGGGTTCAATCTAGAGGATCTGGTAGCGGTGTTAGGTATCGGACAGTCGGTGATTACAAATGCTACCTAAACGGCGACGTTGTGAATTTGCCCAATATGTCGGGCGCATCAGTTGAGCCCAAAGGTCCCGGTGACAATTCTCAGAGCGGTGTTACCTACTCTCGTAGGATTGAAGAGGGAACATATCAACTTGGAACGCACGGCTTCGGCGGTTCAAGATATCACACCTTTGGCTACAGCAATAACAGCAATCCACGCCCTGGAGTTTATGTGCACGACACAGGAAACCGGTCTGCAATTCTGATTCATCGAGGTAGCGGCTTCAAGGCATCCGTAGGGTGTATCAACTTGACGCGCAGCATTGCGGGACCAGGAGATAACATCAGCACGAACAACAGCTTCATTCATCTTGATGCATTTATTTCGTTTATGAAATCTAACTTACCTGGTTTTCCTACACAGGCTGGAAGAAGAATAGAAAATGCGTGGCTCATCATCGAGGGAGAACCCTAGAGTTCATAGCGTCTAAATCGCGCTACTGCAGACGCCCTTTTCGGTTCCTCTTCCGCATTGGCAATCATTTGCCGTGGGTCAGCCGCGGCGGTTTCCACCTGCTTCTCTTTGGTATTTTTCGGAGCAAAAGGGTAGATTCCTCGCTTCGCTGCATTGGTAGCACCTATTGCGACGCGGCGTCACTTTAGAAATCGCAGCTGTTAAGAAGTTGACGCAAAGGTCAGCTACGTAAAGATTTTTTGACCAACTAGTCAAAACGGTGACGCAAAACCCCACTTTCTTCCCCCTTACGTCTCAAAACGAAACTCTTACATCCGCCGTGTCGCTGCGGGTTGGCACTCACGGAAGGTGATCCTTGAGCCTAGCCACCAGCATGGTTCGGATCGGGCCCGCAGCGACAAAATTTGAATGTCTATTGGGAGGGGAAGAACTTGGTGCTGAATGTCTTAACTGCCCTTCGGAGGGTTCAAACCAAAGAACGCCGTATTGCTCATCTCGACGATGGTGATTGCGAATTGCGCCTGGACGGAGAAAAGGATAGCTCCGGACTGAAGAAAGAAGCGATACGGGCTCTGTTTCACAATGAGTTCGTAGAGAAGGACAGAGACCTGCCGAAGCCTCCTTTGTAACTTGCCGCGGCAAAAGCCCGCTGGGGTGATGCAGCTTGGCTACAGGTCAAGTTCCAAGTGTTATCGGCAAACACAGGGTAAGGTGTTTGGCGCCTCACTTGAGCGGGTTTGTGCTTCTGACACAGCGGGTTTTTGCGCCTAATTCTGCTCCAGATTTGCGCGCGGCTTAAATTGCTCTATTACAAGCCGATCTGGGAGCGTTAAACAAAATGAAACTCAGCGGATTGGAAATCTTTTGCATACTGCTTGCCAGCACAGTGGCAGTGGCAGGGTTTGTAGGGGCGGCAAGCGTATTGATTTCGGTCATTTGAGTTACCTTTTTCCGGCGTTGCGGATAGGGATAATCCATTTCGCTCTACTTTAGGCGCCGTTTACACGCCGCCATCATGCGGCAACCTTCCTAGCAAGACCTGGCGTCGATAGATCTCCAGCTGGCTTCGCTCAATCACTTGTAAGTATCTGATATTAATCGTTGGATAGCGGCGGCAGTCGCGCTGACCTTAGTCCGTCGGCCAACAAAAAGGCAGACAATGCCACATTCTCGGATGGCACAACTTGGTCCTGCGTGTGCCCGTACACCAACTTTGTTGCTTTTCTCGCTGTCAAACGGGAACTTCAAATTCGGGTTGTCGTTGGACAGTCATTTAGACCCTCCAGACCCAAAGTTTGACCGGGGTGAAAGAACCAAAGGTTTGCTCCTGTGCGCCTCAGCAGCGCTCAAGGCATGGATCTTTGATGACATGTGAAAAAACTGTGCAGACATTCCTCTATATGCAAAAAAATGCCGATAAATTGGGCGGACGGGCAGTCTGGTTAAAAGTTTTATGGCCTTGGAATTGCGATTGATGAAGCTTGGGCTCACTTGAGTCCCTATGAAACAACACCTGACTGTCGTTGTCGTCGAGCAGAACCAAGAACGTGCTTTTGCAATTGTGGATGCCTTAAAAGAGTCTGGAGACGTGGACATTTCTGTAATCGGAAATGTCTCTGGGCTGGCACGAAAAATTGCAACCCATAGCCCAGACATTGTGCTGATCGACATAGACAATCCATCGCGGGATATGCTCGAAGAGTTGACCGTTGCGTCGGGTCCAATGGAGCGGCCGGTGGCCATGTTTGTCTCGGGCGCTGCGGGCGGGTTGGCGAAAGCCGCCGTTGAGGCCGGTGTATCTGCCTACGTGGTCGACGGTTTGCAAGCCGAGCGCATCAAACCTGTGATCGATACTGCCATCGCCAGGTTCCAGGTTCTGCGTCAGATGCGAACGGAACTTGCCGAGACCCGCCGCGCTTTGGAAGAGCGCAAGGTAATCGACCGTGCCAAAGGTTTGTTGATGAAAGCCAAAGGCGTTTCCGAGGATGAGGCCTATGCCTTGCTGCGCAAGACTGCGATGAACCAGAACCGCCGTGTTGCAGATGTGGCCGAGGCTTTGGTGACTGCGTCAGGGTTGTTGTCATGAGAACTGTAACCCTTCCAGTCGCCTATATGCCCTTAGTTGATGCGGCCCCACTGATCGTCGCGCGCGAAATGGGGTTTGATCATGCCGAAGGCATTTCGCTGGACCTGCGCCCGGCCCCGTCATGGTCCTCTTTGCGTGACATGCTGGCTTTTGGGCATGTAGACGCGGCGCATCTGCTGTCGCCGGTTCCCATCGCTATGGCCTTGGGTCTTGGTGGCATCGCGACACCTCTATCCGCAGTATCTGTCCTTTCTCTGAACGGCAACGTCATAGGTGTTGGAACCCAATTGGCGAGGCGACTGGCCGACCAGGGCTACGGATTTGATTTTACCGATGCTGCTGCGGCTGGGGCAGCGCTGGCGCAGGCCGCAGGCGACGTTTTGGTGTTTGGTGTGCCCTTCCCGTTTTCAATGCATGTTGAATTGCTGCGCTATTGGGTTGCCGGAACCGAACTTGCTGCGAAACAGGTCGAAATCCGCACTGTCCCGCCACCACTCATGGCACAAGCGCTTGCAGGTGGTGAGATCGATGCCTTCTGCGTGGGTGAACCCTGGGGCTCATTCGCTGTAGACGACAATGTTGGCGCATTACTGCTGCCCGGTAAGGCAATCTGGACCTGCGCACCTGAAAAGGTGTTGGCAGTTAGAAACGACTGGGCTGAAACAGAACCACACCTCCTAGGCAGCCTCATGCGGGCCGTTTGGCGCGCGGGACGTTGGCTGTCACATATCGACAGCAGAACGACTGCCTCCGAGATGTTGTCGCGCAAAACCTACCTTAACGTCTCGCCCGAACTGATCGACCGTGCGCTGATGGGTGAATTCACAATCTCGGCGCGCGGCGAACAACGCCATGTCGATGGGTTTGTCGAGTTCTTTGACGGCGCTGCCACTTTTCCTTGGCGCAGTCAGGCAAAATGGGTCGCGCATCAATTGGCGCAAAGAAACGGGCTGGACGCGGGGACTGCGGAACGACAAGCCGCCAAGGTCTTTCGCAGTGATCTCTATCGCCGCGAGTTGCAAGGTCTTGGCGTCGAAACCCCCGGCGCGTCCGAGAAACTGGAGGGGGCGTTGCCCGAGTCGACGGCGGTCGCCTCGGCCAATGGCAGCCTGATTCTGTCTCGGAACGTCTTTTTCGACCGGCGCATTTTCGAGCCTGCAGGGTAAGTTTGCACAAAATTTTTGCAGCGCAGCATTTCTTTTTGCTGCATTGCAGAATTTTCGAGGTGAAAACGTCGAAAATTGATGACGTCCTGCTGTGTGCCTGACTTAATCGGGACATCGGAAGGCAACGACGCCCACCGACGGAATTCGCCCACAATCCAGGGCACCTCACAAGAGCAAAGCCGCTCGACCATCCGCCACCTCCTCCCGGCGGACTGTGTCGGCGGCTTTTTTGTTTGCCCAAGGGGTTGGGCTGAACCGAAAGGGATAGAGATGAAAAAGCTTCTTTTAGGCCTCGCCGCAACAACGGCGCTTGTGTCTCCGGCGCTGGCCGAGTTGGAACTGGAAAAAGACGAACTGACCTTTGGCTTTATCAAACTGACCGACATGGCGCCTTTGGCTGTGGCCTATGAGCAGGGATACTTTCTGGACGAAGGGCTATTCGTGACGCTTGAGGCACAGGCCAACTGGAAAGTCCTGTTGGACGGTGTGATCGACGGGCAGCTTGACGGCGCGCATATGTTGGCCGGACAGCCTTTGGCAGCCACCATCGGTTACGGGACCGAAGCCCATATAATCACGCCCTTTTCGATGGATCTGAACGGCAACGGCATCACCGTATCCAACGAGGTTTGGGAAGAGATGAAGCCGAACATCCCCAAAATGGAGGATGGTCGCCCGCAGCACCCGATCAGCGCCGAGGCTCTGGCTCCGGTGGTCGAGAAATACAAGTCCGAAGGCAAGCCCTTCAACATGGGCATGGTCTTCCCGGTTTCGACGCACAACTACGAACTGCGCTATTGGCTGGCGGCAGGTGGGCTGCATCCAGGTTTCTATAGCCCCGAAAATGTGACCGGTCAGATCGGCGCGGATGTGTTTCTGTCGGTGACGCCTCCGCCGCAGATGCCTGCCACGTTGGAGGCCGGTACGATCTACGGCTACTGCGTGGGCGAGCCTTGGAACCAGCAGGCTGTGTTCAAGGGCATCGGTGTACCGGTGATCACGGATTATGAACTGTGGAAGAACAACCCCGAGAAGGTGTTTGGCATCACTGCCGAGTTCGCTGAGGAGTACCCGAACACCACTCTGGCCGTGACCAAGGCTTTGATCCGCGCCGCAATGTGGCTGGATGAGAACGACAACGCCAACCGCCCCGAAGCGGTCGAAATCCTGAGCCGCCCGGAATATGTGGGCGCGGATTACGACGTCATCGCCAACTCGATGACCGGCACATTTGAATATGAAAAAGGCGACAAGCGCGTAGTTCCCGATTTCAACGTGTTCTTCCGCTACAACGCGACCTACCCGTTTTATTCGGACGCTGTTTGGTACCTGACTCAGATGCGCCGTTGGGGTCAGATCGCCGAAGCGAAACCAGACGGCTGGTATGACGAAGTCGCGAAGTCCGTCTATAAGCCTGAGATCTATCTGGAAGCCGCACGCCTGCTGGTCGACGAAGGCTTGGCGAATGAGGCCGACTTCCCCTGGGAAAGCGATGGATACAAAGCGCCGACACCGGCTGAGGATATCATCGACGGCATCGCCTATGACGGCCGTACCCCCAACGCCTATCTCGAAAGCCTGTCCATTGGTCTGAAGGGCGATCAGAAGATCGTTGGCTCGGACGTGCAAGGCTAACCCTGAATCGCCGCGCCCGGCATCCGCCGGGCGTGGCTCAAACAGTGCCCCGCCATCGCAAGGACAAGATCAAATGACAACGGTCGATCCCGAATTCAACGCAGACGCCGCCCGAGAGGCGCGCCGCGCCCGCCTTTTCACCCGCATCAACGCAGCCGATAAATGGTTTCAGGTTCTGGGCCTTAGCTGGGCCACCCCGGTTCTGAAGGCTGCCGCCGGAGACAACCCCCGCGCCCAGATGACCGAGATCTGGCGCTTGCTGGTCGTCCCGCTGCTGTCGATCTGCGCGTTTCTGCTGTTGTGGGCGACGCTGGCACCGAAAGTGCAAACCTCTCTGGGTGCAGTCCCCGGACCGGCTCAGGTCTGGGAAGAAATGATCAACCTCAACGAGGACGCGCAGGCGAAGGCTGCAAAACGCGCCAAGTTCGAGGCAATGGTCGAGAAACGGAACCAGAAGCTGATCGATGCGGGCCGCGCGGATGAGGTTAAGCAAGTCGCCTACACCGGTGCGCCGTCCTACTATCAGCAAATCTGGACCTCGATCAAAACCGTGTTCTTCGGGTTCCTGATTGCGACCGTTGTGGCCGTGCCTTTGGGGATCGCTGCTGGATTGTCACCGACCGCCAATGCCGCGCTGAACCCGCTGATCCAGATCTTCAAACCGGTCTCACCTCTGGCATGGTTGCCGATCGTGACCATGATCGTCTCGGCGGTTTATGTCACCAATGACGGCTGGTTCGCCAAGTCCTTCCTGATCTCGGCCATCACTGTGACGCTCTGTTCGCTGTGGCCGACCCTGATCAATACCGCACTGGGCGTGGCGTCCATCGACAAGGACCTGGTGAACGTCTCCAAAGTTTTGAAAATGAACACTTATACCAAGATCACCAAGCTGGTGCTGCCCTCGGCCTTGCCTTTGATCTTCACCGGTTTGCGCCTGTCACTTGGCGTAGGCTGGATGGTCTTGATCGCAGCCGAGATGCTGGCTCAGAACCCCGGACTGGGCAAATTCGTCTGGGATGAATTCCAGAACGGCTCGTCCAGCTCGCTCGCCAAGATTATGGTTGCGGTCTTCACCATCGGCATCATCGGTTTCCTGCTGGACCGGGTGATGTACGCGCTGCAATCCCTGTTTACATTCACGAATAACCGGTGATCGAGATGAGCATTCTTAGCTTCAAAAACGCCTCGAAATCGTTTGGCGAGGGCACTGCGCGTACGGATGTGCTGAAAGGTATCGATCTGGACGTGCAAGAGGGCGAGTTTCTGGTGATCCTCGGCTTCTCGGGCACCGGCAAGACCACCCTGATCAACCTGATGGCGGGGCTTGATAGCCCGACCAGCGGAGAGGTCACGTTCAAAGGCGCTCCGGTCAAAGGGCCAGGCCCGGAACGGGGCGTGATCTTTCAGAACTACTCGCTGATGCCGTGGCTGACGGTCAGCGGCAATGTGGGGCTGGCGGTCGACACCGTCTTCCCCGGTCTTAGCAAGACCGAAAAGGCCGAGAAAGTGGCGCACTACGTCAAGATGGTAGGCCTCAGCCATGCCGCAACGCGCCGCCCGGCGGAACTGTCCGGCGGGATGCGCCAGCGGGTCAACGTGGCGCGCGCCTTGTCGATGAACCCCGAAGTTCTGCTGTTGGATGAGCCTTTGTCGGCGTTGGATGCGCTGACCCGCGCCAATCTGGCGGACGAAATCGAGCATATCTGGGAGGCCGACAAGAAGACCTGCGTTCTGATCACCAATGATGTGGACGAGGCGATCATCCTGGCCGACCGGATCATTGCCTTGAACCCAGATGGCACACTGGGGCAGGAGTTCCGCGTGTCGATCCCGCGCCCGCGTGAACGCGGGGCCATGAACAACGATGAGACGTTCAAGCGCCTGCGTGCTGACGTCACAAAGTACCTTATGGATGTGGGGATCGAGGCCAAGGTCGAAGGTTCGCGCATTTTGCCCGATGTGACTCCAATTCACGGCGTGCCAGCTGCGGTGGCAGAGGCGCAAAAGGGGATGATCCAGGACCGCTTCCTCGACTTCTCGCAACTGCACAAGGTCTATCCGACACCCAAAGGCCCTCTGACCGTCGTTGAGGATTTCGACCTGAAGATCGACAAGGGTGAGTTCATATCGCTGATCGGCCATTCGGGCTGCGGCAAATCCACGGTTCTGACAATGGCTGCCGGGCTGAACGACATCTCGAAAGGCGCGATCAAACTGGATGGCCGCCACGTTGAAGGCGCTGATCCTGAACGTGCCGTCGTGTTCCAGTCGCCCAACCTGTTCCCCTGGCTCAGCGCCAAGGAAAACGTCGCGATTGGAGTCGACAAGGTCTATCCCAAGGCCAGCATTGCTGAGCGGCAAGACGTGGTCGAATACTATCTGGAACGCGTTGGTCTGGCTGACGCGATGGACAAATCCGCCTCAGACCTATCGAACGGCATGAAGCAACGTGTCGGCATCGCCCGCGCCTTTGCTCTGTCCCCCAAACTGTTGTTGCTGGATGAGCCCTTCGGAATGCTCGACAGCCTGACCCGCTGGGAATTGCAGGAGGTTCTGATGGAGGTCTGGTCCCGTACCAAAGTGACGGCAATCTGCGTGACCCATGACGTTGATGAAGCGATCCTGCTGGCCGACCGGGTGGTCATGATGACCAACGGTCCGCAAGCGACCATCGGCAAGATCACCAAGGTAGACCTGCCGCGTCCGCGCACGCGCAAGGCCCTGTTGGAACACCCTGATTACTACGCCTACCGGCAGGAGGTCCTCGATTTCCTCGAAGAATACGAACATGGCGCTAAGCCGAAGACGCCCGCCCCCAAGGCAATTGCAGCGGAGTGAAAACATGAAGCAAAGACTTGTAGTCATTGGCGCAGGCATGGCCTCGGGCCGGGTGCTGGAACACCTGACCGACAACGCGCCCGATGCGTATGACATCACCCTGTTCAACGCCGAGCCACGCGGGAATTATAATCGCATCATGCTCAGCCCGGTGCTGTCGGGTGAAAAGACGTACGAAGAGATCGTCACGCATGACGACGCCTGGTACGCCGCGCGGGGCGTGACCTGCCGCTTTGGCGAAAAGGTGGAAAAGATCGACCGCGAGATGAAGGTGGTCGAGGGTGGGAGCGGTCACGTTCCCTATGACAAGCTGGTGATCGCCACCGGGTCTAACCCGTTCATGATCCCTCTGCCGGGGCATGATCTGGAGGGCGTGATTGCCTATCGCGATCTGGAAGACACTCAGCAGATGATGGGCATGGGCCCGGACAACAAGGTCGTTGTGATCGGTGGCGGTTTGCTGGGTCTTGAGGCCGCTGCGGGCATGGCCGCGCATGGCGTTGACGTCACCGTGGTGCATATCATGGGTCACCTGATGGAGCGTCAGCTGGACGAAGCCGCTGGTTACCTGCTGAAGAAGTCGCTGGAAGACAAAGGCATCAAGATTTGCCTGCAGGCGAACTCCAAGGAAATCCTTGGGCAAGATGGTAAGGTGCGCGCGCTGTTGCTGGATGACGGCACTGAATTGCCCTGTGACCTGCTGGTCATGGCTGTCGGCATCCGCCCCAATACGGCTCTGGCGCAAGAGGCTGGTCTGGCGACCGGGCGCGGTATCCATGTGGATGACCAAATGCTGACCTCAGACCCGGATGTTTACGCTGTAGGCGAGTGTGTCGAACATGACGGAGAAGTCTTTGGCCTCGTCGCCCCACTGTATGACCAAGCGAAGGTCGCAGCACAATCGTTGCTGGAAGAAGAGGCCGCTTTCGTTCAAAAGACCCTCTCGACCAAGTTGAAAGTCACCGGTTGTGACCTGTTCAGCGCGGGGGATTTCGCCGACGGACCGGGCCGAGAGGACATCGTCTTCCGAGACCCCTCGCGCGGGGTCTACAAACGCCTTGTGATCGAAGGGGATCGTCTGGTCGGCGCGGTCATGTATGGGGACACGGCTGATGGCAACTGGTTCTTCGGTCTGATCAAGGACGGCAACAGCATCGAAGACATGCGCGAGACGCTGATCTTCGGCCCGGCCTATCAGGGGGGCGACACCGCGGACCCTCTCTCAGCCGTTGCAGCATTGCCGCCTGAGGCGGAGATTTGCGGCTGCAACGGCGTATGCAAAGGTGAGATTGTTGAGGCGATCAACGCAGGGGCCAATGATCTGGGCGCCGTTCGCGCAAGCACCAAGGCCAGTGCGTCCTGCGGGACATGCACGGGGCTGGTCGAGCAGGTTCTACAATTCACTCTGGGCGACGACTTCCAGATGCCAGTCGCGCAACCGATCTGCGGTTGCACCGACCTGACGCATGAGGATGTACGCCGCCTGATCAAGGGGCAGGAACTGAAAAGTCAGGCCGCAGTCTGGCAGGAACTTGGCTGGACGACGCCCAACGGCTGCCATGTGTGCCGCCCGGCGATCAACTATTACCTGCTGGCCGATTGGCCGCTGCAATATCAGGATGACCCGCAAAGCCGTTTCGTCAACGAACGCAAACACGCCAACATCCAGAAGGATGGCACGTTCAGCGTCGTGCCACGCATGTGGGGCGGTATCACCACCCCAGAAGAACTGCGCGCTATCGCGGATGCCGCAGACAAATACGACGTGCCAACCGTCAAGGTCACCGGCGGTCAGCGCATCGATCTGTTGGGCGTTAAGGGTGAGGACTTGCCTGCAATCTGGTCTGATCTGAACAAGGCCGGTCTGGTTTCGGGTCACGCCTATTCCAAGGGTTTGCGCACGGTCAAAACCTGCGTGGGCACTGATCATTGCCGGTTTGGCACGCAGGACAGTACTGGTTTGGGCATCAAGCTGGAGAAAACTCTGTGGGGGTCGTGGACACCCCATAAGCTGAAGCTGGCCGTGTCGGGCTGCCCTCGCAATTGTGCCGAAGCGACCTGTAAAGACATTGGCGTGGTTTGCGTCGACTCCGGATACCAGATCAGCATCGGCGGTGCCGCAGGTATGGATGTCAAAGAGACCGAGTTGCTCTGTCAGGTTCCCACCGAAGACGAAGCCATCGAGGTCGTGATGGCCGTCACCCAAGCTTATCGTGAAGGCGGCAAGTATCTGGATCGCCTGTATAAATGGCTAGGTAAGGTCGGCATGGGCTGGGTTAAGGCGCAAGTCGTGGACGACCTTGAGAACCGCGCCGCTTTGGTCGCCCGGTTTGAACTGTCGCAAAGCATCTACCGCAAAGATCCATGGGCTGAACATGTACGCGACAAGGCGCAGACCTATGCCCCAATCGCAGATTTCACATTGGAGGCCGCTGAATGAGCTGGATCGACATAGGGCATATCGAAGACATCCCCCTGCGCGGCGCGCGCTTGGTGAAAACTCACATCGGTTGTATCGCGGTCTTTCGCACCGCCGAGGCCGAGGTTTTCGCCGCTACCAATTCCTGCCCCCACAAGGGCGGCCCCCTGTCCGAAGGGATAGTGCACGGGCAGTCGGTCACCTGTCCGCTGCACAATTGGGTTTTTGACCTGAACACGGGCGAGGCGCAGGGCGCGGATGACGGCCGGATCGCCACCTATCCGGTGCGCCTCGAAGGCGGTCGCATTCTGCTTGACGACAGCGCTGTCACCCGGCGGAGCGCGGCCTGATGGATGGAAGCGGTCTGCCCGAGGTGCGCTCGACCTGCGCGTATTGTGGCGTCGGCTGCGGTGTGCTTCTGCGGCCTGACGGGGTTGGAGGTCTGACTGTACGGGGCGACCCAGATCATCCGGCGAACCATGGTCGCTTGTGCTCGAAAGGGCTGGCTTTGGGCGAAACAGTGGGGCGTGAACACCGGTTGCTGGCACCTCGCACCTTTGGCCAGGACACCACATGGGGCAAAGCCTTGCAATTGGTTGCAGATCAGTTCTCTGCCGCTATCAAGACGCATGGGCCGGACAGTGTAGCGTTTTATGTTTCCGGACAGTTGCTGACTGAGGATTACTATGTCGCCAACAAACTGATGAAAGGCTTCATTGGGTCGGCGAGTATCGACACCAACTCCAGGCTTTGTATGGCTTCAACCGTGGCCGGGCACAAACGTGCCTTCGGTACCGATACTGTGCCCGGAACTTATGAGGATTTGGATCAGGCTGATCTGGTTGTCCTGGTGGGCTCGAACCTCGCTTGGTGCCACCCCGTTCTCTATCAGCGCGTCATAGCTGCACGACAGGCACGCGGCACGAAGATCGTGGTTATTGACCCACGCCGCACAGCGAGCTGCGATCAGGCGGACCTGCATCTGGCGTTGCAACCCGGCAGCGACGTGGCACTGTTCAACCGCTTGCTAAGCAGAATTCACCAAACCGGGCATGTGTCCGCCGAATTTCTGAACTGCAGCATCGGATTCTCCGAAGCTCTTGAACTGGCACAGCTTGATGATGCTGATGAAACCGGCCTGAGCGCCGATGAGGTTGAGGCATTTTGTGATCTGTGGATTGGGACTGAGCGCGTTGTTACGATCTTCAGTCAGGGTGTAAACCAATCCTCCAGCGGAACAGACAAGGTCAACGCGATACTGAACTGCCATCTGGCCACGGGGCGGATCGGGCACGCAGGGATGGGGCCGTTTTCAGTCACTGGCCAGCCAAATGCTATGGGTGGTCGAGAGGTCGGCGGTTTGGCCAATATGCTGGCTTGCCATTTGGATATCGAAAATGAAGCCCACAGAGCCGCTGTCCGGGACTTCTGGAAGGCACCCAACCTGCCAGAGAAACAGGGACTCAAGGCGGTTGACCTGTTTCGGGCCGTCGAAAGCGGCCAGATCAAAGCACTTTGGATCATCCACACGAATCCGGCCGCCACCATGCCGGATGCAGGCCGAGTGAAGGCGGCGATCGAAAACTGTCCGTTCACAGTTGTTAGCGATGTGACTGCCAAAACAGACACCGCGCGTATCGCGGACGTCTTGCTGCCAGCAGCAGGTTGGGGTGAAAAAAATGGCACTGTGACCAATTCAGACCGCACGATCAGCAGACAAAGGGCCGTTCTGTCACCTCCGGGACACGCGCGTGCGGATTGGGATATCTTGGCCGAGGTGGGTCGCCGCATGGGGTGGACCGAGGCATTCAGTTATCAGACACCTGCCCAGATTTTTCGGGAATACGCGAAGATGACTGCGCTTGCCGTATCATTTGGCAAGGACTTGGACATTACAGAATTATCAGACGTTGATGACGCAGGTTATGACGCGCTACGCCCGACCCGGTGGCCGACGATATCTGGCAAATCAGATGGCCGTTTTTTCGGCGATGGGCAGTTTTTTCATCCTGATGGTAAGGCGCATTTTGTGCCAGTTACCCATCGACCGCCACAAGCCGACACGTCCCAACAATATCCGTTTCAATTGAACACAGGGCGGAATCGGGATCAGTGGCACACTATGACCCGGTCCGGTTTGTCGCCCCGGCTGTCAGCTCATCTTTCCGAGCCATATGTAGAGGTCAACCCGAAGGATGTTGATCGGTTGGGACTTAATGCTGCGGATTTGGTCGAACTCGACAGTTCAGTTGGAAGCGGAATCTTCCGACTTCGCATTACGGAAGCTGTCGCGCCCGGCCACGTGTTCGCACCAATTCACTGGTCAGGTGAAACCGCCCCGTCAGCCTGTGTGGGTGCGCTTGTTCCAAGTGTGACGGATCCGATTTCTGGACAGCCAGAGAGTAAGTCAACAGCAGTGTCTTTGAGGCGTATGCAAGCCGCATGGTACGGTTTCGCCGTTTCAGTTAGCGCCGCATCCCCTGACGCAGAGTATTGGGCAGCCGCCAAAACAACCAGCGGCTACAGGATGGAGTTGGCAGGGAAACAGACCATAGAAGATTGGGAGAGCACTGCCCGCGACTGGTTTGGGTTGCCGGATGCAATGGTGACTTCAGTAGAGGATCCCAAACGTGGCTCTTACAGGATCGCGCTGTCAGACGGGCAGCGCATTTTGGCGGCGCTCTTCATCTCCCGCCAGCCTGTCACACTGATGCGAGACTATTTGGCAACTTTGCCCGAGGTCGCGCTCCAACAAATTCTGTCTGGCCGATCATCCGTTGCTTCTGAAGATTGCGGACCAGTCGTCTGTTCGTGTTTCGGGGTCGGGCTGAGGACCATCATCCGTGCCATTCATGACAAGCATTTGATCCATGTGGACGATATCGGACGCGCCCTTCAGGCTGGAACCAACTGCGGCTCATGCCGGTCAGAGCTGGCCGACTTGGTGACTGAGCATTCGAAGTCAGCCCGCAACAACCCGAAAAATTGCCCGCA
Organism: Ruegeria sp. CF8; assembly: GCF_056537285.1. Classification (NCBI taxonomy): domain Bacteria; kingdom Pseudomonadati; phylum Pseudomonadota; class Alphaproteobacteria; order Rhodobacterales; family Roseobacteraceae; genus Ruegeria; species Ruegeria sp. CF8. The sequence goes on along the minus strand of NZ_JBQFRG010000005.1, from coordinate 155,516 downwards.
AGAACAATTGGGTTAGGCTCGGGGATTTCGACCAAGACTGAAATCTGTTTTGGTAGGCCGTCCGTTTTGCAGGTGTTTTTTGTCGCCGCGTATGAAACTCTGCCGAGGCACTGGCCTCGGTCAATGAGTTCACATGGCCAAAGAAGGTATAGACGCAAGTATTACAGGTGTACTGGTCATCGATTCAATGACAAGCACATTGGTGCTACCACGTAATCCTTATCTCATCGCGCTGACCTTCACTTCTAACAATCATTATCGGCTGTTCCATTACGGCCCCAAAAACGTACCTGCTTTTGTGCTCAATCGGGTATCCATTGCTGGTAACTTTCACGTCGCTCTCTGTCAGGCCTTGTGGCAGGGCGAGTGCATACCAGATTGCTCCGGGGTCAGGGTCGGGGCTGGTTACATCCAACGAAATGCTTCTGTCATCTTGGCTGAACTCATACGCCCTGAGCACAGCGCCGATTCTATTGTCTGCAACGGGAAAAGGAGCTTGAAGTTCATCGCGTGAGGCTGGCAGGCGCACAATAAGGTTGCCAATTCGACCGTCCCGAATGGAAAGCGGAAGTGTGACATTCGATGTGCCACTTGCGTCATATATTCCGGCGTTTTCGAACGACAGAGAATATAGATAGTCACCTTCGGGGGCCGTGAAATCTGGGAAACGCCTTGTTTTGAATGGCGGTTCCATCACTTCTGAGTAGCCCGCACCGTTGAGTTCCATCTTGTTTGGGTAAATTGCGCCGTCGTTTATGGTCGCGATGGCCAACTGCAAACCGCCGATACCTGGCGGCAATTCTTCCCATTCAGACTCTGGCGGTTCCGAGGTCAGGATGCCTTCGCACATGTTGTAATTGGCTTTCCAGTAACCACGGGACACACATGTCGATGAACAGGTGTAACACATCGGGTCGCAATTGAGGTCTTGGAACAAGTGCGGGCAATTGTCTCCACATGTGAAGTCACGCTCGTCGTCTGGATCTGTTTCTTCGGTCGAATAGATCCCGTCCAACAGGACAAGTGACGGCTTGGATTTTTCAATGCGGGACGTAAGTTTCAAACGGTTGGGTTTTGAGGACAGTTGCTCGGTCCGGTTGGAAACCGCGACATCGACGCCTGCTTCACGAATGAAAACAACCGGATCAAAAGGCTTGGGAAGATCAGAAGGAAGGACAGAGACGATCAGATCAAGAGAGCCAGAATCAGGGATCTCGAGGACTGGGATAACGTCGCGGAACGTTATAGGTATCGTTTGATCATCGTCGGGGGGCTTTAGGTCGATGATATATGTCGCAGATATTGGCACTTCTGCGGAAATTTCTGAGACATCGACCCATTCTTGACGTGTTGTCCCGTCGGATACGATGAGGCTGCCGTTTGCGGGTTTACCTTCGTATTCGAACTTGACCGATAGTTTGCCATAACTGTCTGGTTTTTCTGCGTCGGCCAACAACGTTACGGGCAGCGCTAAAAGGGACAGCAATGGAATGGCAAGGCGTGCGTACAACGCCGCTGTGGTTTGTACTAACATTTGCTTAATCCAATACAAAAAGGGCTTTTGGAAAACTCAGGCGTCAAAATTCCACCTGACTAATTGTACACTTTTTTTGTTGATCCGTCGAGAAAGGCTACTTTAATCGCCTCAAATGGCGCAGCGGGGTAAAACTCGCGCCAGTTCACACCGGTTACCCGGCGCATTCGCTTCAGCTATGGTTCAATTGAAGTGTATGTTGTTCAGATTGAATGGGTCACAACGTAGGTTGATCTGTTTCGGCAGCCCGTCAAAGAAGCACGATAGACCTTCGCTTTCAGCAGTTTTTTCACGTCGATCAAAGGCACGCTTTAAGTGATGTCATATGTAACCCGACAACGCCTGGTTGCGGGCGCGTTTTTGCCTATGCAAAATTGCTTTTTTGCAACTAAACCGGTAGGTTTTTTGAAAAGGTGGTAAACACCGGAGGCAGTGAGAGCGCAGATGCGACATGCAAAAAAACGTGCTTCGCGGGCACAGGTACCTGCGGGATTGATGGGCAAGCGGGACGGTCTGTTTTTTCTTTGGGGGCAGATCGAGCGTGCGCGTCTTAATCTGGAAAACAACACCCCGTCCGAAGGTGGGGCCTTGGATGGATCAGGAGTGACCCGGACCGGTACAACCCAAAAATCGCTGCAATCTCCGGTGGATGAATTCATCTTTTTCTAGATCCAGACGACCAGTTTGAATTGCGTTCACTATCGCTTTTCGAAGAACAGGATCACTTCGCCCAAACGTACGCCAAAACGTGACACATATGCGCGGTTCAGCAAGCGATCATCGTCCAAAAGCCACATCCAATCGTCGAATTTGACACGCATCGTACCGTCTTTGATCGGCAGGTCGATCTTGTACTTCCAGTTGAACGTATCGCCGCGTTCAATCCCGCTGGCCGTGCCCAAAACGCCAGGGGCTGTCCCTGTCCACGTATCTTCACCGGTTTTCGTCAGCGTCCAGATGCGCTGCTCGGTGGCGCCATCGTCATAAATGAAATCTTCGACCAGTGTCAGGGTCTCACCATCCCATGTCCCTTCGATATCCACCGTAAATCTGCGAGGGATATTGCCCAGAACGTCCTGAAACTGACCGTAAGCAACCGTTTTGCCTTCGAAGAATTCTTCGAGGTTAAGTTGCCGGTCGGACAAGAAGGTCTTGGGCACCTTTGGCTTGCTGGAGCAGGCCGCCAGAAGCGCAAGGCTTGCTATGGCAAGAAAGGTGAGAAGGGAACGGAAAACACTCATTGCAGGGGTTTCCCTTCGGATGTCGCGTCATACCCGTTTGCGCCTGGCACATGCGTGGTTTTCACATTGGGAGCAGGGCGCATCGTGGCAACCAGCTCAGCGACCTTGAGGCCGAATTTGCGCATCTCGGACCGGTTCATGATCACCCCGTGTTCCGTCAGATACATCCAGTCTGTGACGTCCAAAGTATGCCCACCGGCATCTTCAGGCAGAATGATCCGATAGGTCAGCTTGACGGTCGAACCAGACATGATGCCCCGGCCTTCGCCGACAATATCATCCGCCGTCGCAGTGAACGTGTTCCCGGTGCCCAGTGTCAGATACCACTTTCGGGTCATCTGTTTGCCATTGGAATAGGTGAAGTATTCGGACAGCGTGCCCGAGTTTCCCTTCCATTCGCCGACCATGCGCGCGACGAAACTGTTCGACATCTTTCCATTGGGGCCATAGATCAGCCCTTCAGACAGGATTTCTCCGTTCAGATGCTCTTTCAGCGAAAAGGCAGGTCCCGTTCCCGCGTAGTCGGTTGGAGTTTGCGCACGAAAGCTGAGCAATCGGGCGCGAATGAAAACTGCGATCAGAAGGACCAGCAGGATGATGGCGATAGCGTTCATTTGCTTGTGACCTCGGTGGGCAGGGTCAAGACCATTCCAAACGCACCGAGCTTGAGGATGCAGGGCAGCACCGCATAAGCAAGGTTGAGTGTCTCTAGCGCGTCAGCAGAATTGGCTTGACCGGGGGTGAAGCCGCTGCGTTCCAGCAGTGGCAAGGTGAAAAAGGCAGCCAGGGCGAGGCCCAGCTTGCCTGCGAAAGACCAGATGCCAAACGCCGCAGAGGCGTTCAGCCCAGCCCGGGTCAGGACGACAGAAAACATGGCGGGCAGCACAACCATGTCCGCACCCAAGGCTGCGCCCGAGGCAAGGCAGATCACGGCGAACCCGGCCAGATTCCCGGCGCTCAGGGTGGCGGCACCGATAAACCCCGCGATCGAGAGGGGCATGGCAATCATCAGAGTCTGTTTCGGGCCAATCCGGTTGCTGAGCTTGGCCCAAAGCGGCACGCTTGCGCCCGCGCTAAGGAAGAACAGGATCAACAGCGGGCCTGCTTTGCCCGGCAGTTGCAACCGATCTTCAACAAAAAACAAAAACAGGGTCGAGGTGATTGCCACGGGCAAGCTGTTGACCAGAGCAAGCGCCAGCAGGCGAAGCCCTCCGGCCTGACCCAGCCCTGCAAAAGACAGGCCGGTGCCGGTGATCGGCGTACGCCTCCAGATCGGAATAGTCAGCAACAGAGTCAGAACAGACAGCAGCCCCAGAAATACTCCAAACGCGGGATAGCCTTGGGCTTGCGCGCCAAATGCAACCAAAAGCGCCGGGGCGCTGGCGGCGATGACCACGCCGGTCAGTTGCCCGCCTTCGCGATAGGCGGCCAAGGTCATAAGCTCTTGCGGGTCCGGACGTTTTGCCAAAGTTGCGCTGCGCCCATACAAGAGGATCGTGCCCAGGCTGTAAGCCGAGAACAGCAGGATCAGAATCGCGATCAGCGCTGCAACACTGGCACCCTGGGGCAAGCTAAAGAGCAAAGGGAACCCGACCGCCAGCCCCAACGCCGCCAGAGAAGCAAATACAAGCTGGCCCCTTGGCCACTTGTCGATTGCCCAGCCAATCAACGGGTCCTGAACCAGATCAACAAGGCGGATCACCAGAAGGACGGTTCCAATAACCCCTAGGCCAATACCCAGATTCACCGCCGCAAAGCGCGGCAGGTGGATATAAAGCGGAATGCCCGCCGCAGCGAGCATCAGCGCATACAGGCTGACCCGAGGATAAAGCATCAGCGCCCCTGAAGTTTCTGTGTAAACGAGGCGGACCGCGTGTTGTCGCCCAGAAATACAGACATGAAACTGCGTTTGATGCCCGGATAGGACATGGTGCAGGTCTTTTGCCCGTTCAGCCAGAAGCTCACCTTATCCGGCCCATCGGACACCGCGAGAAAGCTGTCCCCCTTGGTCACAGCTTTGAAGCACTGGTCCAGCTGATTGCGCACCGGGGCGGAACGTCCGATCCGGTCCATCTCGTCCAGAGTCGAGTTGACCAGCGCTTTTTTCTTGAAGTTCTTGCGGTAGGTTAGTTGCAGGCCGATATCTTCGCTCCAACTGAACGGCGCGCCGCCGGGGGTATAAAGTTTGGCGTCATAAATTGGCAAACCCAGATACCGAAAGGTTGCTGAGCCACGCAGTTGCGCGTCCTTCAACTCGTCCGTTACGGGCGATGCCAATACCCCTGACGGGGCCAGCAGCGCCGCTGCCAGTAGCGCTGCGTGCAAAATTCCCTTATTCGGCCGCCACAGGGATGGCCGGGTCGTTCCCAGAAATGCCATTGTCAGCTCCGATGGTTTGCGGGGCGCCGTTTATTCGCGCAACGACATGCATCGCGCTGGCAATCCCGTCTTCGTGAAATCCGTGCCGGTTGTAAGCACCGGCAAACCAAGTTCGGTTCTGTCCCTGCATCTCGCGGATTTGCCCTTGTGCTTTCAGGGCGGCTTTGTCGAACACCGGATGGGCAAATTCGACCTGATCATAGATTTTGTCCGCGTGAATTTCTGATGAGGCGTTCAGCGTCACGAACAGCGGATCGCTGTCCGGGATGTTCTGAAGCCGGTTCATCCAATAGGTCACGCCCACATCTCCGGCTTGCGAGCGATAAGTCCAGCTGGACCAGCACGCGCGCCGCTTGGGCATCTGACGTGGGTCACAATGCAGAATGGCCGTGTTGGGCTGATAGCGGATCGCGCCCAAAGCTGCGGCCTCGGCCGGTGTTGCGCCTTCGCCCAGAATGGCAAGGGACTGGTCCGAGTGGGTTGCAAGGATGATCTCGTCGAATTGATCCGTATGCCCCTGGCTTGTGACGCTGACGCCCATGTCGTCGCGGTAAACGTGTTGAACCGGGGCGGTCAGCCGGATGTCACAGCCACGGGCGCGCAAGGCCGCGTCGATCCGTCGGACATATTCGATGCTGCCGCCTTTGACCGTGTACCACTGATGTTGATTGGCACGTCCGCTGGCCAGCAGAGCATGGTTGCGGAAGAACTGCACCAGCGACCGGGCCGGGAACTGATCTACGAACTCAACCGGAGTAGACCAGATCGCGCCACACATCGGCATCAGATAGTTGTGCCGGAACCAGTGACCCAAACGCAGTTGATCGACCAGTTCACCAATCGTTGTGTCATCGTCCTTGGCGGCCTCGGGCGCTTCTTTGCCGAACCGCAGAATGTCCGCGATCATTTTGTAATAGGCGGGGCGCGCCAGATTGCGCTTCTGTGCGGTCAATGTGCGCAGATTGTTCAACCCGTATTCGATGCGGCCATTGTCGATGGTCGCGCCAAAGCTCATTTCGCTTTTGATGACGGGTACGTTCAGCTCATCAAAAAGCTGCGTCAGGTAAGGGTAGGTCGCGTAGTTGAAAACGATAAAGCCGGTGTCGACCGGCTGGTCGCCGTTTCTGCCAGCCATCACCGTGCGGGCATGGCCACCCAGCCTGGGTTCGGCTTCATAAACCGTCACGTCGTTGTTTTCTGAAAGGTAATACGCGGCAGAGAGACCCGAAATGCCTGCACCTACAATCGCAATTTTCTTCCGTACACCCCGGGTTTCGTCGAACATTCCAGCCTCGTTATGTGACATTTTACAATGAGATACGCAGGGTATGGCGTGCTGGATCAATCCGGATAGAAGTTTTTAACAGATGCACTATCTTGTGACTTCGGGTTACAGCGCCCGCTTCCTTACGTCACCCTATGATCCACCGCGGATGCAGGGCCGTAAAAAAGGTAAGTTCAACAAAACGGCGCGGGTATGAGCAGCTTTGACGGAAAAACCTATTGGATCATCGGCGCAAGCGAAGGCTTGGGCCGTGCCTTGGCCGAAGCGTTGAGCCGTAAGGGCGCGCATCTGATTCTGTCTGCACGCAACGTCGCCCGTCTGAATGACATCTGTTCCAAGCTTCCCAATGCACGTGCGATTCCGTGTGATGTGACCGATTTAGACTCTGTACGTAGTGCCGTGGCCGAGGCCGGTCAGATCGACGGGCTGGTTTACAATGCAGGCGCTTATGAACCGATGCGTACTGGTGATTGGGATACCGAGGCGTCGCTCAGGATCAGTGATGTGAACTATTCGGGGGCGTTGCGGGTATTAGGTGAAACGGTTCCTGGCTTTGTGCAGTCAGGTCAAGGAGAGATCACGTTGATCGGATCGCTGGCCGGGTATCACGGTTTGCCTGCTGCTATCGGTTATGGGGCCAGCAAGGCGGCGCTGATCTCGCTGGCCGAAACGATGCGGCATGATCTGGCGGGCACCGGTGTGACGGTGCGTATTGTCAATCCGGGTTTCATCAAGACCCGCCTGACCGACAAGAACAGTTTCAAAATGCCGATGCTGATGACGGCTGAGAACGCGGCAGAACGCGTAATCAAAGCGATGTCGCGCCACCGGTTCCGCACTGATTTCCCGGCACCATTCTCGTGGTTTATTCGTTTGATTGACTACCTGCCGGATCTGCTGGTTTATCGCGGAAAATAGACTCTAACAAAACTGTCCCTGACAGAACCAGCCTGCGGACATCGCGCCTCCGTGCCCGTAGAACAGCCATAGGCGTTCGCCCTGTTCCGTCACCACCACCCAGTAATCGCGCACGCCGCTGCGCCAGTTGGGGTCATCCAGCCACCATTCCGGCGCGATCCGTTCGGGGCCGGTGGCCTGCGCCAGTTGCCAGTCGCGCCCGCGCCAGCGGAAGGCGGTTGGGACATCCGGGATTTCCGGCGCCATCACCGGCTCGGGCTGCCACATCTGCAAGGGCCGGGGGCGCGGCGGTGCAGGCCAGTCACGTGCGGGTTCCGACCATGCAGCCGCCAGCGTCTGTGCTGTTTTCTCGGGGATATGAGAGGCGGAGGGATGCCGTCTTGTGATCGCCTCCAGCCCCACCCGCGCACCCAGTTTGCCGATCAGGTCATCCACGGCTGTATTACCCTCAAGCCGATTACGGGCCACGCGGCGTGCCTCGGCGTGACCGGCGATGGTGCGGGCATGGATGGGCTCGGTCTGGATCGCCTCAAGCCGTAGCATGTCGATGCCATAGCCCGCATCGATCTTGTCGATTTTCATCTCTAACAAAGGGCGAATACGATGTTTGTCATAGGTTGGACGGGCCAGCCCGATCTCGATGACCTCGGCCGCCTGATCGGCGCGATGCGCCTCCAGCCGCAGGGTGCGGACACCGCGATCTTTCTCTTCCAGCTTGGCGCAGAGCGTGGGCAGCACCCGATCGACAGCGGCCATCACATCCTCAATCAGGCCAATCGGATTGGGCAAAGTCATCCGCACCGCAAAATGATGTGGCGGACGGGCCGGAGAAACCGGCTCGGGCGCGCTACCCATGGCCTGATCCAGCCGCAATACCAACCCCCGCCCGAAGCGGCGCGCCAGCGACGCGCGCGGCTGTCCCAGCAAATCGCCGATCCGGCGCAGGCCCAGCCGGTTCAACTGCGTCACAACCGGGTCGTCCAATCGCAGCGCCGCGATGGGCAGGGGGCTGAGCGCGCCATAGGATTGCCCCGGCGCTGCAATACGCGCGCCACCACCCAAGGCCATCACCTGCGGTGCAGTCCCGCCTTTGGTCCAGTGCCGCCGCTTGCCTGCCCGGGCGCGGGTGGCGCGGGCTTCCTGGCTGATGGCGTCGCCGTTGCGGTCGGATGTGGCCTCTTGCCCTGCATAGCGCGCCAAAGCCCAGGCTGCGCCCAGCGTGTCGGCAATGCCCATTTGTACGCTGAGGCCCATATCAGCGCAGTCCGTTTCAAGCACGCTCAGCAGCGTCTCTTCCCCGCCAAACAGATGCGCACAACCCGACAGGTCAACGATCAGCCCGTCTGGAGTTTCTTCGGCCACCCAAGGGCTGAACTTGCCCGCCCAGCGGCGTAGCGCGGTTAGAAACGCGGCCTCGGCCGGGGCGTTGCGGTGTCGTGTGATCAGGCTGGCGCACATGGCATGGGCATCGCGCACGGGCTGGCCCACACGCAGGCCGGCAGCCTGTGCTTCAGTATTCAATGAAGTAATGACCTGCATGTTCGACTGCTCGGTGACCACGGCCAACGGCCCGGAATGCAGCCCCCGCGCGGCGCGGATCAGCCGTTCAGCCCCAAGACGGGGAAACCACAGTGAAAGTATTCGGCGTTTTGGCATCGGCAGACATCAAAATGTTCCCATTTTGTTCTTATCCGAGAATCAACGCCCGAGTCCACGCTTACCCGCAGGTCAGCCGCTGAATAACACCGGCCCCGTTTACAAAGACGTTCAGCCTGTCGATCCGGTAGTCCTGCGTTGCAATATCATCGGGCCCCAGCACGCGGGTGCGTTCCGGCAAATCGGCCTGAATGGTCGAAACCGGCTGGCCCACCGAGTCGGCAAATGCTTCGCCCTGACAAAAGGCCAGATCAACCGGCGCGGCCTCGGGCGCAAGGCGCGCTTCTTCGGGGGCCGGGGTCTCGGCGCAGGCGGCCAGAAGGATCAGAATCGGGATAAATCGGTGCATTGGCGTTCCTCATTCCGGCAATGTCGTTTCTGCAATATCAAACAATTAGCAAGTCTGTCATGAAAGCACAGTTGAAAACACCCTGCAATTGACGCAGGGTCGGGGCAAAGAAGACAGGGAGACAGTGATATGCGTACCCGTGCCGCCGTCGCCGTTCAGGCGGGCAAACCTTTGGAAGTGATGGATGTGAACCTCGAAGGTCCCAAAGCGGGCGAGGTTCTGGTGGAGATCAAAGCCACCGGCATCTGCCACACGGATGAATTCACCCTGTCCGGGGCAGACCCCGAAGGTCTGTTCCCCGCGATTCTGGGCCACGAAGGCGCAGGTGTTGTGGTTGAGGTCGGTCCGGGCGTGACCAGCCTGAAACCGGGTGATCACGTGATCCCGCTTTACACCCCTGAATGCCGTGAATGCGAATACTGTCTGCACCCGAAGACCAACCTGTGCCAGGCAATCCGCGAAACACAAGGCAAGGGTCTTATGCCCGACGGGACCTCGCGGTTCTCGACTTTGGATGGTGACCCGATCCTGCATTACATGGGCTGCTCGACCTTCTCGAACCACACGGTTCTGCCGGAAATCGCGCTGGCCAAGGTGCGTGAGGACGCCCCCTTCGACAAGATCTGCTATATCGGCTGCGGCGTCACCACCGGCATTGGCGCTGTGATCAACACCGCCAAGGTCGAAATCGGCAGCCGCGCCATCGTGTTCGGCCTGGGCGGCATTGGCCTGAACGTGATTCAGGGCCTGCGTCTGGCCGGGGCTGATCAGATCGTTGGTGTTGACCTGAACCCATCGAAGGTGGAAATGGCCGAGAAATTCGGCATGACCGATTTCGTGAACCCCAAAGAGGTTGAAGGCGACCTGGTTCCCTATCTGGTCAACCTGACCAAGGGCGGTGCGGATTATACCTTTGACGCAACCGGAAATGTCGGCGTGATGCGCGACGCGCTGGAATCGGCGCACAAAGGCTGGGGTGAATCGATCATCATCGGCGTGGCCCCTGCAGGTGCCGAGATCTCGACCCGCCCGTTCCAGCTTGTCACCGGCCGGTCATGGCGCGGCACAGCTTTCGGCGGCGCGCGCGGCCGGACCGATGTGCCAAAGATCGTCGACTGGTACATGGAAGGGAAGATCGAGATTGACCCGATGATCACCCACACCATGGGTCTGGACGACATTAACCACGGCTTCGACCTGATGCATAAAGGTGAGAGCATCCGGTCGGTCGTAGTGTATTGAGAAAACTGAAATAATCTCGAAGGGCGGGCTTTTGCTCGCCCTTTTTCGTTACTACATTCCGCAATACGAATTACTTTTGTTTGAGGAATTTCAGTGACAACAGCAGGCATGGATCGCTTGGCGGTCCTTATTGATGCAGAGAATGTACCGGCAAAACACGCGCCGGAGATTTTTGAAGAAATTGCCACGTTGGGCGAGGCCAGCCTAAGGCGGATCTACGGAGATTTTTCGAACGGGGCGCCGCAGGGTTGGAACTCTGGATCATTGGCAGAATACGCAATCGTTCCGCATCAGCAGTTTGCAAATACGTCCGGAAAAAACTCCAGTGACATCGCGCTGGTCATAGATGCGATGGACATCCTGCATTCCGGTCGATTTGGCGGGTTTGTACTGGTGTCGTCGGACAGCGATTTCACTCGCCTGGCCAGTCGCATCCGCGAGCAGGGGTTGAAGGTATTCGGCATTGGAGAAGAACGAAAGGCTCCCAAAGCGTTCGTGAATGCGTGCAACAGGTTTATCTACATTGAAAACATCCAAAAGCCGGAGTGCGGAGCAAACACCTCAAAAGAAAACAAGGGCGCAAAATCGAAACATGAGTTGAACCATGCCTATCAGTTGATCCGGAACGTTGTACTGAACACAAACGAAGCTGATAGCTGGGCGAGCCTTTCATTCGTGGGTAGCCAATTGGGCAAGATGTATCCGGACTTCGATTCGCGCACTTATGGCCACAAAAGATTGAGTGACCTGGTCCGCGCCATTGGCCGCTTTGAGGAAGGTAACGTCAATGGAGGTTTGAAGATCAGGTGCAAGGAGTCTTGAAGGCCGGACCCTATTCCCCCGGTCGCGAGGCACCGGTATCTGATCGCGGAGACCGCACCCGGAGAACCGGGGTGTTGGTCGAGGTCGTGTTCGTCCGACTCTCCCTCCAAACCACAAAGACACCGGATGCAATGATGATGCTGGCCCCGACCGCAACCCAGCCATCCGGGTGTTCCCCAAAGAAGACCATTCCGAAAATCGTGGCCCAGATGATCTGACTGTATTGGCTGGGCGCGACGACCCCGGCGGGTGCCGCGCGGTAGGCGAGGATGATCAGGTGCTGGGCGATAACTGAAAACACACCGACCAGCGCCATCATGGCCAGATGCAGCAGGGATGGAGGCTGATACACAGCCGGTTGCGCAAGGCTCATGACCAGAATGGCCAGCAGCATGGGATAGAGGATCAGCACGGCGGATCGTTCCTCGTTCCCGATTTTACGCACTAGAACAGACCCAAACGCGCTGCAAAAAGCGGCTGTCAGGGCGGCGAGGTGGCCGAGGGTGATGTCTGTCGCGCCCGGACGCAGAACGATCAGAACGCCGATCAGGCCAACACCGACCGCAGCCCAGCGTTGGACGCGCACAACTTCTCCCAGAATGGGGATCGACAGGACGGTCACAATCAGCGGGAAGGAAAACAGCAGCGAATAAACCTCGGCCAGTGGTAGCACCGAAAAGGCGTAAAAGGCGCAGACCATGGATGTAACCACCAGGCCCGAGCGCAACAGCACCAGCCAGGGATGATGCGGACGGAAGTTGCTGGGTGTCCGGTCGGCCAGCATGGATACGGCCATTGGCACAAAGGAAAACAGCGTGGCGAAGAAGATGATCTGCATCACCGAATAGGTCCCGCCCAGCACCTTGATCAGCGCGTCGTGGCTGGCAAAGACCGCGAATCCCGCAAACGCGAAACCAAGGCCCCTGAGGGTGGTGTTTTGAGTGCTCATCGATATGGCCTCGGGTGATGTCGGTGTGGTGGCACTGTGCCGTGGCAGCGCAAAGGGGCTGTCTTGCCCTTGAGTAACCCCATTTTTGCGGTCCGCATAGCCCCTATTTTACCGCTAACATCGCAAAGCCGCCATGCAGAGGGATCAACGCAGGATCGGCGGCGCGTCTTTGGGTTGACGGGCCGATTGCACGCCTGCCTTCATCCCCACGCCGATACGTCGGGCCAGCGCGACCCATGGGATTGCGGTGTCGTGCGGCAGCGTCTGGGTGGCTATTTCTTCGAACAGGTCCAACCAGTGGGCGAACATCTCGGGTTTTACATCAGGCCGTTCGATATGGACCCGCTGTGGATTGCCGTCATAGCTGCGTTCAAACAAGATGGCGTTGCGCCAGAACGCGGCGATCTTTTCCTCATGCGCGGGCCAGTCGGTGACATGGTTGGCAAAGACCGGACCCAGCACAGCGTCTTCACGGACGCGGGCATAGAAGGCGTGGACCTGCGCATTGATCTGATCGGGTGTCGCCGGAAAGCGCGGCGGCAGGATGGGTCTGGTCATGAGGTCACCAAATTCGACTCTGTCCCGGGGAAGTATCCCCTTCGGCCGTCATGCAACAGGCGTGGTTTTGTCGCGCGGCTCGGGCGTCAGGATATGCCGCAGCAGGGCCACCGGATGCGCCCGCAGGCTGAGGCGGGTGGCGACGTAATCTTCGACCACCTGCTCACCCAATGTCATCTGCGGCAGATAGGCTTCGGGCTCGTCCAGCGCCTCACCTTCCAGATCCTGCGAGAACAGGGGCAAGGGCTTGGCGGTTGCAATCGCCTTGGCCTGCCACAATGCCTCGCGCCGGGTCAGGTCGCAGGCGGCGAAGGCATCGGCTTCGGCCAGCCGTTCGATCACCGACGGCCCCAGCCCCGCGCGGCGCCAGACATCGTCGACCTGATGGTAGCCATTGCCGCGCGCGGCGGTCAGCCAGCTGGCGTCTTCCTCGCTGAGGCCCTTGATCTGACGGAACCCCAACCGCAGGGCCAGCCCACCATGGCCGTCGGGCTCCATCACGTTGTCCCAGAAGCTGGCATTGATGCAGACCGGGCGCACCTGCACCCCGTGTTCCCGGGCATCACGTACGATCTGGGCGGGGGCATAGAACCCCATCGGCTGTGAATTCAGCAGGGCACAGGCGAAAATGCCGGGATGGTGACATTTGATCCAGGCCGAGGCATAGACCAACAATGCAAAGCTGGCCGCGTGGCTTTCGGGAAAACCGTATGAGCCGAATCCTTCGATCTGTGAAAAGCACCGTTCGGCAAATTCGTCGTCATAGCCGTTGCGCTTCATGCCGCGCAGGAACAGGGCGCGGAATTCGCTGACATTGCCGTGTTTCTTGAAGGTTGCCAGCGACCGCCGTAGCCGGTCGGCCTGTTCCGGGGTGAACCCCGCACCCACAATGGCGATCTGCATTGCCTGTTCCTGAAACAGCGGCACGCCCAGCGTTTTACCCAGCACCTCGCCCAGTTCGTCCGAGGGGAAGCTGACCTCCTCCTCTCCGTTGCGGCGGCGGATATAGGGGTGAACCATGTCGCCCTGAATGGGGCCGGGGCGGATGATGGCAACCTCGATCACCAGGTCATAGAAATTGCGTGGCCGCATCCGGGGCAGGAAGTTCATTTGCGCCCGACTTTCTACCTGAAACACGCCGATACTGTCGGCTTTGCACAGCATGTCATAGACCACCGGATCCTCGGGTGGCAGCGTGGCCAGCGTATAGCTGGTCTGGTGGTGCTGACCGATCAGATCGAACGCCTTGCGGATGCAGGTGAGCATCCCGAGACTGAGGACATCGACCTTGAGGATGCCAAGCGAGTCGATGTCATCCTTGTCCCAGCAGATGACCGTGCGGTCCTCCATCGTGGCGTTCTCGATGGGAACAAGCTCGTCCAAACGCCCCTCGGTAATGATAAAACCGCCGACGTGCTGGGATAGATGACGGGGAAAGCCGTCGATCTCATACACCAGCATTAGAGTCTGTTTCAGACGGCGATCCTCGGGGTCGAGGCCGATCTCGCGCATCCGGTGTGCTTCAAGCCCGACGGTCGAGAAGAAACCCCAAAGCTGCGAGGACAGCGCCGAGATCGTGTCTTCGGTCAGGCCCATGGCGCGGCCGACCTCGCGAATGGCGCGCTTGCCGCGGTAATGGACAACCGTGGCGCACAGCCCCGCGCGTTCGCGACCATAGCGATCATAGATGTGCTGGATCACCTCTTCGCGGCGCTCGTGCTCAAAATCCACATCAATGTCGGGCGGTTCATCACGCGCCTCTGAGACAAAGCGTTCAAACACCATCGTACCCATCTCGGGGCTGACTTCGGTGATGCCGAGGCAGAAACAGACCACCGAATTGGCCGCCGAGCCGCGCCCCTGGCACAGGATGCCCCGAGATCGGGCAAAATGGACGATGTCGCGGACGGTCAGGAAGTAGGGCTCGTATTTCAGCTTTCCGATCAGGGCGAGTTCATGGGCCAACATCTTCTGAGCCTTTTCGGACGCGCCCGCCGGATAGCGCCACTTCAGCCCCTCATGTGCCAGTCGGTGCAGGCGTTGGGTCGGGGTTTCCTGCTCGCTGCCCTCGCTGGGATATTCATAGCGCAGCTCGTCGAGCGAGAATGTGAGTTTTTCGCTCAGCTCATGGGCGCGGGCAACAGCGCCCTCGTGACCTTTGAAGATGCGCAACATTTCGGTCTCGGAGCGCAGGCGCTGTTCGCCATTGGCCAATGCCTCGCGGCCCAGATCATCCACCTTACGGCGCAGGCGGATGGCGGTCAGAACGTCGGCCAGCTTACGACGGGCGCCGTGATGCATAATCGGTGTGGCACTGGCGAGGGTAGGGATGTCGAGTTGCTTTGATTCAGTCTCTAACAAAGCAAAATATGCAGTGTCTGCGCCATCGTATCGAGGGTGCATCAACAGGTTTATCCGACCGGCAAAGCAGCGCGCCAGCTGTTGCGCTTGTGTCCGCCACCCGTCCGCGCTGCCTTGGGATCGGTCCGCTTGTGGCCAGAGCAGCAGGTGGAGGCCGTCGGAAAACTCCAAAAGGTCGGACAGGTGCAGGATGCAGTCGCCTTTCTCGGCACGCAGGCGGCCAGTGGACAGGATGCGGCACAGGTTGCCCCAGCCCTGTCGGTTCAGCGGCAAGGCGGTGACGGTGGGTGCGTCGGTAAAGATCAGCCGCGCGGCTGGGATCAGGCGCGGCACGGCGTGAATCGGATACGAGGGCGGTTTGGGGATGTGGTCAGGGCAGGGTGGGCCGATGGAGGTGCTCTGCTCTTCCCACTCCAGCCGTTCGCGGACCTTACGAGCGATCTCGCGCGCCTGGGTGTGGGCGCGGACAATACCAGCGACCGAGTTGTCATCGGCAATCGCAATGGCGGGCAGGCCCAGGGTCACGGCACGCTCCATGTATTCCTCGGGGTGCGAGGCCCCGGTGAGGAAGGTGAAGTTCGACGTGATCGACAGCTCGGCATACATGGCGAGTCACTATTATATTCACGTTTTGTTCTTTTTCGAGTCCTTTGCGCAGGAAACGGGTCGCTTGAGATCGATCAGATAGGCAGGGTCGGCAAAAAGGAGACCCGATATGTTCCGGATAACCGCACTGCCCACACCCGAAGTCCGCGCCCTTCAAGCCGGAGCGCCGGACGCTTATGGCGCTACGCCCGAGCGCACCATTTCGACGGGTGCAGGCAACCCTTGCCGCCACTGCCTGCAGAACATTCCCGAAGGCGAAGAGATGCTGATATTGGCCCATCGCCCCTTTTTAGAGACACATCCGTATGCGGAAACCGGCCCGATCTTTCTGTGTGCCGCACCGTGCAAGCGGTATGAGGGGGACGAGATGCCCGAGATCCTGACCACCTCTCCAGACTATCTGATCAAAGGCTATGGTGCGGATGACCGGATCGTCTATGGCACCGGCGCGATCACGCCAGTGGAACAGATCGGCGCAGCAGTAAAGGACATCTTTGCCCGCGAGGATATTGCCTATGTTCACGTCCGCTCGGCCAGAAACAACTGCTATCAGGCGCGGATCGACCGCGCCTAAAGTTTGACGCGGTGCATTCCCCGGCGCGGCTGATCCTGATCGTCTACAGGTTCCTCGGTGCGCGACGATGTCAGTGCAAGGAACACATCCTCAAGATCTGCTTCCTCGGTACGCACGTCTCGAATGCGAATACCGACGGCTCGGACGGCTTCCAGCACCTGCTCGGCGCTGGTTTGATTGCCCTGATATTGCAGCACAAGACTGCCATCGTCGCGCAGCGCAGCTTCGACCCCTTCGGTTACAGGCATTTTCGCCACAGGGTTGTCCGGGACGATCACCATCGTCCGGCTGTCCATCCGGCCCAGCAGGTTGGCGGTGCTGTCCTGCGCGATCTTTTCGCCATGGTTGATGATGGCGATCTCATCACACATTTCCTGCGCTTCCTCCAGGTAATGCGTGGTCAGGATGATGGTCATGCCATGTTCATTCAGTTTGCGCACATTGGTCCAGAGCATTTGACGCAGTTCGATATCCACACCTGCCGTGGGTTCATCCAGCACCAGAATCTTCGGGTGATGCACCAGCGCCTTGGCCAGCAAAAGCCGCCGCCGCATCCCGCCCGACAGCGTGCGGGCATACGCCTCGGCCTTGTCGCTGAGGCCCACCAGCTCCAGAATCTCATCGCTGCGGCGCTGCGCCTTTGGCACGCCGTACAGACCGGCCTGAACCTCCAACGCGCCACGTGGGGAAAAGAACGGGTCCAGGTTCAGCTCTTGTGGCATCACGCCAATGGCGGCACGCGACTGGCGCGGGTTCTGATCCTGATCGAATCCCCAAATTGATACATGGCCCGCCGATTTCACAACCAGCCCGGCGAGAATGTTGATTAGGGTCGATTTCCCAGCCCCGTTTGGCCCCAACAGCCCAAACACCGACCCGCGCGGAACGGTCAGGTCTATGCCTTTCAGCGCGTGTTTCTCGGGCTGGCCCTTGCCGCCGCGATAGGTTTTGCGCAGCCCTTCGATCCTGATTGCCGCATCGCTCATGTGGCTCTTGCCCCCGGTTTGCTCATCGCTCATAAACGCACCTAGTACATGCCCGCGAGGCCGACAACCGAAGAAGGATCGCCAGCCGTGACCATCGAAGCGCCGGAAACCAAGATCGTCGAAACCACCCGTGTTGCCTGTGACGGCGGCGAAGGTGCGTTGGGGCATCCGCGCGTGTGGCTGCAAATCCCCGAAGATACCGGCTGGGTCGAGTGCCCCTATTGCGACTGCAAATATGTTCTGAAGGGCACAGAACAGGGCTGATTGCCCGCCTAACCGGGTTTCGCCCAAATCTCGCCGCGATTTTCATGGTAGTGCGTTGGTGCAACCATCGTAGGTGAGTGTGATGACCGACATGACTGCCACTGACACAGCCAACCCGTTTTTTGGTTGGATCGGGTTTTTCCTTGCTGCATTGGCTTTGTTCGCTGCGTTGTTTGTGTTTTGGGCCGGTCCTTTTGCACCGCAACAGTCCACCGGCGTTTCATTGGGTGAACTTGCGGCTGAGCTTGGCAAATCCACCCTGCGCGCCGCTGCCGGGCTTGAGCAGCCCGCACCCGTGGCCCAAACCCGCGATCTGGACGATTACTTGCAAATTGGCGTGGCCATGCTGGGTGGGCTGGCAATTGTTGTCTCGGTGATTGGCATTCTTCGTCACGAAAAACGACGCCCGGCCATCGCCGGAATGGCCATTGGAACTGGCGCGATCCTGTTCCAGTTTTTTGCTTTCGCGTTTTTCGCTTTCCTCGGCGTTCTGGTGATTATGGCGCTTTTGAACAGTTTCTCGGACGTTTTCAGCGGCCTCTTTGGTGGGTAACGCACGTTCCTGACTGGTCACCCGCCTGCCCCTGTGGCAGAACCATCCCTGACCGACAGGGAGAGTGCGCATGAGCAATTTTGGAAAAGGGTGTCACCTGCATCTGATCGACGGATCGGCCTTTATTTTCAGAGCTTATCACGCACTGCCGCCGTTGACGCGCAAGTCAGACGGGTTGCCGATTGGCGCTGTTTCGGGCTTTTGCAACATGTTGCAGAAATATGTCGAGGGAAATGCCGGACCGGATGCGCCAACCCATGTGGCGGTGATCTTCGACAAGGGTTCGCACACCTTCCGAAATGATCTCTACGATCTGTACAAGGCCAACCGCGAGGCGATGCCCGAAGACCTGCGTCCCCAGATGCCGCTGACCCGTGAGGCGACGAAAGCCTTCAACATCGCCTGCAAAGAGCTTGAGGGGTACGAGGCTGACGACATCATCGCCACGCTGGCCGTTCAGGCGCGCGAGGCTGGGGGCCGTGTAACCATCGTCAGTTCCGACAAGGATCTGATGCAGTTGGTCGGTGATGGCGTTGAGATGCTGGATGCGATGAAGAACAGGCGCATCGACCGGGATGGAGTTATCGAAAAATTCGGTGTTGGCCCCGAACGGGTGGTCGATGTGCAGGCTTTGGCCGGGGATTCGGTGGACAACGTGCCGGGTGCCCCTGGGATTGGCGTGAAAACGGCGGCTCTGCTGATCAATGAATATGGCGATCTGGAAGCGCTGCTGGATCGCGCGGAAGAGATCAAACAGCCAAAGCGCCGCCAGACGCTGATCGAAAAACGAGACCAGATCGAGCTGTCCAAAAAGCTGGTGCAATTGGACGAAAACACGCCGCTGGACTTCACCCTCGACGATCTCGAAGTGAAAGACCCCGATGCCGAAACCCTTTTGGGGTTCCTGGCCGAGATGGAGTTTCGCACTCTCACCAAGCGTATTGCAGATAAGCTGGGGGCCGAAGCTCCGGTGATTGCTGACGCGCCAGCGCCTGCGGCTGAAGAAGCCGAGGCAGAGCTCGTTCCGTTTGATGCGTCGAAATATGAGTGTGTGCGAGATGCCAAGGCCCTGCAAAAGTGGATCGATCAGGCTTATGAGCGCGGTTGGGTCGCTGTCGATACCGAAACCACCGGTCTGAATGAGATGATCGCCGATCTGGTCGGCGTCTCGCTGTGTGTTGAGGCTGGCGAGGCTTGCTATATCCCGCTGACCCACCGTGACGGCGCGGCGGACGATCTGTTCGGCTCGGATGCATTGGCCGAGGGGCAAATGCCTCTGGATCAGGCTCTAACCTTGCTCAAACCGATGCTCGAGGATCCGTCGATCCTCAAGATCGGGCAGAATATGAAATACGATGCCAAGATATTCGCGCGTCATGGCATCAACGTTGACCCAATCGACGACACGATGTTGATGTCTTATGCGATGCATGGCGGCGAGCATGGGCATGGGATGGACACTCTGTCCGAGCGCTACCTGACCCACACGCCAATCCCGATCAAGCCGCTGCTGGGTTCGGGCAAATCGGCCATTACTTTTGACAAGGTTCCAATTGACGAGGCCACGGCCTACGCCGCCGAAGATGCGGATATCACCTTGCGTCTTTGGCAACTGTTCAAGCCGCAGCTGCATCAGGTTCAGGTGACGACCGTCTATGAGACGCTGGAACGCCCCTTGGTGCCTGTCTTGGCCGAGATGGAGATGCACGGCATCAAGGTCGACCGCGACGTGCTGAGCCGCATGTCCAACGCATTTGCGCAGAAAATGGCCGGATTAGAGGCTGAAATCCACGAGCTGGCGGGTGAGACGTTCAATGTTGGCTCGCCCGCGCAGTTGGGAGAAATCCTGTTCGACAAGATGGGTCTTGAGGGCGGCAAGAAGGGTAAAACCGGGAAATACTCGACCGGCGCGGACATTCTCGAGGATCTTGCGACCGAGCATGAGCTGCCGCGCCGGGTGCTGGATTGGCGGCAGCTGTCCAAGCTGAAATCGACCTACACGGATGCGCTGCAGACCCACATCAACCCGGATACGGGGCGGGTGCATACGTCGTACTCAATCACCGGCGCGAATACGGGACGTTTGGCCTCGACCGATCCGAACCTTCAGAACATCCCGGTGCGGACCGAGGAAGGCCGACGCATTCGTGAGGCGTTTATCGCCGAGCCGGGCAATGTGCTGGTGAGCCTCGACTATAGCCAGATCGAATTGCGGATTCTGGCGCATATTGCGGATATCCCCGCCTTGAAACAGGCATTCTCGGATGGGCTGGACATTCACGCCATGACAGCGTCCGAGATGTTCGATGTGCCGCTGGATGAGATGACGCCCGACATACGTCGTCAGGCCAAGGCGATCAACTTTGGTGTGATATACGGCATCTCGGGTTTTGGTCTGGCGCGGAACCTGCGCATTCCGCGGGCCGAGGCGCAGGGCTTCATCGACCGCTATTTTGAGCGTTTCCCCGGCATTAGGGCCTATATGGACGACACTGTCGCCTTTGCCAAAGAGAATGGCTATGTCCAGACTCTGTTCGGGCGCAAGATTCATACGCCCGAAATCAATGCCAAGGGACCTCACGCCGGGTTCTCAAAGCGGGCGGCGATCAACGCGCCCATTCAGGGGACGGCGGCAGACGTGATCCGACGGGCCATGGTGCGGATGCCGGGGGCGATCGACGGGCTACCGGCCAAGATGCTGTTGCAGGTGCATGACGAATTGCTGTTCGAAGTGGCCGAGGATTCAGTGGATCAGGTGATCAGCGTGGCGCGCGACGTGATGGAGGGTGCCTCGGACCCGGCGGTCAAGCTGGACGTGAAGCTGAGTGTAGATGCCGGGCAAGGCGCAAATTGGGCCGAGGCGCACTAGCGGCGCGCCTCATCTGGCCCGGCGGGCCCTCTTCGTCGCGGGTCAGTCCTGCGGCCTGACCATGCGGTTCACCATGCGTTGCACCATTGGGCCAAACAGCAGAATCACGGTGAAGGCTATCGGCCAGCAAAAAGCCCAGGATGCCATCCAATCGCCGAATGTGCTGGGGCCGAAACCAATGGCTTTCACTGTTGCGATCCCCGTGACGATGCAGGACATGAGGCCGGACATGATCAGGCTGAATACGGCGCGGGCATAGCGGGCTGGTATCATGGCGTGTATCCTGAAGGTCGTATCGTCTTTGATGTGCAGTATTTGCCGCGCAAATTCCAGTACTAGGCCTTCATCCAATCAAGGCTGTCGGATGTTCGTGATGTCGAAGGTGTGTATTCGGCACTGACCCAACCGGTGTAACCAAACGCGTCCATAGCCGAGAACAAGTTCTGGAAATCGGTTGGCCCGCGCCCCGGTTCAGATCGGTCCGGGGCCGCGCCGATCTGCGCGTGGATGACCCTCGGGTGAAATTGTTCCCAAACGGCCTGTGCATCACCATGGATCATGTGGGCGTGAAAGCTGTCATATTGCAGGCCGACATTCGGGCGATTCACACGATCCAGCACCTCGGATGCAAGATCGTAATTGTTCAGGAAGTAGTCAGGCTGCGACACTGGATTGAGCGGTTCAATCGTAAATTTCTGCTGCGGGGCGCTATCGGCAGCCCATTGCAGGTTCTGGACAAAGATATTCAGCGCATCCGACCCTGAGGCATATCCTGACATAATGTGGATGAGTCCCGGGCGCAAAACATCAGCATAGCGCAGGACACGGCGGATATCCGACTGAAACCGGGCCTCGCCGCCAGGAACTGCTGCGTATCCGGGTTGGCCGCCCGTGTAATTGGGCGGCGGCGCGTTGATCAGTACCAGCTCTAACCCGTTGGCCAATAGGGCACGGCGGGTTTCTTTTGCCGCCACGTCGTAGGGGAACAGGATCTCAACGGCAGTGAAACCGGCATCAGCGGCGGCCCGAAACCGGTCGAGATAGGGCAATTCAGTAAAGAGCAGGGACAGGTTGGCGGCAAATCTGGGCATGTGCGGTCTTTAGTTGTAACAGTCCGACCCTAACCGTCACGCCTTTTCCGAGGAAGAGGTTGAAAACGACAAGTTGTCGAAAACCGACCAGATCATGGCTACGGGATCAGGGACAGTCACGCCATATCAGCGAATCATTTTCAGGCTGTAACAACAAAAAAGGTCTAACCCCATGGCCATGAGCCCTGAACCCGTAAGCGGGAACGTGGCATCGTTCTCATCCGCCCGCAGTTCGGCCCTGTCGGGCAACGGACTGGCCGTGGCGTCGATGATGGCTTGGGCGGCCGGGTTTCCTGCGGCCGACGTGCTTTTGCAAAGCTGGCCCCCAGTTGCTCTGCTAGCGGCGCGCCTGGCTTTGGCTGTCGGTGTGATGTTGCCGCTCTGGTTTATTCTTGACGGACCAAGCCGCGTATTGAGGGCGAAATGGGGCCGGGCAATGTTTGTTGGCGGTTTTGGGTACGGGATCGGCATGTTCCTTTTGATCCTTGCTCAGAAGTTAACAGACCCGGTAACCGTTGCGATTATTGCGTCCTGCGCGCCGCTGGCAGCAACGTTGCTTGAACTTGCCGCTGGCACCCGGCGTCTAAAGTGGAACTTCGCCATTGGCGTGTTGGTGTCGATAGTGGGCGGATTGATTGCCACCAGCGCCAACGCCCCGGCGCAGCTGGGGCTGGGCGCAGTCTGTGCAATTGCTTCAACCGGACTTTTCTGTTGGGCAAGCATGGCGACGGTTCGCGACTTTCCCGAGCTCAGCCAGACCGGGCGCACCACGATCACCTTTACAGGTGGGTTGCTGATGGCCGGGGCTCTTTGTTTTGGGGCCGCGCAAATGGGTATGGATGTGATGCCACGCGCTGCTGTGGATGCGCAGCAGGTTGGGATGCTGGTAATCTATGCGCTGATTGCCATGGGGCTGAGCCAGGTTCTTTTCATCGCGTCAGTCGGTAAACTGGGCGTTGCCTTGGCGTCGTTCCACATCAACATCGCACCGTTTTACGTGATGCTGATCATGCTGGTGCTGGGGGATGACTGGAACTGGACCCGCGCGCTGGGCGCGGGTGTAGTCGCTTTGGCCGTTGTCTTGGCGCAGGACCGCGCGCCGCGACAGTCCCGAGGATCAGCCAAGCTCGGTTGATGGGATCAGCCCAAAGAACTTTTGACCAGACCAAACGCCAAACCAGCCGTCGTGATGTGTGCCAATCTCAACCAGACGGTAGAAACTTTTGCGATCAATGCGCGCTTCAAGATCGGAACGGACCATGATGTAGGGTGAAGGTTCGTTTGTCACCGGGTCGATAACGATCCGGATCGGATGTTCTGACCCTGCAACAGCGTGATCGCCTACATGAGTGGTAAAGGTCAGGATTTGCTGTTCGCCTTCGCCCTCACAATCAAAATCCACGGCGACAAACGGGGCGTCTTCGGCAGTGATTCCCACCTTCTCGACCGGGGTGACGAGGAAGTATTTCCCATCTTCTTTCTTAAGAATTGAGGAAAATAGCTTCACCAGCTCGAAACGGTTGATGGGTGAGCCTAAATAACTCCAAGTGCCATCTTTTGCGATATGGATGTCCAGATCGCCGCAAAACGGGGGATTCCATAGGTGAACGGGCGGTAAACCCTTGGTTTTGGCCGCTTTGACTGATGCAGCCAGACCATCTGGCGACGGTTTCACAGGTTTTTGTCCGCTCATTGCTTTTGCCATTTCCTCTTAGCGCGATACACTTCAATCATATTAGTCCACGGAAGGGAAAGTCATGACCGAACCTGCCGACCTCGTAGCCGAGATCGAAGCGCTGGAAAACAAGCTGCAAGAGGCCAAGTCCTCGATCACCCGCCGCTTCATCGGGCAGGAAAGGGTCGTGGATCTGACTCTGACCGCGCTGCTGTGCGGTGGTCATGCCCTGCTGATCGGTTTGCCGGGGCTGGGAAAAACGCGTTTGGTCGAAACGCTGTCGACCGTGATGGGCCTGAACGGCAACCGCATTCAGTTCACGCCCGACCTGATGCCCGCAGATATTCTTGGATCCGAGGTTCTGGATACCGCCGATGACGGGTCACGGCATTTCCGCTTTATCTCTGGCCCGATCTTCTGCCAGTTGTTGATGGCGGATGAGATTAACCGCGCCAGCCCGCGAACGCAGTCTGCTTTGCTGCAAGCGATGCAGGAACGCACGGTGACTGTGGCGGGAGAAGATCGTTCGCTGGGAACGCCCTTCCACGTATTGGCCACGCAAAACCCGATCGAACAGGAAGGCACCTATCCACTGCCCGAGGCGCAGTTGGACCGTTTTCTGGTTCAAATCGACGTCGAATACCCGGACCGACAGACCGAGCGCGATATTCTGCTGGCCACAACCGGTGTGGAAGAGGAAGCGGCGCATCAGATTTTCAGCAAAGAGGAGCTGTTGGCCGCCCAAGTCCTTCTGCGCCGGATGCCGGTTGGTGAATCGGTGGTCGAACTGATCCTTGATCTGGTTCGCGCCTTCCGCCCCGAAGAAGCTGGTGTTTCCGAACGCGTTGCAGAAACCGTGGCTTGGGGGCCTGGGCCCCGTGCGGCGCAGGCGCTGATGATGACGGTCCGCGCGCGTGCGATGTTGCAGGGCCGGTTGGCCCCGAATGCCGAGGATGTTCTGGACATGGCGCGCCCGGTGCTCAGCCACCGGATGGCGTTGAACTTTGCGGCGCGAGCGCGTGGTGACAGCCTTGCCGAGCTGATTGACTCGACGGCTGCCGGTCTGATCCGGACCGAGGCCGCGGCGTGAATGCGGCGCTGACCCTTCGCGAAAGATCCGAGGCCGAAGCGTCCCGGCTGCCGCCGCTTTTGGCGCGGGCCGAGCATTTGGCCGGAACCGTCCTGTTGGGCGATCACGGGCGGCGGCGCTCGGGGATGGGCGACGATTTCTGGCAATACCGCCCCGCGCAAATCGGGGACAGCCGCCGCATGATCGACCATCGCCGCTCGGCGCGGGGGGATCAGCAGTTTGTCCGGGAACGGGAATGGCAGATCGCGCAATCGGTGATGCTTTGGGTCGATCAGGGCGCGTCGATGCGCTTTGCATCTGACAAATTGCTGCCGACAAAAGCAGATCGCGCCCGACTGTTGGGGTTGGCAACTTCGATCCTGCTGGTACGCGGCGGAGAACGTGTCGGCCTGACCGGAACAACCCTGCCGCCCCGGCGCGGCAACGCGCAGATCATCCGTTTGGCCCAAGCCTGGTCTGAAGATGACCAAACGGATTACGCTCCGCCTGAACACCGTGCCATGATCCCCCATGCCCGCGCCGTGTTTATCTCGGATTTCCTTGGCCCCATGGACGAGGTTGAATTGGCCCTGACCAAAGCGGCTGATCGAGGCGTGCGCGGTGTGGTCCTGCAAGTGCTGGATCCGGGCGAAGAGACATTTCCGTATCGGGGCCGGACGATTTTCGAAAGCGTCGGAGGGTCCGTCCGACACGAAACCCTAAAAGCGGCTGAGTTGCGGGACCGTTATTTGGAACGTCTTGCACGCCGCAAGGATGCCCTAACGCAGTTGTGCCGTGCGACAGGCTGGCAACTGGGCCTGCATCACACGGGCGACAGCGCGCAAGCGGCTCTGTTGTGGCTCTATCGGGCCTTGGATGGGGGCACGCGATGACGGTTCTTGCAGGCATAGGCTTTACCGCGCCGTGGGTTTTGCTGGGGCTTTTGACCCTGCCGATCCTATGGCTGATCCTGCGTGCGGTGCCGCCTGCTCCGATCCGCCGGATGTTCCCGGCGGTCACCCTGTTGCTGGGGCTAAAGGATGACGAAAGTGTTTCGGATCGCACACCGTGGTGGTTGTTACTGCTGCGGATGCTGGCAGCGGCTGCCATTATTATCGGTCTGGCCGGACCGGTCCTGAACCCATCGCGGGATGAGACCGGCACAGGGCCGCTCTTGCTGGTGCTGGATGCCAGCTGGGCTGGTGCCACGCGGTGGTCGGCTACGCTCGATCAGATTGACGCGCAACTGACCGAGGCTGGACGTGCGGGTCGCACCGTCGCCATAGTGCGCCTGACCGAGCCCGAACCCCCAGTTTTTCAGGCGGCAGAGGCTTGGCGCGGGCGTTTGCCGGGCCTGACCCCAAACCCCTGGCAACCCACTGAAGATCAGATATTGCAGGCCATCGCTACGCTCGATGCAGTCGATGGGGGTTTTGACACCCATTGGTTTAGCGATCGGCTGGACTATGCCCAACACGCGGGGTTGGTCGACGCCTTGCAGGCGCGGGGCGGTGTAACGGTGTATCAGGGAGCGTCGCGCCCCATTGCGATCCAGCCAGCGGCCTATCGGGACGGCCTGATCCGGCTCACTGTTCAGCGCGCTGGTCCCGGCCCGCAAGAGGCTGTGACGGTCCTGGCGCAAGGGCGCGATCCGGCTGGCACGGCGCGTGTGTTGCATTCCGTTGATCTGATTCTCGAAGCGGGTGAAACTTCGGCGCAAGTCGATCTGGCATTGCCGTCGGAGTTGCGCGCTCGGATTACGCGCTTCGAGATTCAGGGTCAGAGGTCCGCCGGAGCCGTAACTCTGACCGATGACAGTTTGCGTCGTCGCGAAGTAGCGCTGATTGCCGGAACCCTGAACCGCGAAGGGCTGGAGCTGTTGTCGCCTCTGCATTACCTGACACAGGTTTTGATCCCCACGGCAGATTTTGTCGATGGGGGTCTGCTTGAGGTTCTGCCTGCGAACCCGGACGTGATCGTTCTGTCGGATGTCGCGCAGATGTCGGATACCGAAGAGGCCGATCTGATTGAATGGGTTGAACAGGGGGGCCTGCTGTTGCGATTTGCCGGTCCGCGTATGGCGGCCAGCGATCTTGGGCGGGACACCGAAGACACGCTGCTCCCCGCTCGTCTGCGCAGCGGCGGTCGGTCTGTTGGCGGTGCCATGAGCTGGGGTGAGGCAAAGACCTTGGCACCATTCCCAGAAAGCTCTCCGTTCTATGGTTTGGACATCCCTGATGACGTGGTCGTTTCAACACAGGTTATGGCGCAACCAGACCCTAATCTGGCGGATCGCGTGATTGCTTCGCTGTCAGACGGAACACCCTTGGTAACGCGCAAGGCGTTGGGATTGGGGCAGGTGGTGCTGTTCCACGTGACCGCTGATGCGGAATGGTCGAGCCTGCCGCTGTCGGGTCTGTTTGTCGAAATGCTGGATCGTCTGGCCGTGGCCTCGGCCGCGAAATCCCGTCAAGAGGCGCAATTGCAGGGCACCACGTGGGAGCCGGTGCAGATCATGGACGGGTTTGGCACGTTGTCAGACGCCGGCACACTGGCGGGAGTCGACGGTGTGCAGTTGATCTCGGGACAGATTGGGCCCGAGCTGCGCCCGGGCCTGTATGAAAGCGGCAAACAGAAACTGGCGCTGAATGTTGTTTCCGAAGACACCGAATTGCGACCTGTGGTTTGGCCTGCCAATGTGCCGATCAAAGGTCAGGAAATCAGCACCGAAACTCCGCTTGGTGGGCTGCTTCTTAGCCTTGCTTTGATCCTGCTTACGATTGACGTGATTGCGTCTTTGGCTCTGTCCGGTCGGTTGGGTTTGGCGCGCGCAGCGGCTGGCGTTCTGGCTGCGTTTTTGCTGGTGCCCGAGGTTCAGGCGCAGACGCCGGAAGACACCGAGTTTGCGCTGGCGGCGACGCATGAACTGGTTCTGGCACATGTGCTGACAGGTGACGCACAAGTGGATGACATTGCGCAGGCAGGGTTGCGGGGATTGGCGCAAACCTTGTTTTATCGCACATCGGTGGAACCCGCTGAACCGATCGGAGTGGATTTGGAACGCGATGAACTGGCATTCTTTCCTCTGCTGTACTGGCCGATTTCCCCAAGCCAGCCTCAGCCATCCGTTGAAGCTTACGCGAAACTGAACGCCTATCTTCGCTCGGGTGGGATGATCCTGTTTGACACACGTGATGCCGATATTGCCGGTTTCGGCTCTTCCAGCCCGAATGGCCGCAAGTTGCAGCAATTGGCCGCGCCCATGAATATTCCAGCGTTAGAGCCGATTCCGCGCGATCACGTCCTGACCAGAACGTTCTATCTGTTGCAGGATTTCCCAGGCCGCTATTCCGGTACCGAGGTCTGGGTCGAAGCTGCGCCACTGGATGCAGAACAGATCGAAGGGATGCCGTTCCGGAACCTGAATGACAACGTAACCCCGGTCGTCATCGGCGGCAATGACTGGGCCGGGGCCTGGGCTGTGGATCGCAACGGGCAGGCTCTGCTACCTGTTGGGCGCGGTTACGCTGGGGAACGGCAGCGAGAATTGGCCAATCGTTTTGGCGTCAATCTGGTGATGCATGTGCTGACCGGGAATTACAAATCCGATCAGGTCCACGTGCCCGCGCTTCTGGACAGGCTAGGACAATGACCGGAACCGTCATATTCGACCCACTGATCCCGTGGCCCATTCTGGCCGCTGTGGGTGCGATTGCCGTGGCAGGGGTTGTACTGGCCTTGTGGCGTGGCCTTTCGGGCTGGGCGTTACGAGGGTTGGCGGCTCTGGTGGTTCTGGCCGCGCTGTCCGGGCCGGTTTATCAGATCGAAGATCGCGCGCCGCTGACTGATATCGTTTTGATGATCGAGGATGAAAGCGCCAGTCAGACGCTGTCGGACCGGGGGGAACAAACCGCACAGGCTGCCGAGGAACTCGCCGACGAGATTGAAGCGCGCGACAACACGGAACTTCGGCGCATTCAGGTTGGCGACGGGGATGGAGATGAGGGTACGCAGGTTATGGCGGCTTTGAATGAGGCATTGGCCGAAGAACCCCGTGCGCGGATCGCTGGTATCCTGGTGGTGTCGGACGGGATTGTGCACGATGTCGATCAGGCCCCGGACCTGCCCGCACCGATGCACCTTCTGCAAACCGGGCGTGAAAGTGACTGGGATCGCAGGCTTATCGTCCGAAACGCGCCAGCCTTTGCCATTATTGGCGAGCCGGTCACATTGACCCTTCGCGTGGAAGACAGCGGTGCTACGCCTGCGGGTGCAGCAACCGCGCCGCTCGAAATTTCGGTCGATGGCGGCGCGCCGGAACAGTTCAGTGTTCCTATTGGCCGCGATGTCGAATTGCCGATCACGCTGCCCCATGGCGGGCGCAATGTCATCCAGTTCTCTGTTCCTCAAGCCGACGGTGAATTGACCGACCGCAACAACACGGCGCTGATCCAGATGAACGGCGTGCGGGATCGTCTGCGTGTTTTGCTGGTCTCGGGTGAGCCGCATCCCGGCGGGCGCACATGGCGCAACCTGTTGAAATCCGACAGCTCGGTTGATTTGGTGCATTTCACCATTCTACGCCCGCCTGAGAAGCAGGATGGTGTGCCTGTCGATGAGCTGTCCTTGATCGCCTTTCCCACGCGTGAGCTGTTTCTGGAAAAGATCAACGACTTCGACCTGATCATCTTCGACCGGTACAAACGGCGCGGTATCCTACCTGCGATCTATCTGGACAACGTTACCAGTTACATCAACGACGGCGGTGCGGTTCTAATTGCGGCAGGTCCCGATTTCGCCAGCGCTGACAGTATCTTCCGATCTCCTCTGGCGCCGATCTTGCCGGCGCAGCCTTCAGCACGGGTGTTCGAAGAACGGTATGTGCCAATGGTCAGCGACTTGGGGCAACGGCATCCGGTGACAACCAATCTGGGCGATTCCGAGGATTGGGGGGCGTGGTTGCGACAGATCGACGTGAATCACCGCTCGGGCGAGGTTTTGATGACTGGCATCGACGAACGCCCGCTGCTGGTTCTGGACCGCGTGGGCGAGGGGCGCGTTGCGATGCTGGCATCCGACCACGCTTGGCTGTGGAGCCGCGGTTTTGAAGGTGGTGGCCCGCAGTTGGAACTGCTGCGCAGGCTCGCCCATTGGATGATGAAGGAACCCGAACTGGAAGAAGAGGCGCTGTGGGCCGAAGCCAATGGTCAATCCATGCGCATCATTCGCCAGACGCTTGAAGACGAAGTTGGGTCGGTGACGGTAACGCGTCCAAACGGTGAGACCTTGGAGATTACCTTGGAAGAGGTTTCTCCCGGTCGGTTCGAAGCGCAATATTATGGGCCCGAGATTGGTCTTTACCGTTTGCAGGAAGGCGACCATATGGCCGTAATTGGCCTTGGCCCCGCCGCGCCGAAGGAATTTGAACGCACCATCGCAACCGGCGATGTTCTTGAACCGGTTCTGGCAGGTATGCGCGGTGGTGTGATCCGTCTGGAAGACGGTTTGCCGTCAATCCGCAACGTGCGCGCTGGACGTCCAGCGGCTGGGCGGGGGTGGATCGGCCTGACCCCGCGCAATGCGTATGAAACACGGGACGTCACGCAGGCCGGTCTTCTGCCGCCTTGGCTGGTGTTGCTGTTGGCAGGAGGGTTCCTGCTGGGTGGGTGGCTGCGCGAAGGACGGCGCTAATCGATCCTGATTGCCGCCCGGTCCGATTGGCCCTGCGCATCCACAATAACAAGCGAGGTGAAACCGGCCCCCGGATTGGGGATTTCGAACTCTCGCTGCCGCTGTCCGGTCAGCACGGGCACGCCATCTGCAAGCACTGAAAATGGCCCGACACCCCCACGTAGCTTCACTGTCAGGGGCGCTCCAAACGTCTCTAACACGGCATTATCGGGCGGAAACAGCAGATCCGGAGCGGTGGGGTCATTTTGGAAAGCCGCCGTGCGGGGGCGGAAACGTTGCAAGGGCTGGGGCAATTGCGCAGCGCCCACCAGCAAGGTCGAAGGCGGCGGTGGGCGCAGCGGGCTAAGCGCGGGTTTCAACAGGCTGAACGCCTCGGCCAGAAGCGGTGCGGCAAGATCGCCTCCGAACGCGCCGGGAACTGGCGTTCCGTCCGCACGACCCAGCCAGACCCCAATGACATGCTGCCCGTCAAAGCCGATGGCCCATGCATCGCGGTGGCCATAAGAGGTGCCGGTTTTGTAGGCCAGCGCCCCTGTCGCACCGCCTGCTGGGGGTGAAAGCCCGGCCAGAATGTCGGCGACCTGCCAGGCAGAGGTTTCTGACAAAACGCGCGGTGTCTGCTGCGTATCCGCCAAAACGTCGTGATACAGGACAGGGCCTTGCCCACCTGCTGCCAGAGCGGCGTAAATCTGTACCAGATCGCGCAGGCTCAACCCCACACCGCCCAATGAAATCGCCAATCCGGGCGTGCCGCCGCTCAGACGCGGTTCCGATCCCGCCAAGCGCAGTGCTGTCAGCACGCGCGCGGGTCCCAACTCATTCGTCAAACGTACGACCGGGATGTTCAGCGACAATTGCAGGGCGTCCCGAACCCTCACATCGCCACGGAATACGCCATCAAAATTGCGCGGGGCATATCGGCCAAACATGACGGGACTGTCGCTGATCAGAGTTTCGGGATGGGCCAGTCCCTGATCGAAGGCCAGCCCATAGACCAGAGGTTTCAAAGTTGATCCGGGCGACCGCAGTGCTTGTGTCATATCCACAAACCCCTGTCGGGCGTCCTGATACCCGGCGGACCCGACCGAGGCCAGAACCTCGCCACTGCGATGATCAGCCACGATCAGAGCGCCAGACACGCGTGATCCCGCGCGCGTGGCGGCCTGCATAACTAAAGCTTCCAACCGGGCCTGCAACCCGGCATCCAGGGTCAGATCAAAAGCGCTTGTCGCGGGCGCTTGACGCTTCACACGATCGGTCAAGTGCGGTGCAAGGCGCGGAAATGGGTTCATCCTGTCGGGTAGGGGCTCCAACAAAGCCGTTCGTGTTTCAGCGGCGGTCAGGGCGCCGTGCCGCTCGAGCCTGCGCAGAACCCGGTCCCGTGCTTCTTGGGCTGTCTCTGGCTGACGATCCGGACGTCGAGCTTCCGGGGATTGCGGCAATGCGATTAACAGGGCCGCCTGTGCTGCGGTCAACCGTGTTGCGCCTTTGCCAAACCATGCACGGGTTCCGGCTCGGATACCTTCCAGATTGCCCCCGTAGGGTGCGTGGGTCAGATAGAGGGTCAGGATTTGTTGTTTGCTTAGCTGCTGCTCCAGGGCCAATGCGACTCTAATTTGGCGGATTTTACCGCTCCAGCGCCCGGTCGAGCCATCTTCGATCAGCCGCGCGACCTGCATGGTCAGGGTGGACCCACCCGACACCGTGCGCCCGTTCCAAAGGCTTTGCCCCACGGCCCGCAGCATCGCAACCGGGTCCACTCCGGCATGTGTCCAGAACCGTTTGTCTTCGTACCGGATGAGCATGGCGGTGAAATTCGGATCGACCGCGCCGGGTTGCAGTCTCCAAATCCCATCTTCAACCGGAAACGCACGCAAAAGGTCGCCGTTCCGGTCCCGCATCTCAACTGATGTTTCGGCTAAAACAGGGGGAAGAACTGTGGCGTCGATCCAGCGGTGCACACCGTCCCGTGCCAGTGCCGTCAGATAGAGGGCACCGGCGAGGGCCAGCAGAAGCCGGGACGGCCTAGGCACGACAGCCACCCGGGCAGTGATATAGCGCGGTGCAAATCACTTAACTTCAATCCGCCCAGTCGCTGTACGCGCGCGGTTTTGCGGGCGGTACATATCCTCGACCGAGGCCGCAGGATGATGGAAGACACCCGGTGTAACAGCGCGCGCCACATAGGCCAGCGTCACTGTTTCTCGCCCGGACAGATCAACAGCGGCCAGGAAACGGTCTGAACGGAACTCGGTATGGGTGGCATCGGACAGATCCAGCCAGTCAAGCGACCGCACATCGCCTGAACGCAACAGGCTGGGGTTGTCGATTTCGATCCCGGCGGCAAGTGGATCATCGACCATCAGCCGCGCTCCGCCACTTTCGAACGGGGTCACTGTCAGAACCGTGACAAACCTTTCGCCAACATCAAAGCTGTTGGCGTCAATCGGATCGCCATCCATCGAGTAATATTGCCGTTCGATCGCATAACCGTTGCCGCCCGCCTCGGGCGGAACCTCAGGGATTCCCGTGACCGTAAGGGTGATGTCCGTCGCCTGACCGTCACTTGCCGTGATATTGACCTCATCCGCCTGACCAGATTGCAGAACTTGCACAAACGGACCAGACACCTGAACTCCGTTGACGGTCAAGCCTGATCCCGTCGGATCAGACACTAGCGCATGGGCGGCCAACAACGACCACGTGGCCTCTTGCGTGGACAGATGGGCGCGACCGGCGCTGACACGTTGGATCAATGCGTCGCGATTGACGGCCTCGCTGCCCGCGCCCACGGCAAGGGTCAGCAGACCCGCCGCATCCCGCAGGTGCGTGCCGTAATCCGCGCGCCAGTAATTTTCCTGCTCATCCGGGACCTGCTCCAACATACGAGCAGCGCGGTTGAACATCGCGTCAGCTCGGGTCTGATCTCCGTAAGATGCAAGCGCTGCGCCCAATTGTGCGGCCGCCAATGGGGTGTCGAACGCATCCCCTTTGACATCTGCATAGTAGCGCAGATCACCCATCGAGGCTGCGCCCTCTCGTGCCAGAACCATCAGGGCATAGGCAATATCCTGACCACCTGAATCAAAATCCGGTGCGTAGTTGACCCTGTTTCGAAGGTTATCCATGGCCTGGGCAAAAGCTCGGTCTGGTACAGGGTGACCCTGAGCGCGCGCACGGGACAGGAAGTCTGTCACGTAAGCGTCCAGCCAGAAATCCCCACTGCCTGCACGCCAAAGGCCAAAGGCACCGTTGGCGGCCTGACGGGTCAGGATGCTGCGGATGGACTCTGTGATGCGCTGATCCACTACCGGACCGTCGCCCAGCCCCGAGGCCTGCGCGACCGATGACAGATAAAGCAGCGGCAGGGCTTTGCTGGTGATCTGTTCCGTGCAGCCATAGGGGTAACGGTTCAACTGATCCAACAGACCGGGCGTGTCGAACTTTGCCAAAGTTCCGGCAGATAGGATGGCCTTGGCCGAACCGGGCTGGAACCCGTCAAATACGTCCTGCGAAAACAGGAAACTGTCCTCGGCCCCCAACGCGAAACGTCGTGTCTGTGCAATCACCGGATCGTTGGCACGTACGGGCATACGCAGGGTTTGCGACAGGTCGCGACCGTCCGGTGTGGTGATCGAAACACTGATTTCGGGGTCGCCAACAACACTGGCTGTGACGGGGATGTCAAAGATCGCCTTGCCACCGTTTTCCAACACAAAGCTGGTTGGTGCCTCGCCCAGTTCCAATCCACCGGAAGCCGTCAGACCAAGTGCCATGTCTCCGGGTGTTCCATCGGCATGAACGATCTCTAGCCGCATTCGGCTTTGATCTCCGGGGGCAAGGAAGCGCGGCAGGCTGGCGGTGACGACCACAGGGTCGCGGACGATCATATCGACATCGGCCTGCCCGACCGCTTTGGTTGACCACGCGACGGCCATCAATCGGACAGTGCCATTGAAGGCGGGCAGGGGGATGTCCACCTCAACCTCTCCGTCCGGGCCGACCTGAACCGGGCCGCTGAACACGGCCATCAAGTCTTGCGTCGGAGGCGGGGATTGGCGGCGCAAGCCGTTGTCGGCGTCACCGCCGGAACGGACGGTGCCCATCGCTCCGGTCATGCCGTCGATCAGGCGCCCGTAAACGTCGCGCAGATCCACGCCAAGACGACGTTGCCCAAAGTAATATTCCTGCGGATCCGGGCTTTCGAATCCGGTCAGGTTCAGAATGCCCACATCCACAGCAGCCAGCGTCAGCCAGACAGGGTCACTGTCCGAGACATTTTCGACCCTAACTCGGGTTTTTTGCGTTTGCCGTGGAGATGTGACCTCGGGCACATCAATTACGACGTCCAACTTGCGAACTGCTGGATCAATGGCGGCATGTGCTACGCCCATCGCACGCGCCGGGTTTTGACCTGCTGCGACGTTCATCGGGCGGATGACCGTGGCGGTGACATAAGCGCCCGCGCCCCAATCTTCCGTCACTTCAATCGGGATCACGGTCTCACCTTCCGGCACGTCCACCATCTGGCGATGGATCAGCCGGTTTGACAAAACTTCGATCTGGGCGACGCCCGCCATGCGTGGGACGATCCGCAACTGCGCGGTATCACCTGCGCGATAGGTGTCACGGTCCAGAGACATCTCAAGCCGGTCTGGTGTGGTTGACGCATCCGCGGCCTGATACCAGCCCGCATAGAAATCGACAGCGGTTTCGGCATATGTGCCGTCGATGCGCTGAACAACCAGTTCATAACGACCCCAATCCACGGTCTGTGCCAGCGTCACAGGATCGGTAGAGATGTCCACTTCGCCGGTGGCAATGCGCGTGCGGCGGGTTGTCGGTTCCCAATTCCAGTTGCCGTAAAGCTGATACCACTGATACCGCGTCTCGACCCGGTTCAGTGTCCACCGCAGGCGCATAGGGCTGGGCGTTAGATCAGGAGCGAGCGCGACGATCTGAAACGCAGCTTCTGTACCTTCAGGAACAATCTGTTCAAACAGAGGTTTGACACCGATCACCGGCTGCGGTGGCAGGACTGGAGCAGACAGGCGACGCTCAACCGGACGGCCAGAACCATCGGTCAATCGTGCGATGATTTCAGCCTCAATGGGCTTTCCTTCAGTCTCTAACACTGGAATTTCGACGGCTACGGTGGCCTGTCCCGCCGCATCCGTGCGCGTGTTTCCGAAATACGTGCTTTTGATCACGGCCTCAGCATCGTAGCGGCCAAAGCGGTAACCTTCGTACCCCGGAACGGTATCCGCGGCGCGCGCGATGACCTGTCCGTCAATGCTCAGGTCAGATCCCGGCGCACCAAAAAGATAGCGTGCATCTATAGAAAGCGGTGGGCTATCGCCGGGCCGCAAGGGCGCGTCGGGCAGGGACAGATCGAAATCGATACGTTCCGGCAGAAAGTCCTCGACCAGCACCGTCTGACGCGCCAGCGCGTCGCCTTTGGGATCAGATTTAATCTCAATCTTCCATGCACCGCGCGGTACGTCGACAGCGACAGGCAGGGCAAAGACATGCCCCCCGACAACGCCCCCGTCCGAGACAGATCGGCGGTATTCAACCCCGTCCGGGCGATACAGGATCGCTGTGAGGGGTAGCCCTTCGATTGCCTGTGCTTCACCATCTCGAGACAGCGCGGTGACATGGATGACCTCTCCGGCACGATAGGCACCCCGGTCCGTGGTCAGGAAGACATCAACCGGCCCCGCAGGCGCGCGCCCTTCGACGCCGCGATCCGACAGATCAAAGGCGGGATCTGTCAGGGACAAAAAGCTGAAATCGCTGTCCCCGGCAGAGGCCATCACCAAGGCAGGCGCACTGGCCCCTTTTCCGCGGATCAGGCCGGGATCGAAGGTGGCATAGCCGGTTTCATCGGTTTGCGCGGTTGCAATGACCGCGTTTGCATTTGTGACCAGCGAAACTTCGACGTCCTGACGCGGTGCTGCGTCGCTGAGGCCGCGCACGGTCACGTGCAGCCCATCCGTGCCAAGTGCGGTGCTGATCCCCAGATCGGACAACACAAACCACTGCGTCGCGCCGGGGTCGTCATAAGGATCGGCCCCCGGAACACGGGCTGTCAGCGCATAGATGCCTGCAGGCTGATCAGCGATGGCCTCTGCCATGGGCAGGCGCGCTGTCATGGTTTGGTTCAACTGATTGGATACTTCGGCCGTACCGGTCCAGATATCCTCGGCAATCTGGTCCGAGAATTCCTCTTCCTGCCATTCGCTGAGTGGGCGGCCAAAGAAGTCCTGTTGCACCGCGCGCAACAGGTTCCGGTCGCTGACCCGCCGCAGGATCAGATCCAGCTCGGTGACGTTAACCGTTTCGACCGGCAAAGCCGCATCCGCAGATTTCGGAAGGACATAGCTGCGTCCGGGAAACCGAACCGACGGTGTGCGGTCGCGTACATAGTGGGTCAGTTCAACGTTGCGATTCAGTGCTTCGCCGGATGCGGCAGGCAAACCCTGTCTTAAAGTCAGGCGATAGCGCTGGCCATGCGCGACGCCATCTATGCAAAGCTGCTTTTCGTCGGGCTGAACAACCAGTCCGGTGTCATCGCGCCGTACAAAGGGATCGTAGTCAACACCGGCCTTGACCAGTGGTTCCGAAAACTCAACACAGATCCGGGGCGCGACCGCATCGCTCTCGACTGCGGTATCGACCACTCGGAACCCGTATTTCCCGATTGCATCGTCAAGCGCCGCCAGTACGTCCTCACGCGGTTGCAGCTGTTCGGCCAGCCGAAGAACGGGGATCATATCGCGGCCACGGTCCACATCTTCCAGAGCGTTGGCCAAAGTCATCAAGGCCGTGATTTGTGATCCGGTGGCCTCGGACCGCAAATAACCATTGATCGCGGCGTTCAGCGCACGGTTTCGAAGATCGCGCCGCTCGTTCCAGCCTGACGGATTAATAGTCAGCAACAGGCGTGCGTATTCCACCCAAAGATCTGGTGCATCGCTGAGAGACACGGCAACACCGGTCCACTGCATCGCTTGTATCGCACTTCCCGCGCTGCGCGCTGCGTCCAACACAGCTTGCAGATCGTAACCGCCGGCAGGATGCAGGAATCCCAGGTTGCGCGCCTGATCTGTCGCCCGATTCAAATCAGCAGACCCCAGCACGCTCAACGCCGCCGCACGGGTTTTGCCCAATATCAGAGCCTGTTCTGAGGTCGTTACCTTTTGCGCGGAAAGCGCCCCTTGATACGCCTCCTGCCGGGTTACCCCGTCCTTGGGAAAGCAGGAATCGGATCGCGTGTTATAAGTGAAAGCTGTGCAGCGATCATTGGCCGAGCAAGCCCGAATGCATGATTTCAGATCTGTGTCGAACAGCGCATCCAGATCTGACCCATAAAAGTCCGTGTCCCGGGTAGTGATGTAGCGAAATTCGGGCACGGCGTTCTGCGCCAGAGCGGTGACGGGCAGGATTAAGAGTGAAAAGATATAAGTTATTGAAATAAAAACAAAGCGGTGCATGCTGCCCTCCTCTTTGTGCTCAGCCTTGCATGGCGCGCGCCGTTTGCGCAACGGCTTAAGCAGTTTTTCATTCTCTGACGCGATGCTGAAATCTGTACATCCCGGAACAAGTCACGATGAGTCTTGCAAACAAACTGGCACAGGAACGGCGCGCGCGTTTAGCGGCAGAACGACTGCTGGCGTTGAAACAGGCCGAGCTTTCGGCGGCCAACCGGAAACTGGGCCAGCATGCCATGGCGTTAACCAAACGGATCGGTGAAACACAGGCCGAGGTAGAAACTGTCCGGGATGAGAATGAAAAGGTCAAATCTGATCTGACCGTAGCTCATGCCAAGATCGAGGTGGCCGAACGTCGTCTGTGGCACTCAATTCAGACTATCCAGGACGGATTTGCTTTTTTTGACTGTGATGGTCGCCTGATTGGGGCCAACACCGCCTATCTCAGTGTTTTTGATGGTTTGGATGAGGTCGTGCCCGGGATTACCTATTCTCGAATTCTTGAATTGCTGACAACCGAAGGCATTGTTGACATAGGGGATGAAGCTGCCGACGTGTGGCGCGCCAAGATGCAAGCGCGTTGGAACCGTACCAATCCGCCACCGATCGTGTTGCAACTGTGGAATGGGCAATACATCCGCCTGATCGACCAGCGGGGCAGCGGCGGCGACGTTGTTAGCCTTGCGCTCAACATCACCGCGTCTGTTCGGCATGAGACAGAGTTAAAGGCAGCGCGCGAACGGGCCGAGGCGGCCAACCGTGCCAAATCCGCGTTTTTAGCCAACATGAGCCACGAAATCCGCACTCCGATGAACGGCATCGTCGGGATGAGCGAGCTGCTGGACGAAACCCCTTTGAATGAAGAACAATGCCTGTACGTCAACACGATCAGAAACTCGGGCGAGGCCCTGCTTGTGATTATCAATGACGTTCTGGATTATTCGAAGATTGAAGCTGACAAACTGGTCCTGCACCCAGAACACTTCGATCTAGAGCGCTGTATTCTAGAGGTTGCGATGCTGTTGCAGCCCAACGTACGCGACAAGGGCCTGACGTTGCTGGTAGA
Organism: Ruegeria sp. CF8; assembly: GCF_056537285.1. Lineage (NCBI taxonomy): Bacteria > Pseudomonadati > Pseudomonadota > Alphaproteobacteria > Rhodobacterales > Roseobacteraceae > Ruegeria > Ruegeria sp. CF8. Next base: position 116,285 of record NZ_JBQFRG010000005.1, on the reverse strand, counting down.
TTATGACCTGTTCCTGCCCACTCTGTTCGTGGGTGATCCAGGCCGGGTTCGGCAGGTTTTGACCAACTTGGTTGGCAATGCGGTCAAATTCACGTCCGAAGGGCATGTTTTGATCCGCGTCACCGGCGTGCCTCATCCGAATGCACAAACCTGCGATATTCACGTTGCCATCGAAGACACAGGCATCGGAATCGAGCCTGAAAAAATCGGCCATATCTTTGGCGAGTTCAATCAAGTTGAAGACGAGCGAAACCGTCAGTTCGAAGGCACGGGGCTGGGGTTGGCCATCACCAAACGCCTGATTTCCATGATGGGCGGGGCTGTCTGGGTCGAAAGTGAGTTGGGGCAGGGGTCCTGTTTTGGGTTTCGCATATCGCTGCCCACCGCCGAAGGTCCTCAACCCGAACCTCCAGATCTGAAAGATTGTGTGAAACACGTCATGGTGGTCGAAGATCTGGCCGTAAACCGGGCCATCCTTGCGAAGCAACTTGGCCGTCTGGGTGCTGACGTCACCGTTTGTACTTCGGGGGGCGACGCGCTGGCCAAAATTACTGATCGAGTTGAGCTGGTCTTGTGCGACCACGACCTGCCGGACATGGACGGGTTGGACCTTGCAACCTCGCTCAAAGACCGGGGCTGGGGGGATTTGCCTGTGATCGTGATGTCCGCAAATCCCGCTTTGATACACGCCCATCCGGCGCGCGACCTGGTGAGCGGTGTTTTGCAGAAACCAATCCCCCGGTCTGAACTCTATGGCAGGCTGATGGCTCTCAAAGCGTCGTCGCAGGCTGCTTGCTTAGCAGAACCGAAAACTGACGAGCTTAATAAGGGCAAAACCAAAGAAACCAGTACCCGACGTATGAAAATCCTCGCGGCTGAAGACAACCGCACCAACCAACTGATCCTGAAAAAGATGGTGAAGGATTTGAATATCGATTTGCGCTTTGCATCGCACGGGCTCGAAGCGGTTGAGGTCTATCAAGAGTTCGCACCTGATCTGATATTCATGGATATCTCTATGCCAAAAATGGATGGTAAACAGGCCACCACCGAAATCCGAAGGCTCGAGGTCGAAACCGGCCGACACGTCCCCATTGTTGCCCTGACTGCTCACGCGATGGCTGGCGACGATGAGGGGATCCTATCCGCCGGGCTCGACCACTACCTGACCAAACCTCTGCACAAGAAACTCATCCATCAAATGATCCTGCAACACCAGCCAGATGACGTGACCCGTGTTGATAGAACCAATCCTCACGAGACCAGCGGAAGCTGTAGTGACAACAAACAGGATCCTGCTTCATCTGGCTAAAAATACCTCGGGGAGCGCGAAGGGCTGGCCCCTCGCTTCCTTCCTGACACACAAGTGCTGACTTTCGTTTTCTAACGGATGTATTCAGGCTGCATAGGGTCTGACGAAGACCGGTTTGTCCTCTTCTGACAAGTCCGCGCGATAAGCGTAACCGCCTGTGTCAAACTCTAACAGTGCATTGGGGTCGGTCAGGCGGCGCTGGACGATATATCGCGCCATCGCACCGCGGGCTTTTTTAGCAAAGAAGCTGACGATTTTTGGGGTTCCGTTCTTGTCTTCCATGAACACCGGCGTGATGACACGCAAGTTCAGCGCGCTAAGGTCAACCGCGCCAAAATACTCTTGGCTCGCGCAGTTGATCAGAATATCGCTGCCAATTTCCGCGCCTTGTGTATTCAACGCTTTACTGAGCTGGTCGCCCCAGTAGTCATAAAGGTTCTTGCCGCGCCGGGTTTTCAGTTTGCTGCCCATCTCCAGCCGATAAGGCTGTATCGCATCCAAAGGTCGCAGCATGCCGTAAAGTCCCGAAAGGATGCGCAGGTGATCCTGAGCCCATGCCATTTCTTCCGCATCCAGCGATGCAGCTTCCAGACCTTGATAAGTGTCGCCCGCAAAGGCCAGCGCGGCGGGGCGTGTGGCCTCGGCCTCGGGCGCGTTCGTAAAGGCGCGATAGCGGTCGCGGTTCAGGCGCGCCAGGTCGTCGCTCAGGTTCATCAGCTTTTTCAGATCACCGAGCGTCAGATTGCGGGCAGTCTTCGACAGCCGGATCGCGTCATCCTGAAAGTCGGGTTGTGTGACCGCGACATCCCGCTCTGCCCAGTCCAGCCGCTTGGCCGGGGAAATCACTACCAGCATATCCGCCCTCTTTTCTTGCCTGATTTGGCTTATCTAGGTCGTTTTGCGTTTTACCAAAAGTGCTTTTGTCGAAAGGCGCGGTCGACCGTTGGGAGAGGCAGCGTCTTTTGACACGATTGAACCGCAAATCGAACTAGCCCGCCTCACGCAGCACGTCCAGAAAGGCAGCGCCAAACCTTTCGTGACGCCGATCACCCAGCACTGTTTCGATCCCGCGCGGATCATCCGGCCGCATCTGCGCGACCTTCGCCAATTGCGAGGCCGAGCAGGTCAGCGGCTTATCAATCCCATCGGGGCCGCGCGATAACTGAGATTGCACTTCGAGCAAACGATCGTAAATCTCGCCCTGGTCGCGCCCCGCCAGTTTGCGGCGAGCTGGGTGCACGGCCTCAACTGCGCCTGCGATGACTTCAAGGAAGGTGTCGCCATAGCGTTCCAGCTTCTTGGCACCAACACCACCAATACGCGCCATGTCATCCAGTGTAACGGGGCGTTTTTCAGCCATTTCGATCAAGGTGCGATCAGGGAAGATCACATAGGCTGGCACACGCGCGGTTTCTGCCAAAGCGCGGCGTTTGGCCTTTAAGGCCGACAGCAACGGCGCGTCTTCCTCGGACACCATGGCTTTCACAGCGGGGCGGCGCGTAGCCTTTCGGATTGTGTCCTTGCGCAGGTTGATCTGCGCCTCGCCTTTCAGGATCGGCTTGGCAACTTCGGTCATGCGCAATGCGCCGTGACGTTCGGGATCAGGACGGACCAGATCATGCCCCATCATCTGCCGGAAAATCGCCTGCCATTGTGGGCGGGACCAGTCTTTGCCGATGCCCCAAGTGGACAGATCGTCGTGACGACGCGCACGTATTTTGTCGGTCTCGTTCCCCAGCAAAATATCGATCAGATGGCCCGCGCCGAACCATTCTTCGGTGCGCAAGATACAGGAAAGGGCCATACGGACGGGTGTGGTGCCGTCGAAGACCTCGGGCGGGGTGTCGCACAGATCGCATTTGCCGCAAGGTTCGGCCTGTTCGCCGAAATAACCCAGCAGAGTTTGACGGCGGCAAGCCAGCGCCTCGGCCAGACCCAGCAAAGCGTTCAACCGGGCATGATCTGCCATGCGGCGCTCGGGCGGGGCCAGCCCTTCGTCGATCTGCGACCGCCGCAGGCGGATGTCATCCGGCCCAAACAGAGTCAGCGTCTCGGCGGGGCCGCCATCGCGCCCAGCGCGGCCAATCTCCTGATAATAGGCCTCGATGGATTTGGGCAGGTCCGCATGGGCGACCCAGCGGATATCGGGTTTGTCGATGCCCATTCCAAAGGCAACCGTGGCAACGACGATCAGACCATCCTCGCGGGCGAAGCGGGTTTCGACGATGCGCCGATCTTCGGGATCCATACCGCCGTGATAGTGGCAGGCGGTGTGGCCTTCGTCGCGCAAAGCCTTGGCCAGCACTTCGGTTTTGTTGCGGGTGCCGCAATAGACGATGCCGGATTGACCCTTACGGGCAGCGGCGAAATCGAGGATCTGTTTGCGCGGCCCGTCCTTGGCAGCAAAAGCCAAGTGGATATTGGGCCGGTCAAACCCACGCAGAAACTTGTGCGGCTCGATGCCGTCAAAAAGTTTCTCGACAATCTCGTCCTGCGTTTCCGCATCCGCTGTGGCGGTAAAGGCCGCCAGCGGGACGTTTAGCGCGCGCCGAAGTTCTCCGATCCGCAGGTAATCCGGGCGGAAATCGTGGCCCCACTGACTGACGCAATGCGCCTCGTCCACGGCGATCAAGCTGACATTGATCCGGCGCAGCATGCCCAACGCCGACCCGGCCGCCAGACGTTCAGGCGCCATGTAAAGCAGCTTGAGCCGTCCGGCCTCCAAAGCTTCCCACACTGCATCGGTTTCTTCTGGCGTGTTGCCCGAGGTCAGCGCCCCGGCCTCGACCCCGGCCTCCTGCAGCCCACGCACCTGATCACGCATCAGGGCGATCAGTGGCGAAATCACCACCGTCACCCCGTCGCGCAGCAGGGCGGGCAGCTGAAAACACAGGGATTTCCCGCCCCCGGTCGGCATGATCGCAAGCACGTTTTCGCCCGAGGTCACGGCATCGACAATTTCTTCCTGCCCGGGGCGGAAGTCGTCGAATCCAAAGACATCTCGCAACAAGGGTGCGGAGTCGAACATCTGCGGGGTTGCCCTGTTTTAAGGTTTATCTGCTCTTAAGGCAGGACAATCACATACTAAGATTCGGTGAACAAGAGGTCAGTAGAAATAGACCGCATTGTTGATCAGGATAATCCGCAGCGCATAGACCCCGATCAGCACCACCAAAGGCGTCAGATCTAGCCCGCCCATATTGGGCAGAATGCGGCGGATAGGGCCGTAAATAGGCTCTAATATGCGGTTCAACCCGTACCAGATTTGCGCAACCAGTTGCTGGTGTAAGTTGAGCACCTGAAAGTTGATCAGCCAGCTCATGATCACATGGGCCAGAATGATGAACCAGACAACATCCAGGATCAGCAGCAGGATTTGGATCAGCGACAGCATGGGTTCTCCGTTTTCTTGTTGGCCGAGACCTAAGCACCACAACGGCAAAGAGCAAGTGCCTGACACTCAACGCTTGCGAATTGAACCAAACCCCCGTCTTATAAACACAACAATAACAGAGGCAGAGATGGCAGAGATTTCCAAACGCAGGCGCATCTGGGGCTGGTGGTTTTTTGACTGGGCCAGCCAGCCGTATCACACGCTGTTGGTCACCTTTGTCTTTGGCCCATATTTTGCCGGTGTAGCAGCCGGGTATTACGCGAACAGCGGACTGGATGCCGAGGCAGCAGCCGCACAGGCGCAGACGGTCTGGGCGAACTGCCTGACGATCACAGGACTGATCATAGCCTTTGGCGCGCCTTTGCTGGGGGCGATGGCGGATGTGTCGGGGCGGCGCATTCCGTGGATTTTTGCGTTTTCGGTCATGTACGCGGTTGGATCCGGTGCGTTGTGGTACACGATGCCGGATGGTTCGAACATGTGGCTGATGCTGTCGGCCTTTGGGCTGGGTTTCGTTGGTGCGGAATATGCGCTGATCTTTATCAATTCACAGCTGCCTGATCTGGGTGATGACAGTGAAGTGGGCGAGATTTCGGGCTCGGGCTTTGCGTTTGGCTATTTTGGCGGGCTGATCTCGCTGGCGATCATGTTGGCGCTGTTTGTGGAACAGGCGAACGGGAAGACACTGATCGGGATGGAACCTGCCCTGGGGCTTGATGCGGCGACCCGTGAAGGCACACGTTTTGTCGGCCCGTTTACGGCTGCTTGGTTCATTCTGTTTATGGTGCCCTATTTCCTGTGGGTGCGCGATGACGCACCAGCGGACAAAACGGGCAGCGTGGGTGAAGCGCTGCGTCTGCTGGCGAAATCAGTATCTAACCTGCGCCATCGCGTTAGTCTGGCCAGCTACCTTGGCTCGTCGATGTTCTACCGTGATGCGCTGAACGGGCTTTACAGCTTTGGCGGTGTTTATGCGCGGTTGGTGTTGGAGTGGGACCTGATCAAGATCGGTGTGTTTGGGATTGTCAGCGTTTTGGCAGCTGCGGCGTTTTCCTGGGTTGGCGGCAAGCTGGACAAGAAATACGGCCCCAAACCGGTGATCATCGTTGCGATCTGGGTTTTGATATTTGTCTGCGCCACTGTGGTCATGATGGATCGAACGCAAATCTACGGCATTCAATTGGCCGAAGGATCCAGTTTGCCGGATATCGTTTTCTTCGGCTGCGGTGTGTTGATCGGTGGTATGGGCGGCATTCTTCAATCTGCCAGCCGCTCGATGATGGTGCGCCATACTGATCCCGAAGCTCCGGTAGAAAGCTTTGGCCTTTATGGTCTGTCGGGGCGCGCGACCGCATTTGCGGCACCGCTTTTGATCGGAATTGCAACAACCGTGACGGGCAGTGCCCGGCTGGGGGTGTCACCCATCGTTGGGTTGTTTATTCTGGGACTATTCCTGATGCGCTGGGTCAGACCGGAAGGGGATCAGAGCAGATGATTTTAAAGCGTTTTTTGACAATCTTGGCTGCGCTTGCTTTGGCGGGTACAGCGACGGCAGAGCCTCTGGCGAAGCAGTTGTTCGGGGCGCAACGGGTCAATTCGCAACAAAAACCGGCCGCGTTCGGCAGTTATTCGCGCGGATGCGCTGCTGGGTCGGTGCAATTGCCCGAAACCGGTGCCACATGGCAGGCTATGCGTCTGTCGCGCAATCGTAACTGGGGACACCCTGAGGCGATCGATTACGTGAAGGACCTCAGCAAGTTTGCGGCGAAGCAGCCGGGTTGGAACGGTCTCTATATAGGAGATATCAGCCAACCACGGGGTGGGCCGATGACATCGGGCCATCGGTCCCATCAGTTGGGTCTGGATATCGATATCTGGATGCTGCCCGGGGACAACATGCGTCTCAGCCGCAAAGCGCGCGAGAATATCTCTTCTATTTCTCTGCGTCGCGCAAATGGGGCTTTTGTCAACGGGAACTGGACGAAACAGCACCATGCTGTTCTGCGCGAAGCGGCCAAAGACAAGCGCGTGGCGCGTATCTTTGTGTTTCCCGGCGCGAAAGTGCAGATGTGCAAGGATGAGAAAGGCAACCGCGCCTATCTGCGCAAGATCAGACCATGGTGGGGGCATCATTATCACTTTCACGTCCGCCTGAAATGCCCCCGAGGGTCGAAAGGCTGCGTCAATCAGGACCCGCCCCCCAAGGGCGATGGCTGCGCTCAGGCGCAGGAATGGGTAAACAACATCCTCAATCCTCCGCCACCCGACCCAAATGCCCCAGCCCCCAAGAAACGCCGGGAATATGTTCTGGCTGATTTGCCACAACAATGCGCCGCCGTTTTGCAATCCAACTAAGCGCCTTTCTGATTGCGTCCACGGCAGCAGTGGCGGTCGAAATCAAGTCCGCCACCCATCTGCACAGTTTTGAATGGAATAATCCGGCGGATTGGTTTGGCGGGTTTTCGGCGCTGCATGTTTTGGGCGACGGCCAGCAGATACTGGTGCTGAGCGATCGGGCCAGAATAGCCACGGCACGCATCGAGCGGGACGGAGACCAGATCACCAGCATTCATGTTTTGGATCAATGGCGGGTCTTGTCCAGCCAAGGGCACAGAATGAAAGGTGGTGTGGGCGATTCCGAAGGCCTTGCTTTAGCGCCAGTTGGTGGAGTTTACATTTCGTTCGAAGGGGTGCATCGGATCGCCCACTATTCGGAACCGGGAGCAAGGGCGCGCGTACTACCTCGTTCGTCGGCCTTCAAAGATCTTGCTGACAACGGGTCGTTTGAAGGTCTTGCCATTGATGCGCGCGGTTGGCTTTATACGATGCCGGAAAAAAATCGCACCAAAGGCGGGGACATCCCGGTTTTTCGCTGGGATGGCGACGCATGGTCGATTCCCTTTGTTTTGCCACAACGGGGTCGGTTTAAGCCTGTCAGCGCTGATTTTGGCCCGGATGGGAAGTTTTATCTGCTGGAGCGCAAGTTGGGGTTGTTCGGCTTCCGCTCAAGGTTACGCCGGTGGGATCTGACGGATGACGCACTAGGCGCCGAAGAAACCCTATTGGAAACTGCGGCAGGCACGCATGACAACCTCGAAGGGCTGTCCGTCTGGCGCGATGGGCTGGGCCGTTTGCGCGCCACAATGATTTCGGACGACAACTTTCTTGCCCTGCAACGAACCGAATTGGTGGAATACCTGCTGCCGGATTGACTCGAGGCCTACAAGGGTCTAAACGCACGGCCTGCCTTGGGATGAGCCCTTGGCCAAGTCGCCGCTACCTTGTCAAAACGGGCATCAAAACATGCAACGCGCTTACATTCCCGGCATCATTGCCATGGCCGCCATTGTTGTGGCCTCGAACATTCTGGTCCAGTTCCTGATCCTTGACGGGCTGTTGACCTGGGGTGCTTTCACCTATCCTCTGGCCTTTCTGGTCACTGACATCATGAACCGCGTCTATGGCGTAGGCCCGGCCCGCAAGGTCGTGTTCGCCGGTTTTGTCACCGGCATCATCTGTTCGCTGATCGGCAGTCAGATCATGCTGCAAGGCGACGGTTTCGAATACGCCGCCGTACCGCTGCGGATCGCAGTCGCCTCGGGCACTGCCTTCCTGATCGCCCAACTGACGGACGTCACCGTGTTCAACGCCATGCGTGGCGGTCGCTGGTGGCGCGCGCCACTGGTCTCGACGCTGGTTGGATCAGCGCTGGACACCGCGATCTTCTTCACCGTCGCTTTCTCGGCCTCGGTCACATTCTTTGGCGCGAATGCCGACGCTGCGATCAACTGGGCGTGGGAGCCTGTGCCGTTCATGCTGTCCGGCCCGATGGCCCCGCTGTGGGTCACGCTGGCTTTTGCCGACTGGCTGGTGAAACTGTCGCTGGCGCTGATTGCTTTGATCCCGTTCAAAGTCATTGTTGCCCGGCTGACCGCCGCACAGCCTGCGTAAAAAAAGTGCTTTGAGAATGGCGCATCTTGTGTCAGGCTCAAAGTTAACCGCAACAGATAGAAAAGGAGGTGATCCAGTGTCAAGAAAGAGATTGGAGAGAGGTGTCGGAACAACCGGGGGGAAAGCCTGCTAGGGCAGCCCTTGGCGGAGCGTTCGCTCCGGCTGGTCGATTGATCTAACCGACCCGACCTCCTGAACTTTCGAAGGGCCGTCCCAAAAGGGGCGGCCCTTTCTGTTTCCACCCGTGCCCTGTAAGGTCGGGCCCATGTTGCGCATCACTGACGATATCATCCTGCAAGACTGGGAAATGACCGAGAGCTTTGTTCGTTCTTCCGGTCCCGGCGGGCAGAACGTCAACAAGGTCTCGACCGCAGTTGAATTGCGGTTCGAAGCGGCGCGTTCCCCCTCTTTGCCGGATCCGGTCAAGAGCAGGCTGAAACGGCTGGCCGGGCGGCGCTGGACCAAAGAGGGCGCAATTATCATCCAGTGTAACGAAACCCGTTCTCAGGCCCGCAACCGTGACATCGCGCGCGCTCGGCTGGCCGAACTGATCACTCGCGCGCTCGTCAAACCCAAACGACGCATCGCCACCAAGCCGACCTATGGGTCGGTCAAGCGCAGGCTGGCGGCCAAAAAGGCGCGCGGCGACGTCAAGGCACTGCGGGGCAAGGTCTCGGAAGAATGATCTGGCATCTTTTCGATGCGTTGTTACTCTACCCCTGTCAGGCAGAAGGGTAACGCCATGAGGCTGGAGGGAAAAACCGCAATCGTAACCGGTGGCGCATCCGGGTTCGGCGCAGGGATCGTGCAGAAGTTCCTGGACGAAGGCGCGCGCGTGATGATCGCGGATATCAATGGCGAAGCGGCGCTGAATCTTGCGAACACACTCGGAGAACGGGCAATCGGACACCAGGTTGACGTTGCAGACGGCGCATCGGTTCAAGCCATGGCTGATACCGCAAGGCATCAGTTCGAAGATCTGGATATTCTGGTGAACAACGCAGGTGTCACGCATTTGCCGACCCCGCTCGAAGACGTCTTGGAAGACGATTTCGACCGCGTCTTCAGTGTTAACATGAAATCCGTCTACCTGACCGCCCGCGCCTTTGTCCCGGCGATGAAAGCGCGCGGGGCAGGGGCAATTCTGAATGTGGCCTCAACGGCTGGGTTGTCTCCGCGTCCCAACCTGAATTGGTACAACGCCTCCAAAGGCTGGATGATCACGGCAACCAAGACCATGGCCGTGGAACTTGCCCCGACCGGTGTGCGTGTGAACGCCATCTGCCCCGTGGCCGGAGAAACACCGCTGCTGAAATCCTTCATGGGTGAAGACACGCCCGAGATTCGCGCCAAATTCCTGTCGACCATTCCGCTGGGCCGCTTCTCCACACCAGAAGACATGGCCAATGCCGCCTGTTTCCTCTGCTCGGACGAGGCCAGCATGATCACCGGCACAGCACTTGAGGTTGACGGTGGCCGCTGCATCTGATCCGTTCTTCATCTGGCCCAAAATACCTCCGCCGGAGGCATCGCGCTTGCGCTCTTTTCGGCCTGAACAACAAAGTAGAAAATGACCCCCGGACCCAAGAACCTGATCACTGATATCCCCGGCCTGATGGTCGGTAACGCGCAGGACGATACGCTGAAATCCGGCGCGACAGTTTTGACGGCGCAATCTCCGTTTGTGGCTTCGGTCCATGTGATGGGCGGTGCGCCGGGGACGCGCGAAACCGATCTGCTTGCTCCGGACAAGGCTGTGACCCATGTGGATGCGATTGTTTTGTCTGGCGGCTCTGCCTTTGGGTTGGAGGCCTGCTCGGGTGTTTCGGACGGGTTGCGTGACAAAGGCCGGGGTTATCCGGTCGGCGACGTCACGGTGCCCATAGTCCCGGGTGCGATCCTGTTTGATTTGCTCAACGGTGGTGACAAAAACTGGGTTGAAAACCCGTATCGTGCCCTGGGACGCACAGCGTTCCATACTGCGTCGGATCAGTTCGACCTCGGCTCGGCAGGCGCAGGAACCGGAGCTTTGGCTGCGATGCAAAAAGGCGGGCTCGGTTCTGCTTCGTTTGTTCTGGACAGTGGGATAACCGTGGGCGCGCTGGTTGCGGCCAACCCGTTGGGCAGTGTGACCACACCCGGGGATCAACACTTCTGGGCGGCACCTTTTGAAATCGGCAACGAATTTGGCGGTTTGGGGCCTGATCCAAATGCCGCTCTTGGTGCGCCGCAAGCCAGTCGCAAGGCGCAGGCGATGAAATCCGCCGACCCGGCCAAGACAAATACGACCATTGCCATCGTCGCAACAGATGCAGCCTTGACCAAGCCCCAATGTCAGCGGATGGCCGTTGCCGCCCATGACGGCATTGCCCGTGCAATTGTGCCCGCCCACACGCCGGGCGACGGCGATTTGGTGTTTGCCGCCAGCACCGGTGTTCGACCCTTATCAACCGAAGCCGAGTTGGGGCTGATTGGTCACGCTGCTTCGGTTTGTCTGGCGCGGGCCATTGCGCGGGCGGTGTATCTGGCGACTCCGGCCGCTGGTGACCTTTTGCCCTGCTGGTCCAGGGTACATGACATAAGTTAAGGACATCCCTTTTGTCGCAGTGGCACAGTAGGCCTGCGCGGCAATCTGCGCGTTGACTCTTTTTTGCGCCGAAGGTCCATTCGGTGCAGCAAATTTGTATCGGAGCAATAGCTATGAATCGCATCCTCGCTACCGCAATTGTCGGCCTTCTGGCCCTGCCCGCCTATGCTGAAGGCGATGCCGAAGCCGGTAAGAAAGCCTTCAACAAATGCAAGTCCTGCCACCTGATCGCTGACCCGGAAGGCGAAGTGATTGTCAAAGGCGGTAAGACTGGCCCGAACCTGTATGGCATCGCTGGCCGCACCGCTGGCACGTATGAGGGCTTCAAATACGGTGACAGCATCGTTGCCGCAGGCGAAAAAGGCCTGGTTTGGGACGAGACAACCTTTGTCGAATACTCACAAGATCCCAAGGCATTTCTGAAATCCTATCTGGATGACACTGCTGCCAAGTCGAAAATGACCTTCAAGCTGAAAAAAGGCGCTGAAGACGTCTATGCCTATATCGTCAGCGTTTCGGGCGAATAAGCCTTAACGCAAGGTGCAACAGCACAAGGACCAAAGGCCGCAGCCCCTGCGGCCTTTCGTGCGATTGATGCCGGGGCAAATCACAGCCACTTTGGTATCAGACAGGTGGTTTCCACCCGTCGCACAGCCAGACCGATCCGGCGGCAGCTACACTCACAACAACCGCCCGGTAAATGCACTGGCAGCAGGAGAGGACAGATGGGAATAATGATCCCGGCCTGGGTCGATGGCGAGTTGACCCCTGTAGACAAGCTCGAAGCGCACGAAAAAGGGCTCAAGCACAAGGCTGTATCCGTTTTTGTTGTGCGTGGAACAGAGATTTTGTTGCAACGTCGCGCAATGGGCAAATACCACACGCCCGGCCTTTGGGCGAATACCTGTTGCACGCATCCGGATTGGGACGAAAGCTCGTCAACTTGCGCCGTGCGACGTCTGCGCGAAGAACTTGGGATAACCGGTCTCTATCCAGAATATCGACACCGTCTGGAGTACCACGCGGATGTCGGCAACAACATGGTTGAAAACGAGGTTGTCGACGTCTTCCTGGCCCATGTTCGCGGGACGCTTAAGATCGAGCCTAACCCTGACGAAGTCATGGATATCCGCTGGATCGACTATCATGACCTTCTGGCCGAAGTGACACGCCACCCGGATCGTTTCACGCCATGGCTCAAGATCTATCTGCACAAATATGCTGATACGATTTTTGGCCCTGATCTGATCATTTCTGCCAAATCCTGATGCAGTTGGGAAAACCCTGCCTTGCAAGGTCGGCGCAAGCCGCCTAAATCAACGCGTCATGGCCAAGCAGAAGACAGACCCGAATTACAAGGTTATCGCCGAAAACCGGCGCGCCCGCTTCGATTACGCGATCGAAGAGGATATCGAGTGCGGCATTGTCCTGGAAGGGTCCGAAGTCAAATCCCTGCGCGCTGGCGGGTCGAACATTGCGGAAAGCTATGCTTCGGTCGACGACGGGGAACTGTGGCTGATCAACAGCTATATCGCGCCGTACGAGCAGGCCAAGGTGTTCAAACACGAAGAGCGTCGTCGCCGTAAGCTGTTGGTCTCACGCAAGGAACTGTCGAACTTGTGGAATGCGACCCAGCGCAAGGGAATGACGCTGGTGCCGCTGGTCCTGTATTTCAACCACAAGGGTCGTGCGAAGATTAAAATCGGCATCGCCAAGGGTAAAAAGATCCACGACAAGCGCGAGACGCAGGCCAAGCGCGATTGGTCACGTCAGAAGCAGCGGCTTTTGAAGGACCACAGTTAGACCGCTTTGATTTCGCGTGACCGAATGCACCTGTGGACACGGTCAGACAGCGGCCCATGACGCCTTAGGACTTTGCCCTTAAAGAGGGCTTTCGTCATTCGAACCGTTCCACAGCGCTGTCCAGCGGAACTTCTGTCAATGCGGCCGTGTAATTGCTGACGACCTTGTTTGCGATGCCCAAAACAACCTCTAGCGCGTTTTGCGGAGTGTATCCGGCGGTCAGAAATTTATTCAGGTCGGCTGGCGCGATGCTGCCCCGGGTGCGTACCATGGATTTGGTGAATTCGTGCAGCGCATTGAGCTTTTCGTCGGGCAGTGTGTCGCCCGAGCGCAGGCTGTCCACAGCATCAGGCGTCAGCCCGGCCATTCGCGCCAATTTTGTGTGCCAGGGAACGCAATACTCGCAGTTATTCTCGAAATTCACGGTCAGATACACCACTTGCTGCTCTGCTGGGGTCAGTGTTGTTTTGGCAAACTCGTCCAGACAGTCCAGATGGGTCTGAAGCAACTGCGGCGACAGCGCCATAACCCCCTGCAAATTCGGAATCACCCCGTAATCTGCTTTGGCTTTGTCCAGAAATGGCTTTGCGTCTTCGGGTGCGTTGTCGGGAGTGAGGACTTCAAAGGATGACATAGCGCTTCCTGTAGGGATTGCGTTGCAAGTAAGCCCACGCCGACGGCGCAGACATGTTTCGGAAAACAATTCTATGGATTAAAACGCCATTGCGGCCTGCACTGCGCGTTGCCAGCGGGCATAGGCCGCATCGCGGTCGTCCTGCGCCATTTTTGGCTCAAACCGCGTGTCCAGCCGCCATGTTTCTGCGAACCCATCTTGGTCTGGATAAACCCCGGCCTTCATGCCAGCCAGCCATGCGGCCCCCAATGCAGTTGTTTCCTGCATCACCGGACGGTCCACCGGCGCGCCCAGACAGTTCGACAGGCCCTGCATGGTCCAGTCAGACGCGCTCATCCCACCATCGACGCGAAGGATGACATCGGCGTCTGCCCCCCAGTCGCCCTGCATGGCATGCCACAGGTCGCGGGTTTGGAATGCGATGCTTTCCAGCGTGGCGCGCGCGATTTCGGCCCGGCCTGAGTTGCGGGTCAGCCCGAACATCGCGCCGCGACAGTCAGGTTTCCAATAGGGCGCGCCTAGACCGGTGAAGGCGGGCACAAGCACCACATGCTGGTTCGGATCGGCCCGCGTGGCCAAATCGCCACTTTGTGGGGCTGCGTCGATGATCTGTAGCGCGTCACGCAACCACTGAACGGCGGCCCCGGCAATAAAGATCGACCCTTCCAATGCATAAGTCCGCTGACCGTCCAACTGATAAGCAACGGTCGTCAATAGGCGGTTTTTTGACTGAACCGGCTGCGCGCCGGTGTTCAGCAACGCAAAGCAGCCTGTGCCATAGGTCGATTTCATCATGCCGGGTTGGAAACAAGCCTGTCCGATTGTGGCGGCTTGCTGGTCGCCGGCGACGCCCAGAATAGGAATGTCGCCCCCGAACAAAGTGGTGGAGCCGAAATCCGCAGCGCAATCAAGCACGTCAGGCAAGATTGTCAGGGGCACATCCAGCAGGTCGCAAATCTCGGCGCTCCATGTGCCTTTGTGGATGTCAAACAAAAGGGTGCGGGCGGCATTGGTGGCATCCGTGGCGTGGACACGGCCTTCGGTCAGCCGCCAGATCAGGAAACTGTCGATCGTGCCAAACAACAGCTCTCCGGCATCGGCCCTCTCACGCGCGCCCGAAACGGTATCCAAAAGCCATTTCACTTTGGTGCCCGAGAAATATGGGTCCAGCAGCAGGCCGGTTTGGGCGGTGACGTCATCCTCGCACCCGGTTTGCTTATAGCGGGCACAGATATCGGCGGTGCGGCGGTCCTGCCAGACGATGGCGTTGTGGATCGCTTTGCCGGTGTGTTTGTCCCAGACGACGGTCGTCTCACGCTGGTTGGTGATCCCGATCCCGGCGATCTGATTGGCGGAAATGCCGGTGGCTTCCATCACCTCGCGGCACACGTGCAAAACACTGGACCAGATATCTTCGGGGTCATGTTCAACCCAACCTTCCTGAGGGAAGTGCTGGGGAAACTCTTGCTGTGCGGTGCTAACTGGCTGCATTTGCGCATCAAAAAGTATGGCGCGCGAGGACGTGGTGCCCTGATCGATTGCCAGAATATAGGTCATGTCCGCTCTCCCCCGGTCTCGTTTCGCGGGACTTTAGCGCAAACAATGGCGCAGGGGCCAGAGTAGAAATCAGGCTGGATCAACCGGGATATTATCGATCAGACGAACGCCATCGGCCCATGCGGTTACGAACAGGCGGGCTGGCCTGCTGGCACTGGGCAGGCTTTCCAGCGTCTCGGCGCAGCGCAGGTCCACGTATTCGACCTCTGAAAACCCGGCGGCCAGCAAGCGCGCTTTGGCATTTTGCGCCAAAGTTGCGAAATCACCGCCCTCGGCCAGATTTTGTGCGACCTGCTGCATGACCTTGTTCATATGTTCTGCGATCTTTAGCCCATCAGGGGAAAGCAGAAGGTTGCGGGACGACATCGCCAGCCCAGAAGGCTCGCGCACAGTCGGGCAGCCGATCACCTCG
The DNA here is from genome assembly GCF_056537285.1 of Ruegeria sp. CF8. Classification (NCBI taxonomy): domain Bacteria; kingdom Pseudomonadati; phylum Pseudomonadota; class Alphaproteobacteria; order Rhodobacterales; family Roseobacteraceae; genus Ruegeria; species Ruegeria sp. CF8. The sequence continues at coordinate 100,635 of NZ_JBQFRG010000005.1, read as the reverse complement.
ATTGGAATGTCCAAATCGCGGGCCATACGGCGGACAACCAGCAGCTGTTGGTAGTCTTTTTCCCCGAAATAGGCTCGATCTGCTTGCGTTTGGAGAAACAGCTTGGCGACAACGGTGGCTACGCCCTCGAAATGGCCTGGGCGGAAAGGGCCTTCCATCATATCGGTCAGGCCAGCAACCGTAACTGTGGTTGAAAAGCCGTCAGGATAGACTTCCTGCGGGTCCGGTACATAGATCGCGTCCACGCCGTAAGGGGACAGTTTTTTGGCGTCTTCATGTTCAGTGCGGGGGTAATTTGCCAGATCTTCGGGGTTGTTGAACTGTTTGGGGTTCACAAAGATCGTCACGATGACCCGGTCACACCCTTCCTTTGCGGCCTGCGCCAGCGACAAATGCCCTTCGTGCAGCGCACCCATGGTCGGAACCACGCCGATCGCATCGCCATTGCGGTGCCATTCAGTGGTGTTGGCGCGCAGCTCTGCCAGAGACCGCAAAATCGGCGCGGTCATGCTTTGGCCCCTTTGGTCGGAGCCTGATCTGCAAAGACGTGTTCGTCTGCCGGGAAGGCCCGTGAGCGCACCTCGGCGGCGTATTCCGCGATGGCAGCCTCGGCCAATGGGCCCAGTTCGGCATAGCGTTTGACAAACTTGGGTTTGAAGGCGGTGAAAAAGCCGACCATGTCGTCCACGACCAGAATCTGCCCGTCACAGCCTGCGGATGCGCCGATTCCGATAGTTGGGATCGCAACCTCTTCGGTGATCTGGTCTGCCAGTCCTTGGGGAACTTTTTCCAGAACGACTGAAAACGCACCGGCCTCGGCCACGGCGCGGGCATCTGACATAACGGCTTCTGCCTGCTCGTCACGACCCTGCACCTTGTAGCCACCCAGCGTGTTGATCGATTGCGGGGTCAGGCCGATATGTGCCATCACGGGGATGCCGCGCTTGACCAGAAAGCGGATGGTTTCAGCCATCTCAACGCCACCTTCCAGCTTCACGGCCCCAGCACCTGTTTCCGCCATAAGGCGCGCGGCATTGCGGAAGGCGTCGGCAGGTGAATGTTCGTAGCTGCCAAACGGCATGTCGATGACCATCATCGCCTTGTCCAATCCGCGCGATACGGCCTGACCGTGCAGGATCATCATCTCCATCGTGACGCCCAGCGTGGATTCCAACCCGTGCAGCACCATGCCGACGCTGTCGCCCACCAGAACAAAGTCGCAATGCGCGTCCATAAGGCGTGCCATTGGGGTGGTATAGGCGGTTAGCGAGACCAAAGGCGCGCCGCCTTTTTGGGCGCGAATATCTTCGGCGTTCGGGGCTTTCTTGCGGGCGGTGGCGCTCATGGGTCGCTCCTGCAGGTATTATGTTGCAGTGCGGCATAGCAGACTGGACAGGGCCAAAGAAACCCCGGTTGCGCGAACATTCCCTTGATTGACCTCAGGTTTGCAGGAAAACTGGTCTCAAATTGGCCCTGAAAACAAGGGCGCAACCAGTTTCAGTAGGGAGAGTTCACATGACAAAACTCATGTTCAGGACATTTGCGTCGACTTTGGCGATAGGCGTTGGCCTGCTTGCCACGCAGGCTTATGCCAAATCGGACATCACCATAGCGATGCAGCTTGAACCCCCGCATCTTGACCCGACCAGCGCTGCGGCACAGGCCATCGACTCGGTGGTTTACACCAACATTTTTGAAGGACTGACCCGGTTCATGGGCGATGGCTCGGTCGTGCCCGGCTTGGCTGAAAGCTGGGAGATTTCTGACGATGGAACAGTCTATACCTTCAAGTTGCGCGAGGGTGTAACCTTCCATGACGGCACAAGTATGGATGCCGAGGACGTCAGGTTCACCCTTGATCGCGCCACCGCCGAGGACAGTGCAAACGCGCAGAAGGCTCTGTTTGCCGGGATTGAGAGCGTCGAGGTTGTCGACCCGCTGACCGTTAAAGTCACCCTGTCGGAACCGAACGGCAATTTCCTGTTCAACCTGGCTTGGGGGGATGCGGTCATTGTCGCGCCCGAAAGCATTGAAAACATCAAAACCAACCCGGTCGGCACCGGGGCCTACACCTTTGGCAACTGGGTGCAGGGCGACAGCATCACGCTGAACCGCAACCCCGATTATTGGGGCGATCAGCCAGCGTTAGAGACTGCAACATTCAAGTTCATTTCGGATCCGACCGCTGCGTTTGCCGCCATGATGGCCGAGGATGTGGACGTGTTTGACAACTTTCCGGCGCCGGAAAACCTGCCACAATTTGATGCCGATCCGCGCTTTCAGGTTCTGGTCGGTACAACAGAAGGTGAGACGATCCTGTCCACCAACAACAAGCAGCCCCCGTTTGACGACATTCTTGTCCGACAAGCCGTTGCTCATGCCATCGATCGGCAGGCGATAATCGATGGGGCGATGTTCGGCTATGGTACACCGATCGGCACACATTTCGCACCGCACCACCCGGCTTATGTCGATTTGACGAACCAGTCTGCGTATGATCCGGAACAGGCGAAGGCGCTGTTGGCCGAGGCCGGGTTTGAGAACGGTTTTGAAACCACGCTGCACCTGCCGCCACCTTCATATGCGCGCCGGGGTGGAGAGATTGTTGCCGCTCAATTGGCTGAGGTCGGCATCACCGCCGAGATCATCAACGTCGAATGGGCGCAATGGTTGGAATCGGTTTTCAGGGGTAAGGATTTTGGTCTGACGATTGTCAGTCATACGGAACCCATGGATATCGGAATCTATGCGCGGCCCGATTATTACTTCCAGTATGAAAGCACTGATTTTCAAGCGCTCATGGATACGCTGAACGCCACCACCGATCCCGATGAACGTGCCCGCCTGCTGGGAGAAGCGCAGCGCCTGATCTCGACCGACTATGTAAACGGCTACTTGTTCCAGTTGGCCAAGCTGGGTGTCGCAAAGGCTGGTGTGCAAGGATTGTGGGAAAACGCCCCTACGGCGGCAATAGACCTGACCCAAATCACTTGGTCTGAATAAAGGTCTTCAGCCGGGGCTGTGTCGCGCTGCCCCGGCTTTACGCTCTTTTTGGGTGTTTCTGGTTATGTGCGTGCTTCGTGTTTTTTGCCTTCTTGCCCTAATTTTTTGCCTCACTTCGATTTCCTCGGGTGCGGCGTTGGCTCAGAATGCTTTGGGCGGGCGGCTGGATGCATTGACAGGCACACCAGACAACCCATTGGAAGTTGGGATAGGAATCCGCATCGATCAGATCACAGGCGTAGATCAAAAGGCTGAGAACTATGGCGCTGTCGTGGTTTTGCGGGTCGAGTGGATTGATCCCGCGCTGGCATTTGATCAGGCCGATATTGGGCGCGACATTAAGGTGTTCAGCCCGCCGGACCTGGCCGATCATGCTGCGGAGATCGGCACCGTTCTGCCCGCCTTTGTCATCCACAACCAGCAATCCAACAAATGGATACACGAATCTGCGGCGTCCCTGCGCTATGACGGGCGAGTGGTTTATGTCGAGAAATCCTCGCTGACTTTACAGGCACCGCATTTCGATTTTCGAAAATATCCCTTTGATACGCAGGAATTTCACTTCGAAGTCGTTTCAATTTTTCCGTCCGACTACGTGTCCTATTACCCGCTTGAAGACTATTCGGGACTTGGCGATCTGTTGGGTGAAGAAGAGTGGATTTTAGGCAATGCACGCCTGGAAACGTCCGAGGTCATGGGGCTTTCCGGACGGGAAAGCGATCAGGTTGCGCTTGTTTTCGACGGCAATCGGCACCTGACCTATTATGTCATTCGAGTCTTTTTGCCGATGCTGGTTCTGATTGCGGTTGGCTGGGCGCTGTTCTTTCTGGATGAATACCGCCGCAGGATCGAGATTGCCGGGGGCAACCTGTTGGTCTTTGTTGCGTTCAACTGGGCCATTTCAGCTGATCTGCCAAAGCTGGGCTATCTGACTTTTCTGGATTTTGTCCTGCAGTGCATGTTCTTGATGACAGGTGCACTGATTGTCTTCAATGTCGCGCTGCGAAGGCTCAAGATTTCCGGCAAGGAAGGTGCGGCGCGGGTTCTGGACAATTATGCGATCAAGTGGATCTATCCGTTGGGATATGCAGCGATTGTTGTCTATGCGATTTACGCGTTTCTTTTGGTGCCATAGGTGCTGGACCCGGACCTGATGTGACCCTAACGTGGTACCAATGCTCCGCTATACCCTTAAACGCCTGATTTCGTTGTTGATCAGCCTGGCTGTTGCTTCGGTTGTCATCTTCGCAGTGATCGAAGTCGCACCGGGCGATCCGGCGTCGTTCATGCTGGGTGTGAACGCGCAAGAGGATACACTGGCCGCGTTGCGGACCGAGCTGGGCCTGGACGGGTCAAAAGTGCAACGGTACCTCAACTGGGTCGGCGGAATGCTGGTGGGGGATTTTGGCACGTCCTACACGTACCGCACGCCGGTGTCCCAGATGATCGCAGACCGGCTTTGGGTGTCGCTGCCGCTGGCACTTTATGCGCTGACCCTGTCAACTTTGATTGCGTTTCCCGCCGGGATCTACGCCGCTGCCCGTCGGGGCAAGCCGGGGGATCTGGCGGTCATGGGTGCCACGCAGTTGGGCATTGCCGTCCCCAATTTCTGGTTTGCGATGATGCTTGTGCTGATTTTCGCCATCAATCTGCGTTGGTTCAACGCGGGCGGGTTTGTCGGTTGGAGCAACGGGGTATGGGCCGGACTACATTCGCTGACCCTACCCGCAATCGCGCTGGCCTTACCACAGGCGGCTATCCTCGCTCGCGTTATGCGGTCGGCCCTGCTGGACATTCTGGGCGAGGATTTCATGCGCACTGCCCGGGCCAAAGGTTTGTCCCGGCGTCAGGCGCTGTGGCGACACGGGGTGCGAAATGCGCTGATCCCGGTGCTGACCATCATCGGCTTGCAGTTCTCTTTCCTGCTGGCCGGGTCGATCATCATCGAACAGGTATTCTACCTGCCCGGCCTTGGGCGACTGGTGTTTCAGGCGATTTCGGCCCGTGACCTGATCGTCGTTGAATCGGTGGTCATGTTGCTGGTCTTTGCCGTGATCACCGTGAATTTTCTGGTCGATCTGGCTTATGCCGCCGTCGATCCAAGGCTGAGGAGCAGGACATGAGCCGCAACCTGTTTCTGGGTGCCCTTTTGTCTTCACTCGTGGTTTTGGCCGCGCTGATTTCGTTTGTCTGGACCCCCTACGACCACACAGCATTGAGTATTCCAGAGAAGTTACAGCCCCCAAATGCGCAGAACTGGTTCGGTACGGATCACTTCGGGCGCGACATGTTTTCGATGATCATGGTTGGTGCGCGCACGTCCATTGCGGTGGCTTTGGTGGCCGTGGGGATTGGCATGGCGCTGGGCGTCCCCCTTGGCCTGACGGCCGCGGCCCGCAAAGGATCGTGGTTGGATGAGGTCATCATGCGCGGCAACGATCTGGTTTTCGCCTTCCCCTCACTGGTCATCGCGATCCTCATCACCGCCGTGTTTGGGGCCGGAGCGATCAACGCCATCATTGCTATCGGAATTTTCAACATTCCTGTTTTCGCCCGTATCACCCGCGGCGCGGCCCTGTCGTTGTGGGAGCGCGAGTTTATCCTTGCCGCGCGCGTATCTGGAAAAGGGGCGGCGCGGATATCGGTCGAGCATATCCTACCCAATGTCGCCAACCTGCTGATCGTGCAGGGCACCATTCAATTCAGCCTGGGGATTTTGGCTGAGGCCGGTCTGTCCTACGTCGGTCTGGGGGCGCAGCCGCCCACGCCAAGTTGGGGCCGGATGCTGGCGGATGCGCAGACGATGGTCAGTTTTGCCCCGCATTTGGCTCTGATTCCCGGCGTGGCGATCATCGTCACGGTTCTGGGATTGAACCTGCTGGGCGACGGGTTGCGGGATTGGCTGGATCCCCGGATCAGGGTGGCGCGGGCATGAGTTTGTTGCGTATCAAGAACCTATCACTGTGGATCCATGGGGTACCAATCCTGAAACAGGTCGACCTTTCCATTGATCACGGTCAGATCGTGACCGTCACGGGTGAAAGCGGTTCGGGCAAATCCATGGCGGCCTTGGCAGTGATGCAGTTGCTTCCGAACGGTGCAGAGGTAGACGGCTCGCTCCAACTGGAGGGCGAAGATCTGTTGACCCGGTCCGAGGCCGAGATGTGCGCATTGCGCGGAGCATCCATCGGTATGGTTTTTCAAGAGCCGATGACAGCGCTCAACCCCGTTAAAACCATTGGCGATCAGGTGATGGAAACGATCCTGATCCATAAGGCGATGCCTCTGGCTCAGGCTAGAGCAAGGGCAGAAGAGGTTCTGACTCGCGTCGGTTTGCCCGCCGATCGCTTCCCTTTGTCCCGCTATCCGCATGAGCTGTCTGGTGGGCAGCGTCAGCGCGTGGTGATCGCCATGGCCATTGCCCTGCGACCCAAGCTGTTGATCGCGGACGAGCCCACAACGGCGCTGGATGTCACCACGCAGGCGCAGATCCTCGATTTGCTCAAGGGGCTGGTGCGCGAATATGACATGGGCTTGCTGATGATCACCCATGATCTGGCTGTGGTCGCGGATATGGCTGACCAGATCACCGTCATGCGTCACGGGGAAGTGGTTGAAAGCGGTGGGACCGATCATCTGTTGCACAACATGCAGCACCCCTACACCCGTATGCTGTTTGAGGCATCCGGCCATCAGGTCACGCTGCCCCAGCCACCGCAGCCTCAGCCGTTGCTGGAGGTGAGCCAGGTCGTGCGCGCGTACCGCCTGCCCCGAAAGGGCTTGTTTGACAGGCCGCATCATCACCGGGCCGTGGATGGTGTGAGTTTTACCCTCAATCGAGGAGAGCGTTTGGGGCTGGTGGGTGAGTCCGGCTGCGGTAAATCGACCCTAACACGGGCTATTTTAGGGTTGGAAGAGGTGCAATCGGGCCAGATTCAACTGGACGGGCAGCCTGTGTTCACAGGTCACAAACCCAACCTTGCGGTGCGCCGCAAGATGCAGGTGGTTTTCCAAGACCCGTTTGGCAGTTTTAATCCGCGCCACCGTGTTGCGCGTCTGATCACTGAACCGTTCCATCTGCTGGATACCCCGCCGACCGGATCAGACCGCCAGGATCGGATCGCTGAGATGCTGACAGCGGTCGGTCTCAGCCCGGATGACGCGGGTAAGTACATTCACGAATTCTCGGGCGGGCAGCGTCAGCGGATTGCCATCGCGCGGGCGCTGATCATCCAACCTGAATTGATCCTGTTTGACGAAGCTGTCTCGGCGTTGGACGTGTCGGTCCGAGCGCAAATCCTTGATCTGTTGGCCGAGCTTTGCGACGCCTACGACCTGACCTATCTATTCATCAGCCATGACCTGAGCGTTGTGCGCACCGTCACCGATCGCGTGTTGGTGATGCAATCCGGTCAGATCGTTGAACAGGGCGAGACCAATCAGGTCTTTGAAGCGCCACAACACCCTTACACACAAACTCTGATCGCAGCCGCACCGCGATTGCCAGAGATTGAGATGATATCGGCCTAAAACTTCTGATTAGAGCCTGAAATGGAGGCAAAATTGACGCAAAAGATATGGTTCCACCCCGCTCTTTGCCTGATCGATGGACGCTGGGTGCCCGCGTCCTCGGGTGACACCCTGCCGCTGATCAATCCCTCGGACGGGACCGAAATTTGCCGGATCGCTCGCGGCGCGCAGCAGGACATTGCCGCCGCTGTCGCAGCAGCCCAAGCCGCAATGAAAGGCGATTGGGGGCGCAAAACAGCGCTGGATCGAGGCCGTATTCTGACGAGGCTGGGCCAACTGGTTCTGGAACGGGTCGAAGATCTTGCGCAGCTCGAAGCGATGGATGTGGGCAAGCCGCTGACGCAAGCCCGTGCCGATGCTGTTGCGCTGGCCCGGTATTGCGAATTCTATGGCGGTGCAGCGGACAAGGTGATGGGAGAGACCATCCCCTATCTTGATGGCTACACCGTTTATACGCTGCGAGAACCGCATGGGGTGACGGGCCATATCGTGCCGTGGAACTACCCGATGCAGATCATTGGGCGTTCGGTCGGGGCGGCGCTGGCCATGGGCAATGCTTGCGTTCTGAAACCCGCAGAGGAAGCGTGTTTGACCGCGCTCGCCTTTGCTCATCTGGCGCAGCAGGCGGGCTTGCCTGCCGGTTCTTTGAACGTCGTGCCCGGTATTGGAGCTGAGGCGGGCGCAGCGCTGTCGGCGCATCCAGGTGTGAACCATATCTCGTTTACGGGCTCTGTCGCTACCGGGGCATTGGTGCAGCAGGCGGCAGGGCGCAATGTGGTGCCCGTGACGCTGGAACTGGGCGGAAAATCCCCGCAACTGGTCTTTGACGATGCCGATCTGGACGCGGCGCTGCCGTTTCTGGTGAATGCTGGCGTACAAAACGCAGGGCAGACTTGTTCAGCCTCGTCCCGCATTCTGGTGCAGCGTGGAGTGTACGATCAAGTCAAGTCCCGTATGTCCGAAGCCTATGAACAGCTGACGGTCGGACCAGCAATGCAGGATCTGCGAGTCGGACCGTTGATCTCGGACCGGCAAAAGCAGATCGTCAGCGGTTTTCTGGACAAAGGTACGGATCTAACCATCGCGGCGCAGGGGCAGATTGTCAGTGATGCGCCTGAAACCGGCGCTTATGTCCGGCCTACCTTGTTTGCAGATGTATCGCCTGATCACATGCTGGCACAGGATGAAATTTTTGGCCCGGTTCAGGTTTTGATCCCGTTTGACACCGAAGAACAGGCTCTAACAATCGCAAACAGTACGGAATACGGCCTGGTTGCCAGCATCTGGACGCGCGACGGGGCCCGGCAGATGCGACTGGCGAAGGGGCTGCGTTCGGGGCAGGTCTTCATAAACAACTACGGCGCTGGGGGCGGAGTTGAATTGCCCTTTGGTGGAGTTGGTAAATCCGGACACGGTCGCGAAAAAGGGTTCGAAGCGTTGTATGGGTTCTCACAACTGAAGACGGTTGCCGCGTTTCACGGTTAAACGACAACCTCGATCGCTTCTTGCGCGCCCACTCCGAACACTCGCTTGTAGCGCTCGATCTGGTCTTTCGGTCCCATCGCCTTTTCCGGGTTGTCCGACAGTTTCACCGTCGGGCGCCCGTTGGCGGAGACCGCTTTGCAGACCAATGAGAACGGGGCCAGTGCGTCATTGGGCACAAGTCCGCGAAAATCGTTGGTCAGCAAAGTGCCCCAGCCGAAGGAAATATTGGCACGACCTGCGAATTGGGTGTGCAATTCCTGAATTTTCTCGACATCCAAACCATCTGAGAAAATGATCCGCTTTTGGGTTGGATCTTCACCGCGTGATTTCCACCACTCGATGGCCACTTCGGCCCCTGTCGCGGGATCGCCGCTGTCGATGCGAATACCGGTCCATCCGGCCAACCAGTCGGGGGCGTTGTCCAGGAAACCTTTGGTTCCGTAAGTGTCGGGCAGGATGATACGAAGGTTGCCGTCATGCTCATCGTGCCAGTCGCTCAGGACGTCGTAAGGGGCTTGCGCAAGTTCTGTGTCGGTGTCGGCCAGCGCAGAATAGACCATGGGTAATTCATGGGCGTTGGTGCCTATGGCCTCAACTTCGCGACGCATGGCGATCAGGCAATTTGACGTCCCGGTAAACGACGCGCCCAATCCTTCGATCATGGCTTGCACGCACCAATCCTGCCACAGAAATGAATGCCGCCGCCGCGTGCCGAAATCCGCAATGCTCAAACCGTCAACCGAGCTCAGCTTTTCGATCTTTTCCCACACGCGGGTCATCGCGCGGGCATAAAGCACCTGTAACTCGAACCGTCGCATGTCATTGAGAACGGCCCGAGATCGCAGCTCCATCAACACCGCCAGCGCAGGGATTTCCCACAGCATGACCTCATGCCATTTGCCTTCGAAGGTCAGTTCATACTGATCGCCCTTGCGTTCCAGATGGTAGGGCGGCAGGCGCATGTTCTCGAACCATTCCATGAAATCCGAGCGGAACATCTGCCGCTTTCCGTAGAACATATTGCCCCGAAGCCAGGTGCTTTCGCCCCGGCTAAGGCTAAGTGAGCAGATGTGATCCAGTTGTTCCCGCAGTTCTCCTTCGTCGATCAATTTCGCCAAAGGAACGTGATTCGACCGGTTTATCAGGGAAAACGCCACCGTTGTTTGGGGCTTGTTTCGAAACACTGACTGACACATCAGCAGTTTGTAGAAGTCCGTATCGATCAAAGACCGGACAATCGGGTCAATCTGCCATTTGTGATTGTATACACGGGTCGCAATGTCGACCATGGGGAACTCCTGCAATTTCCGTAGTTAGATCAATCGACAACGGGAATGGCAAGAGTCGCTGATTTGGTGACAATGCCAGTATGACGTCACATTACCGGCATATTGTGCATTGTTTTCACCGGTTAGTGAGAAGAGGGGATGGAAATACGGAACTGAGTTTGTGAATGGGTCTCGAGTACGATTTTGATATTGTTAACGCAGCACTAGACGATTTTGACACCGAAAAGCCGGAGGCTCAGAGGGATGGGGGCCGTCAGGTGCATGCGGTTTTCCGCGACATTAGAACTGCGGATGCTTTGCGGGGAACGTCGCCGAAAATCCGCAAGATGTTCCTGGACGCCGGGTTCAGCCTTGAGTCGCGCAACAGCGGCATCGTGCCGGGTGTTTTTCCTGCCGAGGATCAAGCCGAACGGGTGCGGGTCCTGAGGTCACTATTTGCCAACATAAAAACGCGCGGGGTTCGGGGGGAATATTGCGGCGAATTCGACCTGATGGATTTCCTGACGTATGTGCGTGTTGCGCAGCCGATGGCAGGCATCGCGCGCGCGCGTCAGGCGCGCACGCCACCGCCGCAACCGGTGCAGCCAAGCAACGACCGGCGAACAGTACCTGGCCGCATCGGTTTGGCTTTGGGTTTGGCGGTCGTTTTGTTTGTACTTCTCAAGCTGCTGGCAGCAGCTGGGGCGACCCCTTAAATCAGGGTAACTCCGGCGTCGCGCATCGCCTGTTCCGCTGCGGCCAGCGACCCCTCCATGTCAATGGCGCGGCAGGCGTCCATGCGAACGGTGACATCAAACCCCAACCGCGCAGCATCCACGGCCGAGTAATGAACGCAGAAATCAGTGGCCAAACCAACCAGCGTCAAGCGGTCGATACCTCGTGTCTCCAGATACCCTTTCAACCCTGTGGGCGTTTTGTGATCATTTTCAAAAAATGCAGAGTAGCTGTCGATGGCACGACGAAATCCTTTACGGAGGATCAGATCGCCATTGATGCGGAGATCAGAGTGAAAAGCGGCCCCCTGTGATCCTTGAACACAGTGGTCGGGCCAGAGAACCTGAGGGCCGTAGGACATCTCGATCAGGTCAAACGGATTTTTGCCCTCATGTGAGCTGGCGAATGAGGAATGTCCTGCAGGATGCCAGTCTTGTGTCAGGATCACAGCGTCAAAATCGTCCATCATTGCGTTGATGGGGGCCACGATTTCATCCCCCCCTGCCACCGCCAAAGCACCGCCGGGGCAGAAATCGTTCTGAACATCGATGACGAGCAGGGCATGGGTCATTGCGGCCTCCTTTGATTGTCTTATCGGTAGGGGGCGGGGCGTCAGGCGTCAATGCACTCCCTTGCGGCTTCGGGTCTACGAAGGTAAATCGCGCCTATGTATACCATCGCTGCCCTGTATCATTTCACACGTTTCCCGGATCCCGCCGCGTTGCGCGACCCGTTGCTGGACCTGTGCCGCGCCCAATCGGTCACCGGCACATTGCTGCTGGCGCATGAAGGGGTCAACGGCACCATCGCTGGTCCGCGTGCTGGGATTGATGCGGTTCTGGAACATATTCGCGCCTTGCCCGGCTGCGCGGATCTTGAATGGAAAGAGGCGACCTCGGATCATCCACCATTTGGCAAGATCAAGGTGCGGCTAAAGAAAGAAATCGTGACCATGGGGCAGCCGGATGTCGATCCGCGCGCCCGCGTTGGCAACTATGTCGAGCCTCAGGACTGGAACGACCTTATCCGCTCGGACGATGTTGTGGTGATCGACACGCGCAACGACTACGAAGTGGCGATAGGCACGTTTGAAGGCGCAATAGACCCTGAAACAGCCAGTTTCCGCGATTTTCCGGCGTGGTGGGAAGACAACAAGGACCGTTTTCACAACAAACGCGTCGCCATGTTCTGCACCGGGGGTATCCGCTGCGAAAAATCCACCAATTACCTGCTGGGACAGGGGGTCGAGGACGTCTATCACCTCAAAGGCGGCATCTTGCGGTATCTGGAGGAAACGCCCGCTGAAGACAGCACCTGGCAGGGTGAGTGTTTCGTATTCGATAATCGCGTTTCTGTTGGTCATGGCCTTGTTGAAGGTCCGCACATGCTTTGCCATGGGTGCCGTCGACCGATCTTGCCCGAGGACATGAAACGCCCGGAATACGAACATGGCGTGTCCTGTCACCAATGTATCGATGAGACATCGGAGGCTGACAAAATGCGCTTTCGCGAGCGGCAAAAGCAGATCCTGCTGGCGCGTGAACGGGGTGAGACGCATTTGCGGCAGGATTGAATTCGGGTTGCAGGCCATTGCTTTAGGTCGGATGATCACCTGGAAATCAGCTTGAAGGGGCACTCATGCGCCGCAAACCCACAACATTGGAAGAATGGAAGTCGACCTTTCTGGCTGCGTTGGGTTTGGTTCTGGCAAGCTTTCTTGCCTGGTACGGCCTTTCACGCCTGAGCGAAACGACCGCAGGTGACACGATCGGCACAATCGCTTCGGTTGGTCTGTTGATCTGGCTGGTGTCGCAGTCCTGGTATTACATGACCCAGGTGAAATCGCCGCGTAGGCTTTTGTTCCTGATGGGGGTGTCGTTCATACAGGTGGTCCCATTCCTGTTCGCTGCGGTCTATGGCGCGTTTGGGTACAATGATCATTGTGTCGTCGGCGCGCAGGGTCCGGGTGACATTCTGTATTTTTCCTATGTGACCTTCACAACTGTAGGGTATGGCGACATGTCCCCAACCGGCCTGTGTCGCGGGCTTGCCGTGTCCGAGGCTGTGACGGGATATATCCTGCTAGGCATGTTCGTTGCGGCAGCGGTCTCACTGTACGCGCGCAATCACAGCCATGAAGACCCTAAATAGGCTCTATTTGTTGTGATCGATCCAGCGCGAAATCATTTTCTTGTCGCGAAAACACTCGGACGGGATAGGGCGGCGTTTGGCCCGTGAAATCCGCTCGGCAAAGGCGACTTGCTTGCCTGATGGGTAATTGTCGAATTGCGACGTGCTGCGCGGTTTATGCGTTGAAATCCAATCCGAAAGCAGCTTTCGGTCACGTTGCGCCTCGGCCGGTATCTCTAAGGCCGACTTTTCGGCAATCGCGCGGGCATAGCGCATCTGCCTGTCCGTCACCGGAAGCAAATGATAGTCGTTGCTGGGCCCGTTCAGGGCAGATTGGCGCGTGTGCTGGGCCATCGGTTTATCCTCTGACTATGTGGAACATAAATAGAACATTAACCAAAAATTTCAAGGTTTAGGGACATCAGCTGGCATGATCCTGCCGCTCGAATGATTTTATTGACTGGCCAGTCAATAATCTTTAGGGCCGATTTCAACGAACCAATTGTCCCGTTCAGACGGGTGAAAAAGAAGAGGACATGGTATGAAGTTTCAGCCCAAGGCCAGCCATTTCATTGATGGTGCTTATGTCGAAGATACAGATGGAGCAGCCATCGACGTAATCTATCCGGCCACCGGCGAGGTGATCGCGCGAGTGCATTCAGCCACACCTGCTATCGTTGAAATGGCTCTAAACAGCGCAAAAAAAGCCCAGACGGCCTGGGCGGCGATGTCGGGAACCGAGCGAGGCCGGGTCTTGCGCCGTGCCGCCGATATCATGCGCGAACGTAATTACGACCTTTCTGTTCTGGAAACCCATGACACTGGGAAGCCGATCCAGGAAACCACCGTGGCGGATGCCACTTCGGGCGCGGACGCGCTGGAATACTTTGGTGGATTGGCTGGCAGTCTGACCGGCGAACATATTCCGCTGGGCGGAGGCGATTTTGTCTATACGATCCGCGAGGCTCTGGGCATTTGCGTCGGGATCGGAGCCTGGAACTATCCCACCCAGATCGCTTGCTGGAAAGGGGCACCGGCGCTGGCCTGCGGCAATTCCATGGTGTTCAAGCCATCCGAGACCACGCCCCTTTCGGCGTTGAAAGTTGCAGAAATCCTAATCGAGGCCGGTGCGCCAAAAGGCGTTTACAACGTGATCCAGGGGTATGGGGATGTAGGCGCTTCGCTGGTCACTGATCCGCGCGTGGCCAAGGTTTCGCTGACCGGCTCTGTTCCGACGGGTCGCAAGGTCTATGCCGCAGCAGCAGAAGGTATGAAACATGTCACCATGGAATTGGGCGGCAAATCCCCGATGATCGTGTTTGACGACGCCGATATCGAAAATGCCGTTTCAGGCGCGATCCTGGGCAACTTCTATTCCTCGGGTCAGGTCTGTTCCAACGGCACCCGCGTGTTTGTGCAAAAGGGTATCAAAGAAGCTTTCCTTAAACGCCTGTCCGAACGTCTGGCCAACGCCAAAATCGGCGATCCGATGGATGAAGATGTCAGCTTTGGTCCGATGGTCAGCGAAAATCAGATGAATATCGCGCTGGGCTACATCGAAAAAGGCAAGGCCGAGGGCGCGCGTCTGGTCCATGGCGGTGCGCGGCTTGATGGCGACGGGTTCTACATGCTACCCACAGTCTTTTCCGACGTGACCGACGACATGACCATCGCGCGCGAAGAAATCTTTGGTCCGGTCATGTCGGTGCTGGATTTTGACACCGAAGCCGAGGTCTTGGCCCGCGCCAACGACACTGAATTCGGTCTGGCCGCTGGTGTCTTCACCAGCGATCTGACACGCGCCCACCGCGTGGTGGCTGGGTTTGAGGCAGGTACCTGCTACATCAACACCTATAACCTTGCCCCGGTCGAAGCCCCGTTTGGCGGGTCGAAAATGTCAGGCGTGGGGCGTGAAAACTCGAAACTGGCGATCAACCACTTCAGCGAGATGAAAACCGTCTATGTCTCGATGAACGATGTCGAGGCACCATACTGATAAACGATGGCTCGGCTATAGCCCCGTTTTTCTGCGCCCGGCACAAATGTCGGGCGCTGAGCACATCAACAGGATTGCTATCCGACTTTTGGGGTTGCTGATACTTGCGAAACCAAAATCGGTGACGACGAAGCTTTGAATGGCTATCGCGGGGTTCATCCCATGGTGTAGAGTTGCCGCATTATGAAAACCTATTGACCGGGGCACGCGAGAAGCGCGTGTCACTCTCTATCAATCGAATTGAACATCTCAGCGATTTGCTGTCGTGTCGTTTCGCTGTTTTCAAGCAGATCTTGGGCGTCTTTCAATGGTTTTTCCAATTGCCTTTCAGGGGGAGTAAACAAGGACTGAGTGGTCCGGTTCAGGTTCGCGTATTTCCCATCCGTGGGATCAACCGTGTCTCCCGGCAAGCCTGCCAGCCAGAAAAGCCGGTTTGCTGCCTCGTCCTGCTCCAAACTCTGCATGACCTCAGCTGCGCCCGTAAAGTCCTTCGCTTTTTCCATGGCCTGTGCTCGCAACGCCTGCGCTGTGTCCGAGTCGTCCTTAGCCAATTCAAGCAGCGCTTGGTGGGGGCGTTCCGAAAGCATGGCTGCCCTGGCTCGCAAACGGGCCCTTTCAGCCCGACGGGTTTGATCTTCGGTTCTGTTTGCCAGAGCAAACGCCTGATCCGCAAACCCGAGCGTGGCGAGCCGATCAGCCAATGCGATTGCAGCGCCCGTGGTCAGGGCTGGCGTTTTTTCCATCTGCAGGATGTGAAATGTTTGCTGCAAGAAGGACACGTCATCAGAACGCTCTGCCAGCAGATGCAGATGCCGATCAAACGCGCGGTTCCTGTCCTGCCCGTTTTCAAGCGCCAGAATGATATCGAATGCAGGATCAAAGTCCTGGCTAAGGCTCAGCGCAATCGCATGGGTGCGGGCCATCATAGGGCCCAGATCCGAGCGCCGATACTCAACCGAATAAGACGCAGCCAACTCAAGCTCTTGCGTGGAAACGGTTTTGCGATCGGTCCAGCGCTTTTCAACCAAACGGGCCAATGCCACCGGTGCTTCAGGCGTTGCTTCGGTTGCCTTAACAACTTCGGTAAGCAACTTTTCTTCTTGGGCCTGGTTGCCTTCGGCTGCGGCAACTATGGCCTTTGCGCGCGTCATGCTGGGCGACGCGCTTTCTTCAATACGCTCGACTGAACGTATCACTCTGCGCGCGGCTTCCAATTGGTTTCCTTCGACGAGAATTTGTGAAAGCTGTATGCCAAACCTGCGGCGGAGATGATCCGGCAATCCTGCATAGGCCTGCTCGATCGCTTCGACATTGGCATCGGCAGATAACGCATTGTCAGAAAGGACAGCCCAAAGCGCTGCATTGCTGTCGCAACGTTGCAAACCACTGAACGGATTGGTGTTTTGCACCGCCTTCTTGTCTACGATCCGCGCAACCGCCTTGATGCGATCCGCTTCATCAGACACTAACTGGGTCAATTCTAAAACGGCCAAAGCCTCGGCCCCAAAGCCGTGGAATGCATACAGCTTAGCCAGTTTCAGAGCGCTGTCTTCGTCAAGCGTGTCAAACTCATGATAAAGCGCCGTACGAAGAACAGATACCTGCGTGGCGAACGGGTCTGCTGTGGACCAACCTGAGAAACCCAATTCGGACGTCGAGACGCAGGCTTTTTGAAGGTCGAGTTGCAGAACTTCGGAATTCAACACATCCTGCAGATCGTCCAGAACAGTGGTCAGGCGTATATTCGCACTCAAACCGTTCAACAGTGAATCTTCATTGGATGTGATAGAACTGCGCGGTCCAACCGGGGCCAGATCCAGATCCAGCAGCTTACGGTCAGCGCCCTGCAAAAAACGGGTCGACAGTTGGTCTTTTAACCCACGCTCTAGAAGCGGCAGGTCAAGCCCTGACATTTGTGCGTTTGTATCCGAAGCGGTTGTTGCATTGACGGGTCGCTGTTGCATTGGCGGTGGAATATCAGCCAGCAACGGCGGCAGGAACTCACCTGGCGCGATGTCGAGAACGATCATCGACCCTCGGTACAGAAAAGCCGAAGCCACGCACTCGCAGCCGAACTCAAGGTTCAAAGCGGCCCCGGGTTGCGCCTGGGACAGCGATTCCAGGCGATTTGTCGTCAACCTGCTGAACACCGACCCTGTCCGAAAAATCACGCCGTCCAAGTCCACCGTTAATCGCGCACCGTCTCTGCGCTGGGCCAATCTCCATTCTGTGTTCGGCGGCACATTAAACACCAAACGTGTATAGCCGTCATGCTCACCTGACCGAACTGTCACGTCTTGCGCAGCGGCTGAGGTAGCCGCCGCGACTATAGCCGGAAGCAAAAGACCGAGATGTTTCATGCGGCCGCCTGCTTGAGGTCTTTCAACGCTTCTTCAAGCTCGGTAAAGCCGGGGCGGTTATGTGTGGGTGTATTCTGACGGCCGACCTCGATACACATGGCAGCATTGTGGTTGTGCAGGTTTGCGACCAAAACTTCCTTGATCAGTTGATAAAAGTGATTGTCTTCCTCGACCACGGATTTCAATTTCCCGGCAAAAGGACCCACCAGACCGTAGGCCAGAAAAACCCCAAGGAACGTGCCTACCAGAGCACCGCCGATCAGCTTGCCCAGCACCTCGGGAGGTTGATCGATCGAGCCCATGGTCTTGATGACCCCCAAAACGGCTGCCACGATCCCAAGCGCGGGCAAGCCGTCTGCCACTGTCTGTAAGGCATGGCTCGAGTGCATCGCGTGATGAAAATTCGCCTCCATCCGCTTTTCCAGCACCTCTTCAACTTGGTGGGGATCATCGTAATTCATCGCGGCAGACCGCATCGTGTCACAGATCAGATCAACCGCTTCCTTGTCGGCTTGAATCTTGGGGTAGGCAGAAAACAGGCTGGAGTTTTCCGGATCTTCGATATGTTGTTCAACCTCAACCGGATTGGCGCGCGCAATACGGATCAGCGAAAACAAAAGGCAGAGAAGGTCGCGATAGTCTTCGGGTTTCCATTTCGGACCTTTGAAGACCTTGCCCATATCCTTGACCGTGTGTTTCACACCGCCCATGTCATTGCTGATCAGAAAAGCGCCAACTGCTGCACCGCCGATCATCATCATTTCGAACGGCAGCGATTTCAGAATGATGGTCATCTTGCCGCCAGCAGCAAGGTAGCCGCCGAAAACCATCACGAAAATGACGACAATTCCTACAATTCCAATCATTTGAAATCTCCGGTTAGGGGCTGCGCTAGACGGGGTGACGCAGGTAACTATTCCAGGGGGGCTGAGGCGTTCCGCCCGGCCATGACCACACTGATCGTATAGGCCGCCTCAGGACTGAGACCCGCCAGAATCCCAGCCGCAGAGTCGGGAGGCATACGCGACAGGAATCCAGCTGCAAAAGTTGGTTCCATGGTTTCAAATAACGCTGCTGCATCTTTGGGTTTCATGGTCTGATAAACATCTGTCAGACGGGTCAGATCTTTCTCGGCGGCGTTGTCGGCAACGGCCAGTGTGGCACGCAAAGACTGTTCTGCCTCTTCAAGCGCAACCAGACGCGTCTCAATCGCCTGACCTGCGATCTCCAGCGCTTTTTCCTGTTCACGAAGCATGTCTTCACGTTGCTTGACCCGTTCTTCTCGCTTTAGAAGTTCATTCAAGAGCGCCTGAATATTGCGTGCGCCTGGTGCTGTGGGTTTGGATTCCGCAACCTCGGGCCCTGTCGGTTTCGCAAGGGCTGGTCCCGCCTCCAACCCGATACGAATAACGGCAGAGCCGAGCATCAGTAAGGCAATGACGGTTAGGACGCCGGCTCTCGGGCGGCCGTCTTTTCGGGTGGCGTGGCGACGGCTCATGCCTGGGCCCCGTCCTGATTGCGGTCATGGCGGAAAAACATCAGCCCCTCAGGCGCTTTGTTCTGATGTTCCTTCACTTCAGATGCAGCGGACTCGGCGGGATCTGCGGTGACTTCACGGTCGATTTTGTCTGGCTCTTTTGATTGGGCTTCAGTAGGAACTGGTTCTTCCGTTGCATCCGGCTTAGGTGCCACTTCGGGGACAATGTCATGCATTGACGCCATCATGAGTTCCAGCTGCTGAGCAACTCTTTCAGCCCGTATTGTCAACGCCCCAAGTTGTTCTCCGGACTGATCAGAAGCGTCACGTGCGTTGTCCAGGGATTTTTTCAGCTCTTCCGCCTGTGTTGACAGCACGGCCACGGCACCACCAACGCCTTTCTCAAGGTCGGTAAACCGCTTAAGGCGGCGCGACAGAACAAAACAGTACAGACCCGCACCCAGCGCGCCAGCGACCAGCAAAATATCCGCAATCAGCTCCAATTTCGCCTCCTAATTCAGTACAAATTCCATGACCAGCACGTCGCGAACGCGACCTTCGCCTACAACAATTTCAACGCGCCGCAGCAAGTGGCCACGGATGCGCATCAGCGCCAGCGGATCTTCAAGATCGTGCAACTCCACGGCCCGCAGATATCCGTTCAGAACATCCATGATCCGCGGCAGCATTTTTTCGACGTCAGCCACATACGGGGCGTTCACTTCGAGCTGCGCGTGAAATTTCAGATGCCGTGAATTGCCTGAATTCACAGATACGACCACGGGTGGCAGATCGACGAACCCGACATCTGCCAATGCTTTGGCTGGCGTGTCATTTTCGACGTCCTGACTTGATTCTTTCGCGGCTTTACCGCCCAATGGAATCAGCCCTGAAGAGGTTAGGAAATACCCACCGGCAGCCCCGGCAATCGCCAGAATCACCCCGATAAGCATTGCCTTTTTTCCCTTTTTGTCAGGGGCTTCTGCCTGTTCAGCCGTTGCGTCGGTCATGACGTCCTCATTCATCCGTTCTGTCGTTTCATAACCGGTCAGGGACTAACCGATTGTTAAGGGCAATCGTCCAAACAAGGGATGCGCCGGGCAGAATGTCGGCGAGTCGGAGGTGAGCGTGCAGCAGATCGGAACTGTCTGGGCAAGTTTGGACAGGCGTAAACAAATTATCGTTGCTGGTGCGGTTGCGCTGGTGTTTTTGGGAATTCTCGGAATGTCCCGCATTGTAACCGCGCCGTCTATGACGCTGCTGTATGCGGGCCTGGAAAGCGGCGCGGCGGGGGATATTGTGCGTGCCCTGGATCAGCGCGGTGTCATCTATGAGATTCGCGGTGGATCAATCTATGTCCCCGGCGCGCAGCGGGACGAGTTGCGGATGACCCTGGCCAGCGAAGGCCTGCCAGCGAATGGCAACCGGGGGTATGAACTGCTGGATTCGCTGAGCGGGTTTGGCACCACCTCGCAGATGTTCGATGCAGCATATTGGCGTGCAAAAGAAGGTGAGCTGGCGCGCACAATAGTCGGCAGTCGGCATGTCAGCCAGGCACGTGTGCACATAGCCAACGGCTCGGCGAACCCGTTCCAGCGCAGCGTGTCACCTACGGCTTCCGTTTATCTGGTGCCTTCAGGCGCCGACATCACCAGCGACCAAGCCAAGGCCATCCGGTTCCTGGTTGCCTCAGCCGTGAGCGGGCTTGCACCCGAGAACGTGACCGTGATCGACTCGAACGGGGCCGTGATCGGTGGGCAGGACACAGCTGTGGCGGCAGATACAGCGGAAGACAAATCGCGTCAGCTGCGTGAACGTGTCCTGCGCCTGGTCGAAGCGCGCGTTGGAACCGGCAATGCGGTGGTCGAGGTCAGTGTGGACACTGAGACCAAGACCGAATCCATCCGCGAGCGGCGCTTTGATCCCAAGAGCCGTGTGGCGATCAGCACGGATGTCGAAGAACGCTCGGACAGTGCCCGCAATCAGTCTTCCGATGTCACCGTGGCATCGAATCTGCCCGATGGAGATGGGGCTGGCGGGGATGAATCAAACTCCACCGCCACCCAAACACGTGAGCGTGTGAACTATGAGGTTTCTGAGACGGAGCTTGAAGTGCACACCGCACCCGGAGCGATCAAACGTCTGACGGTTGCCGTGTTGGTGAACGGGACCCGGACAGTGGATGCCTCGGGCGTGGAATCATTTGCACCGCTGCCACAGGCAGAGCTGGACGCGCTTCAGGAACTGGTGGCTTCGGCCGTGGGTTTCGATGCCGCGCGGGGGGACGTGATAACCCTGAAGTCTCTGGATTTACCAATAGTAGAGCCGAAAGGCACATTGGCGTCGTCTTCAATGTGGCAAAAGATTCATCTGGATGCCATGTCCCTGATCCAGATGGCTGTTTTGGCGGTTGTCTCGTTGGTACTTGCGTTGTTCGTCATCCGACCGATCCTTATGAAACCAGCAACGACGACAGCGCTGTTGCCCGCCGCTGACGAAGCCGCTTCGGTTCTGACCGGTGAAATTGCAACGGGCGAGGGTGCTGGTTTCGCACCTTTGCCGCCACAGGGGGGCGTTCCTGCTCTGAGCGACAGCGCCACTGAAGATCCCGTCGCGCGATTGCGGACAATGATCGGCGACAAGCAAGAAGAAACAGTCGAGATTCTGCGCAGCTGGCTTGAAGAAGGCGAGGAGAGGGTGTGATGTCGATTGCCCATCTTCTTGAGGATTTCACCGCGCAGACCAGCACTGGCAACGTTCTGCTGCTAGATGAGGAAACGCTGGAAGAACAAAGGCTCGCATCTTTTGAAGAAGGTTACGGGGCCGGTTGGGAAGATGCCTCTGAGGCACAGGAACAAAGCCGTGGGAAGGTTTCGGCCGAGCTTGCACAGTCACTGGAGGACATGTCTTTCACCTGTCACGAGGCAATGATGCGGATGACCATGTCTTTGGAGCCGATGTTTGAAAGTCTGGTCCAAAAGGTTTTGCCCCAGATGGTCGAACAAGGGCTGGCCGCACGTCTTGTTGAACAATTGTCCGAGATGGCACGGTCGCAGATCGAGCAGCCGATGCAGATCATGGTGCCCATCGGATGCGCTGAAGATGTCAAGGCGCTGTTGCTCTCAGGCACGCATCGCGAACCGCATGTCATCGAAGATCCTTCGCTCGAGGCAGGGCAAGCCCGCCTGCAGGTCGGAACCAACCGGCGCGAAGTGGATTGCAGCGCTTTGCTGACCACCGTCGCACAGATTTTTGACGCTTATGCCTTTGAGGCAAGGGAGGCTTTGTCCAATGAATGAAACTCAAATCCAGCAAACAGAAAAACCAAACCCGTTTGAATCCGTCCCGATCGAGGTGACAGTTTCGGTTGGCCGCGCCCGCCCGCTAATCCGGGATTTGTTGAACATGGGCGAGAACGCGGTTTTGATGCTGGACAAACGGATCGAAGATCCGGTCGACCTTTATGTCGGGGACCAACTGGTTGCGCGTGGTTTGCTGGAAGAGATGGAGGGCGATCAGGCCGGACAACTGGCTGTACGCCTGACCGAGATTGCCGACCTTCAAAACGGGATCGGTTGATGCGCTTTGCGATCTGGCTGGCTCTGGCGATTGTGCTTACGCCATCGCTCGCCGCAGCACAGGATGTGACTTTGTCCCTTGGCGAAGGCGGGTCGATTTCGGCCCGGACCATCCAGTTGATCCTGTTGATCACGGTGTTGAGCATAGCGCCAGGCCTGGCAGTTATGATCACTTGTTTCCCGTTTCTGGTTACAGTCTTGTCGATCCTGCGGCAGGGGATTGGCTTGCAGCAATCGCCGCCCAATATGCTGATTGTCAGTCTGGCGCTGTTTCTGACCTATTTCATCATGGACCCTGTCTTCACAGAAGCTTGGGAAAGTGGCATTCGCCCGATGATGGAGGAATCGATGGGAGTCGAGGCCGCGCTGGAACGGGCGCTGGACCCCTTCCGTACTTTCATGGCAGCCCGTTTGGACGCGGACACTTTTTATGCCATGGCGGCCCTCCGACCCGGTGGGGATGCGATGGAACTGTCAGCGCAAGCGCCGCTATCTGTCCTGATGCCGTCTTTCATGCTGTCCGAAATTGCGCGGGCTTTTCAGATTGGCTTTCTGATTTTCCTGCCGTTTCTGATCATCGATCTTGTTGTGGCAGCGGTGTTGATGTCGATGGGCATGATGATGGTCCCTCCGGCAATCGTATCCCTGCCATTCAAACTGGCGTTCTTTGTCATCGCTGACGGCTGGGCCTTGATTGCAGGCGCTTTGGTACGCAGTTATGCGCTCTGAAATCGAAACAAAAAGGGTCAGAAGAACCTGACCCTTTCGTATGCTCTAGCAAAATCTTCGAGCTGGTGCGTGACCACGCCTAGCAGCAAGATCAGCCTGTTTTGTTCAGATCTCTGATCAGTTGATCCAGATTGCCTTTCCGGGCATCCAGCATGGCGCCGATTTCGGTACGTTCGGTCAGCAGAAGGTTCACGCCTTCGATGAACATATTATAGAACTTGTCCCGTCCCGACTTGTCGGACACCAGAAAGGTCACGTCAAATGGGGCCGATCCGCGCAGTTTGACCAGCGTCCGAACTTCGTACCCGGCCTTGATTTTCCGGGCATTGCGCACATCGACCTCGCCACCAATAAACTCTCGGAACCGGCGGCCATATTTGCGCGAAATATAGCCCTGGAACGCTTTGGTGAACTTTTTCAGTTGGGCGGGGCTGGCCGTACGGGCATCAGCCCCCAGCGCGTAACGCGCCATGATGGGAACATCGCCATATTGAACAAAGATTTTTTCGAAGTCGCGCAGCATTGCCTTTTCAGACTTGCCGGAATCAATCACCCGATTGATGTCAGCAACCACGCTGTTGACCAGTGCTTTTGCTGCGGCTTCGGTCTGCGCAAATGCTGGCATTGGCAGTAGAGCCAACGCAATGCCTGAGGCGATGAAGTGACGGCGGTTCAACTCGTTATTCGGCATAGGGGTCCTCGTAGGGGTCTAAAAAGGGGTCCCTGACCGGGTCTGTCCCGGTTTCGGCATAGGGGTCAGAATACAAATCCAGATAGGCGTCTTCGTCGTCTCTTGCCAGTTCAAATCTGCGGTTTTGCAGATAGATCAAGCGCGCCTGCGCGTAACTGTCTGCACTTTCATAAAGAATCGAATCGACCGTATCCGAGAATCGACCACGATCTCCCATGCGACGTACGATTTCAGCGTATACGCCCAGGTTATCCGCTGGCCTCACGGGGGTAAAGTTGATCGGGTTCGAGAACAGGTTGATCACGACCCCGATGGCGTCTCGTTGGGTCGAAGGGCCATAGAATGGCAATTCAACATAAGCGCCTTCACCCACGCCCCAGACATGCAGGGTTTCGCCAAAATCGGTGTCGACCGGCGGCAAGTTCAATTCGTCGGCGGGTGCGGACAGGCCAAAACCACCCACGGTCATATTAACCACGAATCGCAGCAATGCATTGCCCATCTGCTTTGGATTGCCCTGCAGCAGGTAATCCACGGCCTGCCCCGGCAGCGAGATGTTCTCGGCGAAGGTGCTGAAACTGGTCACCATCGGGTCAGGAACGATCTTTACATAGCCTTTTGAAGCAGGGCGGAACAAAAACCGGTCCACGCCAAGGTTGAATTTGTGGATTGCCCGGTTGTTGTTCTCATACGGATCAAAAACGTCGCTACGCGAGGCCCCCTCGGGCGGAGTCGTTGCGCAAGCAGACAGAATGGCCATGCATGACAGGACAACAATATGTTTCAGGCGCAATCTGCGTGGCACTGTTTGCTTCTCCCAAAATTGCCCGACACATGGTCCGCCGGACGTTCAATCAAAATCCACGTGCTGGGGTGGCACAAGTTCTGTCACATAGTCGTTTCGGGTCTTAAATGAAACACCTTGCGTGTAACCTGTCAGTTGGGGGCGGGTAAAGTGACCAAGGATCAACAGCTCGTAATAAGTAAAGAAACGCTCAGATTGCAGGCAAACACGAAATTGCCGGTTTCTGCCTTTCGCAAACCAAGCTTCCCGGTTAGCGTCCGGCAGAGTCGAATTTAGGGAAGGACCCTCTCAATGAGCATCACCGCAAAACTGGAAAGCTTGGGTGTCACGCTGGACGAAGCGCCTGCACCCGCTGCCAACTATGTGCCGTTCGTCCGCATGGGCAATATCGTTTACGTGTCGGGCCAGATTTCGAAAACCGATGAGCTTATCACCGGCAAACTGGGTGACAACATGGATGTGGAAGCCGGTGCGGCAGCGGCACGGGTTTGCGCGATCAATCTGTTGGCGCAGGTCAAAGCAGCCTGTGGCGGCGACATTGAAAAGCTGGTGCGCGTGATCAAGCTGACTGGTTTCGTAAATTCGACAGCGGATTTCACCCAGCAGCCGCAGGTGATCAACGGCGCGTCCGATTTCCTTGTCGAGGCGCTGGGCGATGCAGGTCGCCATTCGCGCTCAGCCGTCAGTGCCGCGTCACTGCCGTTGGGCGTCGCGGTCGAGATCGAAGGGATTTTCGAAGTCCAATGACACCCTCATTGCCGTCAGTGTTTCTTCAACGCCCGATTGCGCATCGGGCGTTGCATGACATTTCCGACAACCGCCCGGAAAACAGCCGCGCCGCCATTCAGGCCGCCATAGACGCTGGATATGGGATAGAGATTGACCTGCAACTAACTGCGGACGGTCAGGTGGTGGTTTTTCATGACTATGATCTCAAGCGCCTGACCGGGCAGGCTGGCGCGATCCAACAGATCACCGGAGCCGAAGCTTCTGCGGTTCCGTTGCTATATTCTGACAGCGAAGGCATCCCGTCGCTAAAGGAAGTGCTGGATCTCGTCGCAGGTCAGGTGCCCTTGCTTGTTGAATTCAAAGATCAGGATGGCGCTATGGGCACCGGCATCGGACCGCTGGAACAAGAGGCCCTGCGCATTCTGTCAGGCTATGAAGGCCCGCTGGCGCTGATGTCGTTTAATCCGAATTCAACTGCTGAGCTCGCGCGTTTGGCCCCGCATTTGCCTTGCGGCATCGTAACATGCGCCTTCGAGTCGGAGGATTGGCCGCTGTCTCAAGCCGTCCGTCAACACCTGCGTGACATTCCGGATTTTGAGCGCAGCAATGCCAGCTTCATCAGTCACGAGGCCGCCGACCTGGCGCGCCCCCGCGTGGCCGAGTTGAAGGCGCGCGGTGTGCCGATCCTGTGCTGGACCATCCGGTCGCCTGAACAAGAGGCAGAGGCCCGCAGAGTTGCCGACAATGTGACTTTCGAAGGGTATCTGGCTGAGCATTCAGCTTGAACCTGCTCTGACCTGTCACAGATAATGGACAGGCGCGGAGGACATATGGATCAGGCACAGATCGAAATTCGGGTATTGGGCACCCTGTCGCAGATTTCTGCGGCAGAATGGGATGCCTGCGCCTGTCCCGAGGCCGCTGATGGCGGGCGGCCTCTTGATCCCTTCACAACCCATCGTTTTCTGCTGGCGTTGGAAGAAAGCGGGTCGGTCGGGCGCGGCACAGGCTGGCAGCCCCAATATCTGACGGCCTATCTGGACGGATTGCTGATTGCTGCGGCCCCGATGTATGCCAAATCGCACAGTCAGGGCGAATACATCTTCGATCACAGTTGGGCCCATGCCTATGAAAGCGCTGGCGGGCGCTATTACCCTAAGCTGCAGATCGCTGTGCCGTTCACCCCGGCCACCGGACGACGTTTCCTGGTGCGCCCGGGTTACGAGAGGATCGGCATGTCAGCCCTTGTGCAAGGCGCGGTGCAACTGGCAGCTGACAATCAGGTCTCATCGGTGCACGCGACCTTTTGTACCGAAGACGAAGCGTTGGCCGGGGAACAGATGGGTCTGATGCTACGCAGTTCGCAGCAGTTTCACTGGTTTAATGAAGGCTATTCTGATTTCGACGCTTTCCTGATTGCCCTGTCATCACGCAAACGCAAGAACATCCGCAAGGAACGGGCGCAGGCCAATGACTTTGGCGGTGACATCCGTACCCTGACCGGCGATGCGTTGCGCCCGGAACATTGGGATGCATTTTGGCGGTTCTATCAGGATACCGGAGCGCGCAAATGGGGCTCGCCCTATCTGACGCGTCAATTCTTTGATATCGCGCAGGAAACCATGGCAGATGATATGGCCTTGGTGCTGGCGGAACGGAACGGCTATGCCATAGCGGGCGCGTTGAACTTCATAGGTCGCGAGACGCTTTTTGGCCGGTATTGGGGCTGCGTTGAGCATCACGCCTGTCTGCATTTCGAGTTGTGCTATTATAGGGCGATAGATTTTGCCATTGCCCATGGTCTAGCCCGGGTCGAGGCGGGTGCTCAGGGTGAGCACAAGTTGGCGCGAGGCTATTTGCCAACGCGCACGCATAGCTTGCATTGGGTTGGCGATCCGGGTTTTGCTGATGCTGTTAAAAAATATCTGGACGCCGAAGGCCGGGCAGTGGGAGAAGAGATCGAGATTCTAACGGACTACGGCCCGTTCAGGAAATCGAACCCGGAGGAACAGCAATGACCGAACTCTTGTCGACCGAAACCCGTGGCCCGCTGCTGGATCCGCTGTTCAAGAACGGCTGGACAATGGTCGAAGGCCGAGATGCAATCACCAAAACGTTCATTTTCGACAATTTCGTTTCTGCCTTTGGGTGGATGACCCAAGTGGCGATTTGGTCTGAGAAATGGAACCACCACCCGGAATGGTCAAACGTGTACCGCACGGTTGAAGTCGTTCTGTCCACCCATGACGTGGGCGGGCTGTCCTCGTTGGATGCCAAGCTGGCCCGCAAGATGGACAGTCTTTGCTAGCGATCGTTGCCTGAGCCCTGGCCACCGGCCAGGGACGCGGCAGTGGCCATCTGCCGGAACTCGGCAGGTGTCACAGTCCCGTCGCTGACGTCAATGGATCTTGGGATACCCGTTGTCTTGTTTCCAATCTGGCGCACGCTGCGCGCGGCGGGGTTAATGTCGAGACACCGGTTTTGATAGCAGGTGAGCCCGGATAGATTGATTTGAATGCGGGCCTGACCGTCCGGCCCCGTCACAACCGGGGCCTGCGGAACGTCACACGCTGCGACCAACGCCAATACACCCAAACCAATCCATTTGTTCATCTCAAACTCCTGTCCTTGGCAGGCCTAGTCCAGTTGGCCATTGCCATCCTTGTCCGCAGCGTTGAAATCCTCACTCATCTGAGCATCATATTCCGCTCTTGAGATAAAGCTGTCCTTGTTGCGGTCAACATCCTGAAACTGCTTGATGTCCAAAAACGGCTTGGCTTCGTCCAGCCCCAAAGTGCCGTTCTTGTCTTCATCCATGGTCTGGAATGCGTAATCCGAGAATGCGTTGAACTCATCCTTGGACAAGAACCCGTCATTGTTTGCATCAATGGCGTTCAGTTCTTTTTCATGCAGTTCAGCAACGGTTTCCGCTGTTGCTGCAGACGCCAGAACAAAAGCTGCGGTTATGAAAATTGCTCGTGTCATGTCCATCCCCCTCAGCATGCAAATCTTTGACCTTCAAAACCGCCAGCAGCAGCACCTGCCGCGGTCAGGATCGTCTTGCCTGACCCACCGCCGAACTGGTTGCCGATGGCGCCGCCGATCAAGGCGCCGCCCAGTGTGCCGCCCAGGCACGCGATCTCGTGCTGGCGCGCGGCTTGTTGTTGTGGGGTAGGGGCCGGTCCGCAGGCCGAGATCAGGGCTGCGCCGGTCAGAATGAGCGAAAATATCTTAAGTTTCATAAAGAACTCCACTTATGCGTAGACCAAGTATTTGCGCAATGGAGCAAGGCTTCAAGTTAATTTGGGGTGTAAAGGCCCCGGGTACCCGGGGCCGATGTTGTTCAGATGGCCTCCAACAGGCCTTCACCCGCAGAGATCTCACAAGCGCCTGGATTTTCTTCCAAATTCAAGGCTGTGACTTTACCGTCTTCAACCAACATGGCATAGCGCTTGGATCGTGCAATCAGACCGACAGGCGGGGCGTCAAAGTCCATGCCAATGGCTTTTGTGAATTCCGATGTTGCATCGGCCAGCATGGTCAATCCGGCCTCGGACGCGCCGGTCGCTTCGCCCCAGGCTTTCATGACAAACGGGTCGTTGACCGAAATGCAGATGATTTCATCCACGCCTTTGGCGTCGAACTGATCCTTTGTGCGCATAAAGCTGGGCACATGTGCGGAATGGCAAGTCGGCGTAAATGCACCCGGAACGGCAAAGATCACGACTTTGCGGCCTTTGGTCTTTTCTGAAATCCGAACCTCCTCCGGTCCGTCCGCGCCCATCTGGGTCAATGTCGCTTCGGGAAGGGTGTCTCCTGTTGAAATCATTTTTTTGCTCCTGTCGTTTGGATTTGCAGATTTGGACTTAGCCGCAATATAGGTGGTCGCAACAAAGTAACCACGGGAAATCTGCAGGGTGGGCGAAACATGAACCATATTGTCGTGATCGGTGCCGGTCAGGCGGGGGCATCTTTGGTGGCGCGGTTGCGCAAGGATGGGTTCGAAGGGGACATCACCCTTGTCGGAGCCGAGCCGCATTTGCCCTATCAGCGCCCGCCATTGTCCAAGGCATACCTGCTGGGCGAGATGGAACTGGAGCGCCTGTTCCTGCGACCCGAAAGCTTTTATGCCGAAAACAACATCACCCTGCGTCTGGGCCAGCGCGTCACGGGCATCGATCCTCAAGCCAAGACTGTGACGTTGGGGGATGAGGTTCTTTCCTACGACGAGCTGGCACTGACCACCGGGTCCGATCCGCGCCGCCTGCCTGCGGCAATCGGTGGCGACCTGAACGGTGTGCATGTGGTGCGCGATCTGGCACATATCGACGATATGGAGCCCAAGGTGACCGAAGGTGCCCGCGCGCTGATTGTGGGCGGTGGTTATATCGGGCTTGAGGCCGCAGCTGTCTGCGCCAAGCGCGGCGTCAAGGTGACTCTGGTCGAGATGGCCGACCGTATTTTGCAACGGGTCGCGGCACCCGAGACCAGCGATTATTTCCGTGCATTGCATAGCGACTACGGCGCTGACATTCGCGAAGGTGTTGGGCTGGACCGACTGATTGGCGAAAATGGCAAGGTTACGGGCGCCCTGCTGACCGACGGCACCGAGCTGGAGGTTGATTTCGTTGTGGTTGGCGTGGGCATCGCGCCCGCAACCCAATTGGCCGAGATGGCGGGGTTGGAGCTGGACAATGGTATCAAGACCGACGCCCATGGCCGTACATCGGATCCGTCGATCTGGGCGGCAGGTGATTGCGCCTCGTTTCCACACGGTGAAGGCCGGATCAGGCTGGAGAGTGTGCCCAACGCTATCGATCAGGCCGAGATCGTGGCGCAGAATATGCTGGGTGCGGCCCGGGATTATGTGGCGACCCCGTGGTTCTGGTCGGACCAGTATGACGTCAAATTGCAGATCGCCGGTCTGAACACCGGATATGACCGCGTTGTAACCCGCAAGGGCGAAGGGCAAACCGTGTCCTTCTGGTATTACAAGGGCGATCAGTTGATAGCTGTGGACGCAATGAACGACCCCCGCGCCTATATGGTCGGCAAACGCCTGATCGACGCAGGCAAGACAGCCGATCCGGCCATCGTAGCTGATCCGGACGCGGACCTGAAGCCGCTGCTCAAAGCGTGAGGATCATCGCCGGAGAGTTCCGGGGCCGCGCTTTGGCTTCGGTCGGCAAAGGGGATGCGGGCGCACATCTGCGTCCCACCACCGACCGTGTGCGTGAAAGCCTGTTCAACGTCCTGACCCACCAAATCGACTTTGACGGTCTGCGGGTGCTGGATCTCTTTGCAGGTACCGGGGCGCTGGGGCTCGAGGCGCTGTCGCGTGGCGCGGCGCATGTGACCTTCGTTGATGACGGTCGCGTGGCGCAGGGGCTGATCCGCAAGAATATTGATCTGACGCGAAGCGCAGCACGCACTGTCCTGATCCGCCGCGACGCAACGCGGCTGGGCGACAACCCGAACGCCTCATATGATCTGGTCTTTCTTGATCCCCCTTACGGAAAGGCCATGGGCCAGAAAGCCGTTGCAGCCTTGGCAAACGGTTGGCTCGCCGAGGATGCACTCTTGGTTTGGGAAGAAAACACCCCGATGCAGGCGCCCGCAGGGTTCAATCTGCACGAAAGCCGGAAATACGGCGACACGCATATCTCTTTGATGTGGAAAGCCGAAGCGGATGCATGATCTGGTGATTTTCGATTGTGACGGTGTTCTGGTCGACAGCGAAGTGATCTCGAACCAGGTGCTGATGGGCAATCTGGCTGGTTATGGCCTGCACCTGACATTGCCTGAATGCATGTCGCTGTTTGTCGGCGGAACGATGGTTGGAGTACGCGACAAGGCACGCAGCATGGGGGCCGATCTACCCGAGGGCTGGGTGGATCAGATCTATGCTGAAACCTATGACCGCCTGCGCAAAGGGGTTCCTTTGGTGCCTGGTGTTTCCGAATTGTTGGCGGCATTGGATCAAAACGGCATCCCGTTCTGCGTTGTGTCAAACGGCAGCCCGGACAAGATGAAGATCACTCTGGGTCAGAATGGGCTTTGGGACTGCTTTAAGGACGTTATGTTCTCGGCTCATGTTCTGGGAACTGGCAAACCGGACCCAAAGATGTTCAAGCTGGCCGCTTAGCACTTCGAAGCAAATACCCCTGTGGTTATTGAAGACAGCCAGAATGGTGTCACAGCGGCCGTGCGGGCGGATATGCGCTGTTTGGTTTATGCACCACATGGGGGTGGCAACAGGTTGGCTGATCTGGGTGCCGAAGTGATCACGGATATGGCACAGGCACACCGGCTTTTGGGACTCAGAACCTGAACTGTGCTAACGTGCCGTCATGGACCGAGCCCTGACACCCTTTAGCTGGACGTTTTCCCGCGACGCCGAAGCCTCAACCGGCCCCGAGCGCAAGCCGATGCGCGCGCCGGTTTTCATCCATGACGCAGTCACGCCATGGGGGGCAGAAACGATGCTGCTGAAAGTGATGCGCGAACAGGCTGCCGATCAGGAAGAATAAGTCGGGTGGTACTTGCCGCCCGGTGAGAGCGTAAAGATCTCGACCCCATCCGCCGTGACACCAACCGAATGCTCGAACTGTGCCGACAATGACTTGTCGCGGGTCACGGCAGTCCAGTCATCGGCCAGCGTTTTGGTTTCAGGACGACCCAGATTGACCATCGGTTCAATGGTAAAGAACATACCTTCTTCCAGAACCGCACCAGTGCCCGGACGGCCATAGTGCAGCACGTTCGGCGGCGCGTGGAACACGCGGCCCAGACCGTGGCCGCAGAAATCACGTACAACACTCATCCGGTGCGCCTCGACATAAGCCTGAATGGCATGGCCGATGTCACCGAAAGTGTTGCCGGGCTTAACCATTTCTATACCCTTGAACAGCGCATCATGGGTCACTTGGATCAACCGTTCTGCTTTGCGCGGCAGTTTACCCGCCACGTACATGCGCGAGGTGTCGCCGAACCAGCCGTCAACGATAACAGTCACGTCGATGTTCAGGATGTCGCCGTCTTTCAGCTTTTTGTCACCGGGAATGCCGTGGCAGACCACATGATTGACGCTGATGCAGCTGGCGTGTTGATAGCCCTTGTAGCCAATTGTGGCCGAAGTTGCGCCCGCGTCTTCGACCATCTGAGTGATCAGCCCGTCAATTACGCCGGTCGTCTGGCCGGGAAAGACATGTTCGGCAATATCATCCAGAATCCGTGCCGCCAAAGCCCCCGCCGCGTGCATCCCGGCGAAGTCACTTTGTTCATAGATGCGGATGCCGTCTTTGGTCAGGCGGCCACGATGTTCTTTCATCGACGCTAAGCTCCAAAAAGTTGCGCGCAGCATTCCTTTTACGCTGCTTGTGCAGAAAGTACCAGAGGGTGCCGGGTTGCGGGGTTTCAAATGGTGCAAAAAGCGGCAAATTCAAGCGTTAGCCCGTTGAGCATTGTTTGGAGTGTCATTACGGCTTTTTCGCTCAGGCGGTAAAGCAAGCAAACCGTACTATGCAGACAAAGCGGATGTTCAACCGTTTAGTTTTCCCTACAAATTGTACTCCGGAAGCTTGGACAGGGCGGATTTCAAGGCATCGCCCCACCCCTCTGAGATCGTGCGAAAGTAATGATCGTCGGGTTCGAACCTTGTTCGCGTTCCACCTTCAAGGCTGTCTTCATCGTAGAGAAGCAGGTCAAGCGGAGCCCCGACAGATAGATTGGCCTTGATTGTGGAATCAAAACTCACAAGCAGGAGTTTTACGGTTTCCGGAAAGCTCATTTCCGGATCATAGGCGCGCACTAGAATTGGGCGACCATATTTTGTCTCTCCGATCTGAAAGAACGGGGTATCGTCGCCGGCCTCGATAAAGTTGCCTTCGGGATAGATCAGAAACAAACGAGACGGGCCGCCCTTGATCTGGCCTCCTAGAATGAGTGTCGCGTGAAAGGCGCTGTCAGCTTGCTGACCAGACCGGGCATGCTCTTCGATGACGTCGTTCAGCGTTGCCGCGACCAGTTGCGCAACCTGAAACATTGTCGGCGCTTCCAGTATAGACGGCGAGCGTTCTTCCGGCACTTTTGTACGCTCTTCCAGAAGGCTGATCGTCGCCTGAGTAGTGGCAAGGTTTCCAGCCGTTAGGATTGTGATCGACCGGTCCCCTTCGACTGTCCAGTTGAACATCTTGTTGAAGGTCGAAACATTGTCCACGCCTGCATTCGTGCGCGTATCGGACATGAACACCAGCCCGCGATTCAGCCGCATGCCCACAGCGTAGGTCATCAAATTCTCCGTTACTGCTGTGCGACCTGCAACTGCACTGTCAATTGCTCGCCCGCTGTCCCAATTCTGTTCCCTATTACCGGTGCGGCTTGGGCATAGTCCAGCCCGGTTGCGACGCGGACGTATCGATCGTCAGGTGAGATCCCGTTTGAAACGTCAAACCCGACCCAGCCAAGACCGTCCAAATGCACTTCGGCCCAGGCATGGGTCGCGTCCTGCAGTTCCGTTTCGTTCATCATCAAGTAACCCGATACATAACGTGCCGGGACTCCGATCTGTCGCGCGCATGTAATGAAGATATGTGTGTGGTCCTGACACACGCCGCGCCCGGCTTTGAGGGCATCTTCGGCGCTCCAGTCCGGGTGCGAACTTCCAATTTCATACGCGACCTGAGCTCGAATTTTTTCGGACAGAGCGTGCATCTGTTCCAGCGGTTCGCCTTTGGGCAACGCGGCTATCAGGTCGGCAACCCCTTTCCCCGGCGTTGTCTGCGGGGTGCCCCTGTTGAACAGCCACAAGGGTGTCGACCCTTCGTGACGCCCCAAGACGCCATGGGTGTCTTCCACCTCAACAACGCCCTCAGAGATCAACGAAATACTTTGGGTGTTTGCGTCGAAACTGATCAATTCCACAGTGTTGCGGTGATAGTCTTCAAACGTCAGTTCTTTGCGCCCGCCGGTGATTTCGGTGTTCCAACTTTCAATGCTTTGATTGCGAAAGGACTTTGGTGTCTTCCTCAGCTGTTGCAGCCCGAAGGGAACCGGTGCGTCGAAATCGTATCGTGTCTCGTGTCGAATGTGCAGTTTCATTGTCTACTCGTAGAACCGGTAATCAATCTCGATCTGACGGCTTAAGTTGCCTAGGTCGGTTAGAAAGTCCTGAATGTATTCGTGAAGACCGAATTCAAAGATATCCGAGATCTTCTGATCCAGGTATTTCTCGTAGAGAGCGTTTGACGCCTCGCACGAAGGCCCGGCAAAGCCATAGTCTTTCTTCAGGTATGACAGGTTCTCTTGAATCTTTCTGCAGCAAAAGTGAAGGCTGCGAGGCATCCGCTGATCCAAGATCAGAAATTGCGCGATATCAGACGGTCGTGTTTTCTCACCATGCGTCATTCGATACCCTCCACCAGCGCCGACAGATCGGAGGATGCTTTCCCATTGGATGTTGTCCAGTGACGAGCCGACCGAGAAGGCAGTGGGCAGCAGAACATAGTATTTCACGTCCAGAATGCGCCCGGTGTTGTCGGCCCGCTCGACAAACGTGCCAATGCGGGTGAAGTCGAAAATGTCATTGCGCAGCATGGTCCCCAAGGTGGCACCGCGCACCAGCGCCGCCTGTTGGCGAATGAGTTCCAGCGTCGCGGGCAAATCCCGCTCATTCACGCGGCGCTTCATGACCTCGTCAATCTGCATCCAAGTCGCATTTACAGCACTCCAGACATCGTGGGTCAGCGCGGTTCGAACAAGGCGCGCGTTGTCTCGTGCTTGCTTGATAACCGACTTGATCGAGGACGGGTTGTCAGCGTCACGCAGCATCCAATCGACGGCATTGTCTTTTGAAATTTCATCGTACTTGGCGTGGTACCCATCCAGAACTCCGGCCGTTTTCAGAACCGACCCCCATTCCTCGGCGGAGTTCTTAGTCCGGGTCAACGCCATCCTTTGACCTGTCTCCAGCAGCCTGGCCGTGTTTTCCGCGCGCTCCAGGTATCGGGACATCCAGAACAACCCGCCAGCAGTTTTTCCCAGCATGGTCAGTCCTCCAGAACCCAGGTGTCTTTGGTCCCGCCGCCCTGGCTCGAGTTTACGACCAGTGAGCCTTTCTTCAGCGCTACGCGGGTCAATCCGCCAGGTGTGATTTTGATCCCGTCGGGAGACACCAAAACAAAAGGTCGTAGGTCGACATGTCTGGGGGCCAGCCCCGAACGTGCGAAGATTGGAACCGTCGAAAGAGACAGCGTCGGCTGTGCAATGTAGTTCGCTGGCCGCGCTTTGAGTTTATCCCGGAAAGCGGAAATCTCTTTTTTGCTGGCGGTCGGGCCAATCAGCATCCCGTAGCCGCCAGAACCGTGCACTTCTTTCACGACAAGTTCGGATAGGTTGTCCAGCACGTAGGAAAGCGATTTTGGATCGCTGCACCGCCAGGTTGGAACATTCTGCAACAGAGGCTTTTCGCCCGTATAGAACTCAACGATCTCGGGCATGTAGGAATAGATCGCCTTGTCATCGGCAATACCTGTTCCCGGCGCATTGGCGATCGTGATGCCACCTGCGCGGTAAACGTCCAGAATGCCAGGTACGCCTAATGCGCTGTCAGGGTTGAAATTCAGTGGATCCAAGAAGTCGTCATCGACCCGGCGATACAGCACGTCGATGGGTTTATAGCCTCTGGTGGTGCGCATGCAGACGCGTCCGTCGACAACCCGAAGATCGTGGCCTTCGACCAATTCCACGGCCATTTGATCAGCAAGAAACGCATGTTCGTAATAGGCTGAGTTATAAATGCCCGGGGTTAACACCGCGACAGTGGGTTCTCCGTCTGCGCAAGCTGGTGCACAGGCCGCAAGAGACCTTCTCAGATTACGGGGGTAATCAGAAACATTCCGAACATTGGTCGCGCTGAAAAGCTCGGGGAACATCTTTAGCATCGTCTCCCGGTTCTCCAGCATATAGCTGACCCCGGACGGCGTGCGGGCATTGTCTTCCAGAACGAAAAATTCGTCTGGTCCGGTTCGCACCAGATCGACACCAACAATGTGCGTATAAACCTGTCCGGGCGGTGAGACACCAAGCATCTGCGGCAGGAAAGCTTCGTTCCCGGCAATCATCTCAGCAGGCACACGCCCGGCCCGGACAATTTCCTGACGATGATAAATGTCATGAAGAAATGCGTTGATTGCCCGCACCCGCTGTTCGATGCCGCGTTCCAGCCTTTGCCATTCGCGCGCGGAAATGACACGTGGTACGATATCAAACGGGATCAGACGTTCCTCGGCCTCGGCTTTGCCATATACGTTAAAGGTAATGCCGGTCAGCCTGAAGACTTCTTCGGCTTCGCGCTGTTTTGCCCTTAAACGAGATGCATCCTCAGCGTTGAACCAACGGCCTATTTCTTCATACGGACCTCTGAGTGATCCATCGCCGTTGAACATTTCATCAAAATACTCGCTCATACGATAAGTCTCACGATCAACTCAGAATTTTCAAGTTATTAAACTTCGGTTAGCCGGAGCCTTCCGATGAAACGCCTAATATTCAAGCTTGTTAAGTGAAATAATGGTCTAAGGAACGCAAAGAAGTTGGCGTTTTCGGTTGATATCACATTCATTGAATTGCGCTGCGCAGTTCCTGGTTTTTCCCGCCATCGGAACGTCCGCTTAGGGCACTAGGCGGCATTCAGTACTACCTGTCACTCATCATTATTGCATTCCTATCCAACCAAACCCCTTCTGGCGAAATCTTCGTCCCATACACCAATCGTTCCACCCCCTGCGCCTGCGCCGCGTCAAATGCTGTCGCATAGGTGGGATCAATATCGGCCGCCAGCGCAAACCGATCGCAATCGGTGCGCTGGACCAGATACAGCATGATCGCGCGGTGCCCTTGCGCGGCCATTGCCGCCAGCTCGCCCAGATGCTTGGTGCCGCGCGCCGTGACGCTGTCGGGAAACTCGGCCAATCCGGGTTGGCGCGAGAGGGTCACGCTTTTGACCTCGACATAAGCGTTGGGCAAGCCCGGTGCGGTCAGCAGAAAATCGATGCGGCTGTTTTCGCCGTATTTCACCTCGGGCCGGACGGTGTCATAGGCGGCCAGTTCAGGAATTTCGCCAGCTTCAAGTGCTGCCCGTAAGACGCGATTGGGAACCGAGGTATCAACGCCAGTAAAATGTCCGTTTTCGTGATCCACCAGACGCCAGCCGTATTTCAGCTTTTTCTTCGGGTCGTCATTGGGTTCCAGCCAGATTTTCTCGCCCGGTTCGGCCAGCCCCATCATCGACCCGGGATTGGCGCAATGAGCCGTAACCTCTTGCCCGTCTTCCAGCGTGCAATCAGCCAGAAAGCGTTTGTAGCGACGGATCAGGCGAGCGGGGACAAGAGGGGTTTCAAAACGCATGGTTCAGGGCCTATACCTGCCCCTGAGAACGATCAAGAGGGGAGAGCGCCATGGCCAATCCAACCGCAGCGATGTTGGTGATCGGGGATGAAATCCTGTCCGGCCGCACCCGTGATGCGAATATGCATTTTCTGGCGCAGGAGCTGACCAAACACGGCATCGACCTTAAAGAAGTGCGCATTGTCAGCGATGACGCCCCTGCCATCGAAGCGGCGGTTGCGGCATTGTCTGATGCCTATGATACCGTCTTTACCAGCGGCGGCATCGGTCCGACCCACGACGATATCACCGCCGATTGCATCGCACGGGCCTTCAACACGCCGATTGATATCAGGGATGACGCGCGGGCGTTGTTGCAGGCGCATTACGACAAATCCGGGTTGGAGCTGAACGCCGCTCGCCTGCGCATGGCGCGTATCCCGGATGGTGCAACCTTGATCGACAATCCGGTTTCGACCGCACCGGGTTTTATCCTTGCGAACGTGCATGTGATGGCGGGTGTGCCTTCAGTGTTTCAGGCCATGGTGGCCAGTGTTTTACCCAAGCTGACAGGCGGCAGCCCCTTGTTGTCGCAAACTTTGCGCATTGATCGCGGTGAGGGTGACATTGCGGCGACTCTGTCTGTACTGGCTGAGGACTTCAGCCAGCTGTCCATTGGCTGCTATCCGTTCCAGATCAACGGAGCCTTCGGGGCCAACGTTGTGATCCGTGGCACTGACGGTGGGCAGATTGACGCGGCTATGACCCGCCTGGCGAAAGAGTTGGAGCTTTGAGCACCAACTGGACGGATATTGTCGACGGCACATGGCCTGCCGCAGGCTACAAAGCGCTTGGCCCGTTCCAACTGCGCGAAGGGCAGGGTGGCGGGTCGCGCGTGTCTGCGGCCAATGCATGTGGCCCCACCACCGACGCGGATATTGACGCCGCCGAAGCCGCAATGCTGGCCATAGGGCAGAAACGCATTTTCTGCCTGCGACCCGGAGACGAGGCGCTGGACGCGCAGCTGGCCCGTCGAGGGTATCGTATTCTGGATCCGGTCAACATCTATGCCTGCCCTGTCGACCTGCTGACAGATCAGCCTATCCCTCCGGTCATGGTTTTTTCGGTCTGGGAACCGCTTGAAATCATGCGCGAAATCTGGGCTTCGGCCGGGATCGGCGCAGAACGTTTGGCGGTGATGGCGCGCGCGAAGGGCCCCAAAACCAGCCTGTTGCTGCGCCACAATGATAAACCCAGCGGTGTGGCCTTTGTGGCAATGCATGAGGATGTTGCGATGGCACACGCGCTTGAAATCCTGCCCGAGCACCGCCGCCAAGGTTTGGGCCATTGGACCATGCGCGCGGCGGCAATCTGGGCGCGGGACAACGGCGCGCAGACCCTCAGTGTGATCTGCACCAAGGCCAACAATGCGGCCAACGGTCTTTATCGCGCGCTCGGGATGGAGCTTGCGGGCGAATACCATTACCGTCTGCTCGAGTGAACTGAAGAGGCCGCCGTGACACAGAAAGACATGCCCACCGCGCTGAACCTGCCCATGGTCGATCCGCTGCCGCCGGAAACGCAGAAGTACTTTGATATCTGCGTCGAAAAACTGGGTATGGTACCGAACGTACTGAAGGCCAACGCGTTCGACATCGACAAGCTGAACGCCTTTACGGCGATGTATAACGACCTGATGTTGGCTGACAGCGGATTGTCCAAGCTGGAGCGCGAGATGATTGCGGTGGTCGTCTCATCAATCAACAAATGCTTTTACTGTCTGGTCGCGCATGGTGCGGCGGTGCGGCAGCTTTCGGGTGATCCGCAGCTGGGCGAAATGCTGGTGATGAACTATCGGGTCGCGCCGCTGGAGCCGCGTCAACGTGCGATGCTGGATTTTGCCGCCAAGATGACCACCGCAAGCGCTGAGATTGAAGAACCTGATCGCCAGAAGTTGCGCGATTCTGGGTTTACCGACCGCGACATCTGGGACATTGCGAATGTGGCCGGGTTCTTCAACATGTCCAACCGGGTGGCCAGTGCAACCGCAATGGTACCCAACGAAGAATATCACGCACAGTTTCGATGATCCGCGCCGCTGTTCTTCTTTCAATGCTACTGACCGGGCCGCTTCTGGCGCAGGATCTGACCCTGCCCACCAGTGCGCGCCAGATTAGCGACCGGACCTCGCCGCTGGACAGCTATGAGCTTCCGACTGGGCCCTTTGCGAACGGTGCAGTGCCTTCCGACACTGTTGAAGGTCGGGTTGAGCGGTTTACGTGGCGGCTTCAGGCAGGCTCCAGCACGACTTTGCAATTGCTTACGCCGCTGCGTGACCAGATCGAGGCGCAAGGCTACAAGATCCTGTTTGAATGTGAGGCGCACACCTGCGGCGGTTTCGATTTCCGTTTTGGGACAGAAGTTGTGCCGACACCTGATATGTATGTCGCTATTCAGGATTACCGTTTCCTTTCAGCGACCAAGGGATCCGTCGCGCTTAGCTTATTGGTCAGCCGTAACCCGCCGGATGGCTACGTTCAGTTGATCCGCGTGACGCCGCAGGATGCGCCTGACCCTGATCCGGTTGTGATCGAACAGGCCGTCGAAGGCTCGGGCGGATTGCTGGAGGCTCTGACAAGCGCAGGGCATGTGATCCTAGATGATTTGCATTTTCCAACCGGCGAGGTGGCATTGGGTGAAGGTCCGTTCGCCTCGCTGACTCTGGTCGCCGGTTACTTGTCTGACAATCCTGACACGCGACTTGCGTTAGTCGGGCATACCGATGACACAGGCGCGCTGTCGGCCAATATCTCCGTCAGCAAAAGCCGGGCCGAGGCCGTACGCACCCGATTGATTGAGGCCCATGGCGTAGCCCCCGAGCGGATCGAAGCGCAAGGCGTGGGCTATCTGGCTCCGATTACGTCCAACGCGACGCCCGAGGGCCGCGACCTGAACCGCCGGGTCGAGGCGGTGCTGCTGGTCAACTGAACAGGTAAAGCCGAGCCTGAAGGCAAAAAAAGACCCGCACTTTGACATGCGGGTCATAGGTTGGTCTTCAGGGAGAATTACCAGTCCATCGGGCCTTTGTCGTGGTAGGATTCGACGAGGAAGTCGATAAAGGCTCGAACTTTGGGTTGTGTGAAGCGGCCGGGCGGGTAGACGGCATAGATGCCCTGAACCTCGTCCGGTAGAGATGGCATGGCGTCGACCACCTGTCCTGATTTCAATGCTTCGGCGTAAAGATAGCTGGGCAGGTACGCGATCCCCAGTCCAGAGATAGCGGCGTTCAGCAGCGATTGCCCGTCATTCACGCTCAACCATCCTGCGGTGCGCACCTGACGTTTTTCGCCCGATGGCGCGGTCAGCTTCCAGACATTGCCCGAAGACTGGCTGGAATAGTGCAGCAGTTTGTGTTCATTCAGATCATCGATCTTCTGCGGGCGTCCGAAGCGTTCGATGTAGCTGGGTGCAACTACCATGCGTTTCACGGTTTCGGTCAGTTTGCGTGCGCGCAGCGTGCTGTCTTCCAGCTCGCCAATGCGGACGGCCACGTCAAATCCTTCGGAAATCAATTCGACGTAACGGTTGTTCAGAACCATGTTCACAGTGATGTCGGGATAAGCGGCCAGAAACTCGGAGAGAACGGGGGACAGGTGATTCACGCCGAAGTCGGTGGCAACGCTGATGCGCAGAAGGCCCGAAGGGGCCGATTGCATAGATGTGACCAGCGAATCTGCCTCTCCCGCGTCATTCAGAACGCGCCGCGCGCGGTCATAGTAGGCAAGGCCGATTTCCGTCGGCGACACCCGGCGCGTGGTGCGGTTCAGCAACCGGGCCCCCAGACGCGCTTCGAGGCTCGAGACATGTTTGGACACGGCGGATTTGGAGATGCCCATCTTTTTGGCCGCATCGGTGAAGCCACCTTGGTCCACCACATTGGCGAAGGCTTCCATTTCGGTCAGTCGGTCCATACTCGTTCCCCAGATCTTGATTTCGTACTCGACTATGGCGCTGAATCTGGGCGGAAACGCGGCAGACATGGGATAATATCAGGGATTTGAATCGGATCGTTTGCGTATGGGAAACGCAGAAACAGTGGTTTCCAAATGCGCCTGAGCCCCTGTCTGGCTGTGTTTTTTCGCGCGGCGGCCTATTGTGTTACCTTGAGGATGGCATTTTTGTGACAAGGGAGGAGATCATGAAGACCGTTTTCACCATCGCTGCCTTTTGCCTTTTTGCGGGCTTTGCACACGCCGGGGGTGAAACGCCTTCGAACCCCGATGCTAAGGTTTATTTCGTTAACCTTTCAGACGGTGACACAGTGCAATCACCGGTCACGGTTGTCTTCGGCCTCAGCGGAATGGGCGTCGCCCCTGCCGGGACCGAGAAGGAAAACACCGGCCACCACCACCTGTTGCTCAACCGCCCCCCGATTGGTGAGGGTGAAGATGGTGCGGACGAGCTGGCTTATGGCCTTCCTGCCGATGACAACCATATGCATTTTGGCGGCGGCCAGACCGAAGTGACACTGGACCTGCCCGCAGGTCAGCACACGCTGCAACTGGTATTGGGCGACGCGGGCCATGTGCCGCACAACCCGCCGATTGTGTCCGAAGTGATAACGATCACGGTCGAATAAGCGACCGCGGGCCTGTTTACTTTCGTGTTGATGTAAGGAACTCTCCGGCCATTGGTCGGAGGGTTCTATGTCACTTGAGTTTCTTCTTACATCCTTGATCGTTGTGCTGTTGCCGGGCACCGGCGTCATCTACACGCTGGCCATTGGGCTCGGCCGCGGTTTTCGCGCCAGCATTGCAGCGGCGGCAGGCTGCACACTTGGAATCGTGCCCGCCGCTGTGGCCAGCATTATCGGCTTGGCCGCTCTGCTGCATACAAGTGCGTTGGCCTTTCAGGTGCTCAAATACCTTGGGGTGCTCTACCTGTTCTATATGGCGTGGGGCATTGTCCGCGAGGGCGGAGCCATGGAGGTAAGCGCCGAGAAATCGACCAAAGGCTACCTAAAGATTGCGACGACCGGCACGTTGATCAACGTGTTGAACCCGAAACTTTCATTGTTCTTCCTCGCGTTCCTGCCGCAGTTCTTACCCGCCGAAACAGCCCATGCAGGGTCGGCTTTGGTGCAACTGGCGCTTGCCTTCATGGCGATGACCTTTGTTGTCTTCATCGCCTATGGGGCCTGCGCAGCCTTGGCGCGGGACTACATCATCCACCGCCCGTCCGTGATGGCCTGGATCAAACGGTGTTTTGCAACGGCTTTTGGTGCGCTGGGGGTGAAACTTGCACTTTCTGACTGACCGAGCTTAAAGCTCGGCCGCCAGTCGTGTTCCCTGATTAATCGCCCGTTTGGCGTCCAGTTCAGCCGCCACATCCGCGCCGCCGATTACGTGCGGAGTAACGCCGCGTTCGATCAGCGCGTCCGCCAGAGACCGGTCTGAAACCTGCCCGGCACACAGAACGATTGTATCCGCCGAGATCACTGTCGGGTCAGCACGGTCTTCGCCAAAACTGACATGCAGGCCCTCATCGTCGATGCGCTCATAGTTCACACCGCCCACGAAGTTTACGTTTTTCATCTTTAGTGCAGCACGGTGAATCCAGCCGGTGGTTTTGCCCAGTCCCTTACCGTGCGCCTGTTTCTTGCGCTGTAGCAATGTGACCTGACGCGCAGGCGCGCTGGGTTGAGGCCCTTCTGGCGCAAGACCCGAGCGATGTTCGGCCGGGTCTGTCACGCCCCATTCCTTCATCCAAAGCGGCAAGTCGGTGGTTGCGCTGTGTCCGTCCTCCAAAAGAAATTCGGAGACGTCAAAGCCGATGCCACCTGCGCCGACTACAGCGACGGATTCGCCGAGTTCGGCCTTGCCACGCAGCACGTCGATATAGCTGAGGACATTCTTCCGATCCTGCCCGGGAATCTGCGGATCGCGTGGTGTGACGCCGGTTGCGATGATCACCTCGTCAAAGCCGGCCAGGTCGTCAGCGCTGACCTCACGGTTCAACTCCACCTTTACGCCCAGATCGTCCATCATGGTGCGATACCAATCGACCAGCCCCCAAAACTCTTCCTTGCCCGGAACCTGTTTGGCCATGTTCAACTGTCCGCCAATCTCTGCGGCGCGGTCAAACAAGGTGACGTTGTGGCCACGCTGGGCGGCGGTCATGGCGGTGGACAGACCGGCGGGGCCTGCACCGACAATGGCAACGTTTTTCTGGGTCGAAGCAGGCTCAATAACCAATTCGGTCTCATGACAGGCGCGGGGATTGACCAAACAAGACGTCAGCTTGCCGCTGAATGTATGATCCAGACAGGCTTGATTGCACGCAATGCAGGGTGCGATTTGCGCAGATTGCCCCGCAATGGCTTTGTTGACGAAATCGGCGTCTGCCAGCATCGGGCGGGCCATCGACACCATATCCGCACAGCCGGTGGCCAAGACCTCTTCGGCGACCTCGGGCGTGTTGATCCGATTTGAGGTGATCACAGG
Source organism: Ruegeria sp. CF8 (assembly GCF_056537285.1). Taxonomy (NCBI): domain Bacteria; kingdom Pseudomonadati; phylum Pseudomonadota; class Alphaproteobacteria; order Rhodobacterales; family Roseobacteraceae; genus Ruegeria; species Ruegeria sp. CF8. Next base: position 56,232 of record NZ_JBQFRG010000005.1, on the reverse strand, counting down.
TATCGAAACCTTGCCCATCAGCTTTTTCGTCACCCAGGCGAAAGCAGCGCGCGGAACGCTGGTGGCGATGGTCGGAATCCGCGCCTCGTGCCAGCCAATGCCGGTATTGATGATCGTGGCACCGGCCTTTTCCACCTCTTGCGCCAGGTGCACCACCTCTTCATGGGTCGAGCCGTTGGGCACCAGATCAATCATCGACAGGCGGTAGATGATGATGAAATCGCGGCCTACGGCCTCGCGCGTGCGGCGCACGACCTCGATCGGCAGGCGCATCCTGTTCTCGTAGGACCCGCCCCAGCGGTCTGTGCGCTTGTTGGTATGGGTCACAAGGAACTGGTTCAGGAAATACCCTTCCGACCCCATGATTTCGACCCCATCATAGCCTGCCTGTTGGGCCAGAACGGCGGCGTTCACGATGTCGCTGATTTGTTTTTCGATGCCTTCTTCATCCAGTTCATTAGGCGGAAAAGGAGAGATAGGGGATTTCACCGGGCTGGGGGCCACACATTTCGGACCATAAGCATAGCGGCCCGCGTGCAGGATCTGCATCGCGATCTTGCCGCCTGCTTCGTGTACCCGTTGGGTCACGATGGAATGGTTCGCCACCTCTTTTTCATTGGTCATCATCGACGCGCCGGGCAGAACCGAGCCCTCAAGATTCGGGCCAATACCGCCCGTAACCATCAGCGCCACGCCACCGCGTGCCCGATCGGCATAGAATTCAGCCACCCGGTTCCAGTCACCGGTTTCCTCAAGCCCCGTATGCATCGAGCCCATCAGCACGCGGTTCTTCAAGGTGGTAAAGCCCAGATCCAGCGGGGCCAGCATGTTTGGGTACGCAGTCATGGCGAAACTCTCCCTCCCGAATATGGGTGTTAGATTGACCTTCGCGTCAACTTTGTCACGCGAAACCCCACGTCACCCTCTTTGCTGTTGCCCTTGCGGTTGCTAGAGGTTGGCGGAACAACCCGATGAGGCCCCAAATGACACCCGAAGACATCGCCAAGCTGCCCTATCGTCCTTGCGTGGGGCTGATGCTGATAAACGCGGAGGGCAGGATTTTTGTGGGTCAGCGCAATGACCGCCACAAGGACGCATGGCAGATGCCGCAGGGTGGCGTGGACAAAGGCGAAGACCCGCGCGACGCGGCCTTGCGCGAGCTGTGGGAAGAAACCGGGGTGACCTCGGACCTGGTCGACGTTGTGGCCGAAACCGACGGTTGGCTGCCTTACGATCTGCCGCACGACATCGTGCCCAATATCTGGAAAGGCCGTTATCGCGGGCAAGAGCAGAAATGGTTCCTGCTGCGCTTTGTCGGATCGGATGATCAGATCAACATCGAAACCGATCACCCAGAGTTTTCACAATGGAAATGGCAAGCGCCTGATCGGTTGATCGACGAGATCGTACCGTTCAAACGAGAAGTATACGAGCAAGTGCTTAAGGCTTTTGACAGCTACTTGCATAAGAAGAATTGACGTATGGGAAGGTTGGACATTTTCCAAGCGGACCTTTAGCGCGGAGCCGTTCCTAGCAGGCTCTTCATGATTCAAACAACCTATCCCAGCCCAGTACGCGCGCACCGCACCGCTGACATGGTTGTCCATGGGGTCGGGTTGTCCTTGATCCTGACGGCTGGCAGCCTGCTGATCGTGAACGCCTATCAACGTCTGGATGTTGCGCTGCTTCTTGCGGTCATCGTGTATGTTCTCAGTGCACTTGCCTCGAACCTTGCGTCCTGCGCCTATCATTTCGCGCCTTGGCATGATCGTCGCAAGCTGTTGCGCCGCATCGACCACGCCGCGATTTATCCCAGTATCTGCGGAACATTCACGCCATTCTTCGTTCAGGCGGACACGACATGGACCATGACCTTGCTTTGGGTATGCTGGGGTCTGACTATCGCAGCCGTCTGGAATAAGATCTCGAATGAGACGGTCAAATCTCGATGGTCGACGGCGTCATACCTCGGTCTAGGCGGGATTGGTCTGGGCGCGATCCCCGACATGACGACAGTTCCTACAGCTACCCTTTGGTGCATTGCGGGCGGCGCAGCCAGCTATGTTTTTGGAACGATGTTTTATGCCCAAAAGACACTGCCGTTTCGTTACGCGATATGGCACGTCTGGGTGAACCTGGGCGGGGTTCTGATGTTTGTCGGAATCTGGCTGGCGCTGTTTTCCTAGAAAACAACCGGATCAGCGCGGGGCGCATGCGCCCCGAACCGTTTTCAGATCAAATAACAGGGTCTCGATCCCAAGTCAGAGCAACCCTTCAGCGCGCAGAAGTTCCTGCATGTTTGCCTCTGGGCGCGGGCCTATATGGCTGATGACTTCACGAGCACAGACATTGCCGATTTTCGCGCAGGTCTCATAATCCCGACCAGTGGCCATGCCAAACAGGAAGCCTGCGGCAAACTGATCGCCAGCGCCTGTTGCATCCACTGGCACAACCTTTTCAACTGGCACGTCAATGCGGTTGTCACCATTCAGGACCGTCACGCCATCGCCTGAACGTGTGCAGACCACCAGCGGGCAAATTGCGGCGGTTTTGGCCAGCGCTTCGTCCAGATCGTCGGTTTCGAACAGCGATTTGATCTCGGCCTCGTTGCCGATCACGAAATCCAGTTCGTTTTCGATCAGCAGCAGGAAATCGACCCGGTGACGTTCCACGCAGAACGGATCGGAAATGGCGATACCGGCCTTGCCACCTCCCTTGTGACAGGCGCGCGCGGCTTCGAGAAACGCAGCTTTGCCCTTTTCCTTATCGAACAGATAGCCCTCGAGGAACATGATCTGGCTGTTGCCAGCGACGTCATCTGACACGTCCTGCGAAGACAGCTCGGACGAAATCCCCAGATAGGTGTTCATCGACCGCTCACCATCAGGCGAGACGAAGATCATCGAACGCGAGGTCGGCAGCTCACCGCCTGGAACCGGAGGGTTCACGAAATCAACGCCGTCCTCGTTCATCGCATCCGCATAGAAGCGGCCCAGCGCGTCGTCATGCACGCGCCCGATGAAGGCGGCGTCCAGTCCAAGGGCTCCGGCACCCGCAATCGTATTGGCGACCGAGCCGCCCGGCGTCTGCACACGGCCTTCCATCGAGGCATACAGAACCTCACCACGCTCCTGCTCGATCAGCTGCATGATGCCTTTCTCGATGCCCATCAGTTCCAGGAAACTGTCATCGGCTTGGGAAATCACGTCCACGACGGCATTTCCGATGCCGGTCAGTTGGTAAGTTTTCATTGGGTTTTGTCCTCGAATTGACAGAGATCACGGATGATGCAGGTGGGGCATTGTGGCTTGCGCGCCTTACAATGGTACCGGCCATGCAGGATCAGCCAGTGATGTGCATGAAGTTGAAAGTCAGCAGGAATGTTGTCTTCGATGGCCCGCTCGACTGCGTCCACGTCCTTGCCGGGGCAAATGCCGGTTCGGTTGCCAACGCGAAAGATATGCGTATCAACCGCCTGTGCAGGTTGCCGCCACCACATGTTCAGAACCACATTGGCCGTCTTGCGCCCGACACCCGGCAACGATTGCAACGCGGCGCGGGAATTGGGCACCTCGCCGCCGTAATCTTCAACCAGAATCCGGCTCAGCTTGATGACATTCTTCGCCTTTTGACGGAACAGACCGATGGTCTTGATATGTTCGATCAGGCCCTCTTCGCCAAGGTCCAGCATCTTTTGCGGCGTGTCGGCGATCTTGAACAGTTCGCGGGTGGCTTTGTTGACGCCCGCATCGGTCGCTTGCGCCGACAGCGCGACGGCCACGACCAGCGTATAGACGTTTACATGCTCCAGCTCGCCCTTGGGTTCCGGGTCGGCTTCCTGAAAGCGCGTAAAGATCTCGCGGATCGTATGATAGTCGAGTTGTTTAGCCATCCGGGCCTTAATGCCGTGGGATTGTGCGGGCTGCAATTGAAAACACGCTTGATGTGGTCATGCGCGCGACTCGTCTAGCTTGGTAGCAAGTCTTACGGCTTCAAATTCCGCGGGCGTTTCGTCACCTTTTGGGCAAAAGCTGGCCACCAAAAGCCCGGAAGGGGTGTCTGGAAACTGTGCGATCAAATTTGCCGAAAATGGGCCGCATCCAGTGTGCCCGATAATGCGGCCCACGGGTTGGGCCGCACCGATCATCAGACCAAGCCCATAGCCGGTTTCGCTCCAAACCCGTCCCAGAATAGCCGGGCCTTGCATGGAACGGCTGAGCAACTGGTCTTTGCTTGCAGCAGATAACAGATCGCCGTTCAGGACGGCGCATAACAGGCGCAAGGCGTCGGTTGCAGTGCCCATAAGGCAGCCGTGGTAGACCCAGTCCGGGTGATAACCATGCGCGTTCCAATACAACTGTTCGAAATCATCCCGTGTCCGAGCAACGCGTGCAGTCAGACCCAGCGGCTGGCAAATGCGAGCTTGCATGATTTCGGCCAGACTGGCGTTGTGCACCTCTTCTAGAAATTGGCGCAAAAGCAGATAGCCCACATTTGAATATACCCAGTTGGTTCCGGGCGGGTAGGCGAGGTTGCGAAAATCTGCTTCTGCCAACAACTGCTCGACAGACCAGGGATCCGCACCTTGTGCGACGGCATCACCATAGCTAGGTAGCGCCCCGTAATCCCTCAGCCCGGCGCGGTGCTGCATCAATTGGCGCAGCGAAAATGGATGCTCTCGGAACGGCGCATCAAGATCGCATTGCTGGCGTTCCCACGCCTGCATGACAAGAACTGCGATTGCAGTTTTGGTGAAGCTCCACCAGGGAAACAGGGATTCACCGCACTCGTCCAGAAGAACGCGGCCTGTTTGGTCCATGGCGGCGGAGAGGGTCATGTTCGGCTCGGGATTGATTGGATGTGGTTCGACCCTAAGTCAGATCAATGCTCAAAGAAATACGGTTGCGCAAGTTTCGGGTCGCCCACCAATAGACAGACGACGTATAGTCTGGGAAATAGTGCAAGAGGTAAGCGACATGAATGTCCAGACCCCGGAAAGCGGATACCACTACAACGTCATGCGCCGCGCGATCGACCTGATCGATCAGGGCGGCGAGGGCCTGAGCTTGGATGAGCTGGCCCGTCAGATGGATATGAGCCCTGCCCATTTTCAACGCTTGTTCTCGCGCTGGACCGGGGTATCGCCGAAACGGTATCAACAATACCTCACGCTGGGCCACGCAAAGGCTCTGTTGCGCGAGCGGTTCACCACTTTAGAAACTGCGCATAACGTTGGCCTGTCCGGCAGCGGCCGCCTGCACGATCTGTTCCTGAAATGGGAATCCATGAGCCCCGGCGAATACGCCCGCAAGGGCGCAGGTCTCACGATCTATTGGGGTTGGTTTGAATGTCCCTTTGGCCCTGCGCTGGTCATGGGCACCGACAAGGGCATCTGCGGCATGGCATTCGGGGCAGAGACCGGCGAAGAGGCCGCGATGGAAGACATGATCTCGCGCTGGCCCAAAGCGGATTTCGTCGAGGATCCGATGCGTTTGCGCCCTTGGGTGCTGAGCGCTTTTGGGGCTGCTAACGACCGGCTGGAACCAACGCCGCTTTACCTGATCGGGTCGCCTTTGCAGATCAAAGTGTGGGAAGCGTTGATGCATATCCCTTCGGGGCAGGTCACAACCTATTCCGAAATCGCGCAGCGCGTGGGTTCACCACAAGCCGTTCGCGCCGTGGGAACGGCAGTTGGGCGTAACCCGGTCAGTTGGTTGATCCCGTGTCACCGCGCATTGCGCAAATCGGGTGGGTTAGGTGGTTATCACTGGGGTCTACCCGTTAAGCGCGCCATGCTGGCCTATGAAGCAGCGCAGGCCGATGCCTGATTGACAGATGACCAGACCGCTGCCAAAAGGCACAGCAGGTTCGGGTCCCCTACCGTTCGCGGCCTGTGGCTTTGGTGAAACCCGGTTTAATGACATCTGTTGCCCTTTTCCGGCGCGCGGATGGTAATGCGAACCCCGTCCTAAACACGCGCCCGTTCAAGGAAACGAGGCACATGATGACACGACTCCAAACCATTGCTCCGCTTGAAGAGCTGAAAGAGCAGGCAAAACGCTTGCGGGAAAAACTTAAAGCGACAGGCGTATCACTGTCGCATAGCGCCACACTGGAACTGTTGGCCCATCAGCACGGCGTGCGAGACTGGAACACATTGCATGCAATGGCCGGAAATCGGATGCACCTGCGTGTAGGTGACCGGGTTGAGGGACGATACCTGGGTCAGCCATACACGGGGGAAATTCGGGGTATAACTATGCTGGGCGATGGCGCGCGTCGCAGGGTTACGCTGCACTTCGATACGCCTGTCGATGTGGTGCGGTTCGATAGCTTTTCCGCCTATCGGCAGCGCGTCACCGGAGAGATTGGCTGGGATGGCCGATCCCTACGGCACACTTCAGATGGCGAGCCTCAGCTTGTGGTGCGGCCTGTTTGAAACACTGAGGGCGGGGCACCTGTATTGCCCCGCCCAATTTGGCTGACTCATTGGGTGGCTTACTCAGCCGCCCATCCGCCGACCGCTTTGACTTCAAGGAAGTCTTCCAAACCGAACACACCACCTTCACGCCCGTTGCCGGATTGCTTCATACCCCCAAACGGAGAGCCTGCGCTGCGTGACTGACCGTTCATCTCGACCATGCCCGAGCGTAAGACCCTTGCCATGCGATTGGCTCGTGCGCCGTCTTGAGTCTGAACATAGTTCGTCAGGCCATAGGGCGTGTCGTTGGCGATCTCGATGGCTTCTTCTTCGGTGTCGAAGGGGATCATGGTCAGAACCGGACCGAAGATTTCTTCGCGTGCGATGGTCATCTGGTTGTTGGCGTCGGCAAACACCGTCGGGCGGACATAGTAGCCCTTGTTCAGCCCCTCGGGCCGCCCGGTGCCACCGGCGACCAGACGAGCGCCTTCGTCGATGCCTGTTTGTATCAGATCCTGAATCTTGGTCCACTGGACCTCATTCACCACCGGGCCAATGTGGCGGCCTTCTTCGATGGCAGGGCCGACCTTGACCATGTTGGCCACTTCAGTCGCCGTTTCTACCGCCTTGTCGTAAATCGGGCGCTGCACCAGCATCCGGCTGGGTGCATTACAGCTTTGGCCCGTGTTTTGCATCATGTGCAGCACACCGCGCTTGACCGCCTTATCATCCGCATCCTCAAAGATCACATTCGCGCCTTTGCCACCCAGTTCCAGATGCACTTTCTTGAGCGTCTCGGCGGCATTCTTCGAAATCGCAGTGCCGGCGCGGGTCGAACCGGTAAAGCTGACCATATCCACATCTGGATGGCCGGACAGTTGCGAACCAACGCCCACCCCGTCACCGTTGACCAGATTGAACACGCCGGGCGGGAAACCTGCCTCGTGCATCATCTCTGCAAAGATCATCGCGTTCAGAGGGCTTTGCTCTGACGGTTTCAAGACCATCGTGCAGCCCGCGATTGCCGCTGCACCGACCTTGAGTGTGATCTGGTTCATCGGCCAGTTCCAAGGCGTGATCAATGCAGCGACACCAACCGCTTCATAGATGATGCGATCATTCGGTGCGTGATCCCCCAACGGGCGTTCGAACTGGAAAGCCTTTGCGGCGCGGATGAAGTTTTTCAGGTGGTAGATGCCCGCCCCGGCCTGCGCCGAACGGGCCAGATCAATCGGTGCGCCCATCTCAAGTGACATGGCTTGCGCCAGATCCTCGGACCGGTCCGCATAGAGATCGACCAGCTTTTCAACCAGCGCGATGCGCGTTTCCACCGGAGTTGCCATCCAGCCGGGCAGCGCGGCTTTGGCCGCCGCAACAGCCGCATTTGTATCGGCTTCATCACCCAGTGAAATCACTGCGCAGGGTTCCTCGGTCGAGGGGTTGATCACTTGAAACTCATTGGGCGACGAAGGAGAAACCCACTGACCGTTGATGTAAAAATCCCGCTTTTCGATCATCGTGAATCCTCCTGATGGATCAGCACTAACCCAGTTGTCAGCGCATACTCTGGCACCCATACCAAGATCGAGCAATAGCGAATTTGATCAAATTATTTTCCCTTAACGCGGTCGAATTCCGTATCCCTGAGCGCCGGGGATGGTTTAACCTGCGCGCAAAGTGATTAGGTTCCACGCAACCGACTCAGGTTTTTAACTGGAAAGGAGATGCCCCATGGGTTTGCGCATCAACGATACCGTCCCCAACTTTACAGCAGAAACGGATCAGGGCACTGTTCAGTTTCACGACTGGATCGGCGACAGCTGGGCCATTCTGTTTTCGCACCCAAAGGATTTCACCCCTGTTTGCACCACTGAGTTTTCGGCAGTTGCGCAGCTGAATGACGAATGGGCCGCGCGCAACACCAAAGTGATCGGCGTATCGGTCGATGGCGTCGAGGACCACAAGAAGTGGAAGAAGGACATTGAGGAATACGGCAAGGCCAACCCCGGTTTCCCGATCATCGCCGATGACGGTTTGGCCGTGTCCAAAGCCTTCGACATGCTGCCCGCAGAAGCCTATCTGCCCGACGGTCGCACTCCGGCTGACAGTGCCACTGTGCGCTCGGTTTTCATCATCGGCCCGGACAAGCAGCTGAAACTGTCGATGACCTATCCGATGACCGTGGGCCGGAATTTTGCCGAGATCCTGCGCGCTCTGGACGGGCTGCAAATGTCGGCCAAGGGTGTTGCAACTCCGGCCAACTGGAAACCGGGTGAAGATGTGATCATTCCGCCCGCCGTGTCGAACGATGAAGCAAAACAAAAGTTCGGCGAGTTCGAAACGATCTTCCCCTATCTGCGCAAAACCAAGGCGCCATCCTAAATCGGTTGCCGGTTCAGGGGGGCTGTCTGCCCCCCATCGCGCCTGTCGGCACGATTCCCCCCGAAGGTATTTTCGGCCAGATGAAGCAGGCGGTTGTTGCGGGCAGGGCGATCCACGGTACATCCGATGAAAGTGGTATTATTTGAATGCCCCCGCACCTGAGGTGCGAGGGCAAGAAGGCGGCAGAAAACCGGAGAGAAACCTGACGCCCAAAGCGATCAGAAGTTGTAGCGGAGCCCGAAATTGACACTGAATGTGTCCAGATCGTCTTCTACGTTGCCGGTCAAAGCTCCGTTCGGGGCCAGGCGTTGTGAGGAAACGTCAAAGGCCCGAGCATACCGCGCATCGACTGTGAATGCGGTGGACGCGTTGATGTCATAGGCCACACCGGCGATCAGTTGGGCGGCAAACGTGGTGTCGCTGTCATTCAGCGCCACACCTGGCCCGTATGCGAAATCCAGATCTGAGTAGGTGGCACCCAGACCAAAGCCTGCAAACGGGGTCAGCGCGCCAGCCTGTTTGAAATCGAACAGTACATTTGCAAACAGCGAGGTCTGTGTCACATCGCCCGAGATATTGCCCTCGGCTCCCGGACCGTTGCCGGTAAAGTTCACACCATCCACGTCGCTGTCGCGATAGGAAAGTTCCAGTTCGACCCGTATTCCGATCGCGTCATTGGACCATTGCGGGATCTCTCTACCGATAGCAACACCCAGGCCGAATCCTGCATCAAAGTCCGTATCTACCGATTGCGTTGAACCACCGATCGTGCCCGAAAAGTCGCTGTCTTGCAGTTGGCTGTAGCCGACAAAGCCCTGAACATAGGTGCCGTCACCCAGGCTTTGTGCGGTTGCTGCGGTTGTGCCCAGCATCAGGGCAGCGGAGGTCAGGATGAAACGACTAACCATGATCATGTCCTTTGTTCCAAAACGTTTCCCGGCATAGATCGGGTGTTTGAACTTGCATGGAAAGGTTTTGGGCGGTCACATCGTTTCACTCTAATTTGGGCGCGCGTGACAGAATAATCTGAATGGCTCATCTGTTGTCGCAGGATGGCCCACGCCTGCGTTTCTGCTACATGCAAAGATGTGCTAGGGTGGCTGCGCAGGCCATACGACAGGCAACAGCCAGACAAATCGGGTTTCCACTGTGCTTCACAGGAGAGAACCATGGTTTTGACAGATTGGTACGTTGAAGGAGATAGCTTTGGAAACTGCAATTGCGGTTATTCCTGCCCCTGCCAATTCGAAGAACTGCCCACCCACGGAAATTGTCGGGGCTTCGAAGTGCTTGAGATTGGCACAGGGTATTTCGGCGACATTGATCTCAGTGGTGCCAAGGCGGCGCTGATCTATGCCTGGCCGGGGCCGATTTTCGAAGGCGGCGGGGAAATGCAGGTCATCGTTGATCCTGCAGCGAGCCCGGAACAGCGCGCTGCGCTTGAAAAGGTCTTTCACGGAGAAGAAACAGAAGAGATGGCGACGCATTGGTACGTGTTCCGTGCCATGTGCGACAAGGTGCACGAGACGCTTTACCTGCCCATTGATTTCGAAATGGACATGGAAGAGCGCACTGCCCGCGTCTCCATCGGCGATGTGCTGAACTCGACGGGTCGCCCGATTGAAGCCCCTCATGGCGGGGGACCGCATCGTGTGCGTATCGATATTCCTGGCGGTATCGAGTTCTCAATGGCCGAGATCGGCAGCGCCTCAACGCGCGCTGACGCAGCGATCAAGCTGGATTTGAAAGACAGCTATGGCCAATGGCATGTCTTGAAACACGGGCCGGGAGGTGTTGCGCACTAAACTGCGTCAGGCGGCCCTCTGAAGCGTATTTGGATAAACCCGCCAATTTGGAACCATCAGGTCTGCTTTCAGCAGTGCGGCTTCGAAAGGTTTAAGGACCGGCAGCACTGTTGGTCCGTAACCATTCGCGCCGTGGGACAGGTCTGGGAACAGGTCGAACAATCTGCGCTGGGTGGCGGGTGCCATCGCGCTCAGGGTGGTGTCGCCGGGATAGAAAGATTCGGACCAGATCCCTTCGACATTCACCAGCTCATGCTGATCTAAAAGGATGTGAACATATTCGACCCCCCGTGCAGGCGGATCCTGCACAATGCTTTGTCCGTTGATCAACGTTTTCGCCGGGGCCAGCATCACGGTCTCGCCATGCATCAGTTCCATGATAGCTGAGGTCACAGCGACCCGATGTTGCGGCGAAACCAGCAGGTCGCGCGTGGGGCTGTTCGGACCAAAACAGCCCGACTTGAAGCGTACAGGGCACAGATGCGGAGAGGAACGCAGCTCTTGCGTCGACAGATGCCGTCGACCGATCCAGCGCACCGGACGAACCCGCTCGTCCGCGGTTATGACCGGATCTCCGGGTACCAGCTTTTCTACCCTACGCTGACCCGTTGGCGTCAGGATCAGCGACTCCGTGGTGAAGCACACGAAAGAGGGCAGGCTTTGATACGGGGTGGCAGAGGCGTTACCGCCAAAGCTGGTGTTTTCGATTGTGTCTTTCAGGGCAGCCTGACCCGAGGTGACGATGATGTAACGCGGGTTCGAAAACTGGATCAGGGTGAAACGGACCGGTGCGCCATTGATCGTACCTGTATATGCCTCGAATGTGCTGAAATCCTGAGACGATGCAGAAATCCCGGGCAGCCCGGAAAGATCCAACTGAACGCTGTCGGGGTCCGGATCCTGCAGGAAAGCATCATTGTCAGTGACGTCGACGGAGTACGCTGCCGTGATATCGACGTTGCGGGAGCTAAACGGGTCCGCGCTGATTTCGTAAACGGTGATCGAGGCCACGGCTGCACAGCATCCCTGAAATTGCCAATTCCAGCCTTAAGGTTGTGCTAATACGTTTAAGAACAGTTAATGGTTGATTTACCCTATTCAGAAAGTTGGGGTTGCGCTGCGTATCCCGCAAAAAAAAGACCCCGGACAATGCCGGGGCCTTCTGTGTTGGACGAATGGGCAGATTACTCTGCGTCTTCTTTCTTTTCTTTCTTCTCGGGAACGATCTCTTCGCCGGTTTCCTGATCGACGACTTTCATCGACAGGCGGACCTTGCCGCGATCGTCAAAGCCCAGCAGCTTGACCTTTACTTCCTGACCTTCCTTCAGAACATCTGACGGATGGTTCAGGCGGCGGTTTTCGATCTGGGACACGTGGACCAGACCGTCGCGCTTGCCAAAGAAGTTCACGAAGGCGCCGAAGTCGACGATCTTGACCACTTTACCGGTATAGATCTGACCTTCTTCCGGCTCGGCCACGATCGAGTAGATCATGTCATAAGCCTTCTGGATCGATTCACCATCGGGCGAGGCGATCTTGATCACACCGTCGTCGTTGATGTCGACCTTGGCACCCGAAACCTCAACGATCTCACGGATGACTTTACCGCCCGAACCGATCACTTCGCGGATCTTGTCGGTCGGGATGTTCATGGTCTCGATGCGCGGGGCGTGGACCGAGAATTCATTGGTCTCGGACAGGGCTTTGCCCATCTCGCCCAGAATGTGCATCCGGCCTTCTTTGGCCTGTGCCAGAGCGGTTTCCATGATCTGCGGCGTGATACCTGCGACTTTGATGTCCATCTGCAGCGAGGTGATGCCGTTTTCGGTACCTGCCACTTTGAAGTCCATGTCGCCCAGGTGGTCTTCGTCACCTAGAATGTCGGTCAGAACAGCGTAATCGCCATCATCTTCCAGGATCAGACCCATGGCCACACCGGCAACCGGTGCTTTCAGCGGAACACCTGCGTCCATCATCGACAGCGAACCACCGCAAACAGAGGCCATCGAGGACGAGCCGTTCGATTCAGTGATTTCCGATACCACGCGAACGGTATAGGGGAAGTCGGTCGGCGCAGGCAGAACCGCCTGCAGCGCGCGCCATGCCAGTTTGCCATGACCGATCTCACGACGGCCGGGCGAACCCACGCGGCCTACTTCACCCACCGAATACGGAGGGAAGTTGTAGTGCAGCAGGAAGTTCGATTTGAAGTTGCCGTGCAGCGCGTCGATGAACTGCTCGTCATCACCGGTGCCCAGCGTGGTCACGGCCAGCGCCTGAGTTTCACCACGGGTGAACAGGGCGGAACCATGGGTCCGGGGCAGCAGCGAGGTTTCGGCTTCGATGGCGCGTACATCGGTGGTCGAACGACCGTCGATGCGCTTGCCGCCTTTGACAACGTCGCCACGCAGGATGCCGGCTTCCAGCTTTTTCATCGCCGAGCCAAGATTGGCGTCTTCCAGCTGTTCCTCGGTCAGCGCTTCTTTGATCGCTTCGCGGGCAGCGGCAACAGCGGCGGTGCGCTCTTGCTTGTCGGTGATCGCGAAGGCGGCGCGCATTTGCTCTTCACCGGCTGCGGAAACAGCGGCGTACAGTTCCGAGTAATCGGGGGCGACGAACTCAAACGGCTCTTTGGCGGTTTCTTCGGCCAGCGAGATGATCAGGTCGATGACCGGCTGGATTTGCTCATGAGCGAATGTCACGGCACCCAGCATTTCGGCTTCGGACAGCTCGTAAGCTTCCGATTCCACCATCATCACGGCGTCTTTGGTACCGGCCACAACCAGATCCAGACGCTGTTCGGGGTTCAGGCGCAAGTCCTGCATGTCGTCCACGGTCGGGTTCAGGACGTATTCGCCATCCACGAAACCAACACGGGCACCAGCGATCGGGCCCATGAACGGCGCGCCCGAGATGGTCAGGGCAGCCGAAGCAGCGATCATTGCAACGATGTCGGGATCGTTGACCAGATCGTGGCTCAGCACGGTGCACATCACCAGAACTTCGTTTTTGAAACCGTCAACGAACAGCGGGCGGATCGGACGATCGATCAGACGCGCGGTCAGCGTCTCTTTCTCGGTCGGGCGCGCCTCGCGCTTGAAGAAGCCACCCGGAACCTTACCGGCGGCATAGTATTTTTCTTGGTAGTGTACGGTCAGCGGGAAAAAGTCCTGACCGGGCTTTTGTTGCTTGGCAAAGGTCACGTTGGCCATGACGCTGGTTTCGCCCAGCGTGGCAATCACGGTGCCGTCCGCCTGACGGGCAACCTTGCCGGTTTCCAGTGTCAGCGTCTCTTCGCCCCACTGAATCGATTTCTTCGTTACATCAAACATATGCGTATCCTAGAACGGAGCACTCCCGCCCCTGCGGGTCTCCGGTTTGCATGGCGGCCCCATTGCCGCCGACCCCACTTTATCTTCCATTCGAGTGCCGGGGTCAGGGCACAACGTCTCAGATACCGCGCGCATACATGAGAATGCGTTGGAAGGAAAGAGAAACCGCATCCGGTGGCCGGATCATGCTGAGACTGGCAATGGCTTTCCTTATGAGCCCAATTTTCAGGTCAAAACTTGAAACTGAGCGTGGCGAAACACAGCGTTTCATTCCGGTCAGACGATAGAAACTCGCAAGAGAGCTTTCATCGCTAACATATGAAAAATCGAATGCAATTGTAAAAATAACAAGGCTGTATAAGCTTTTACGAATAAGCCCGCGGTCGAGATGACGGAAACGCGCCAAGGGGGTAACTATCTCATAACCGTCCGCCGACCGAATACCTTGGCGTTTGCAAAAAGCGAACAGAAGGGCAATCGAATGGCACAAACAAAGAAGATGCTGGATCCGGATCCCCGGATTTACGACTTCGAAACGGAATATGAGCTGGGGCAGGACAACGTCCGGCCATTTGGTCTGGATATTCACAACCCGGTTTTTCTGATCTCGAGTATTTTGATCTTTGCGTTCGTTCTGATCGCATTGGCCAACCAAGAGGCAGCGGCCTCGTTCTTCGGCTGGCTCCGGCCTTGGCTGACCAGCACGTTTGACTGGTTCCTGGTTCTTTCGGTTGACGCGATCACCCTGTTCTGTCTGGTGTTGATTGTTTTGCCCGTTGGTAAAGTACGGATCGGCGGCAAAGACGCCAAGCCTGACTATTCCTATGCCGGATGGATCGCGATGATGTTCGCCGCCGGTATTGGTATCGGTCTGCTGTTCTTTGGCGTGATGGAGCCGGTCTACTATAACTTTGCCGAAGGCGGGAATGCGCGGCCCTTGGGCATTGATATCGCAGTTCCGGGCAACGAATATATCGGCATCGTCGGCACAATCCACCATTGGGGGCTGGAAGGTTGGGCGGTCTATGCCGCTGTAGGCCTGAGCCTTGCAATCTTTGCCTATAACCTGAATCTACCACTAACCCTGCGGTCGGCCTTTTATCCGCTCCTAGGTGAGCGCGTCTGGGGCTGGTGGGGTCACCTTATCGACACGCTTGCGGTGTTTGCGACGTTGTTCGGCCTGACGACCTCATTGGGACTTGGGGCGCAACAGGTTGCGGCGGGGCTGAACGAGGTGTTCGGCATCGAACCCAGCCCAACTGTGACGGTCTTGCTGATCATCGGAATCACGCTGATCGCGCTGGGATCAGTCCTGATGGGCATGGATGCAGGCGTGAAACGGCTGAGTGAGATCAACATGATCATGGCTGTGGGCTTGTTCCTGTTCGTCATCGTTGTCACTGGCGTTGGCACAGCCATCGCGCGGTATTTCAACGTGATGGTGGATTACGTGACGCACCTTCCGGCGCTGTCCAATCCGTTCGGGCGAGAAGACACCAGCTATTTCCACGGCTGGACGACGTTCTACTGGGCATGGTGGATCGCATGGTCACCGTTTGTGGGCATGTTCATCGCCCGCATTTCCAAGGGCCGCACGGTGCGTGAGTTCATCCTCTGCGCGCTGCTGGCCCCGACGGCGGTCTGTGCCCTGTGGATGTCGACTTTCGGCGGTGCAGCCATCGACATGCTGAACGCAGGCGGAGCCGAAGGCGTCCGCGCCACGGTGATCGACAGCTACGCCCCCGAAGGTGCGCTGTTCGGCTTCCTGAAAGAGCTGCCGCTCTACGGCATCGTCGCGCCCATCGCGTTGATCCTGATCGTGGTGTTCTTTGTCACTTCGTCCGACTCGGGCTCGTTGGTGATCGACACGATTACGGCAGGCGGCAAGATGGATGCGCCGGTTGTGCAGCGCGTGTTCTGGTGCACGCTGGAGGGTCTCGTCGCCATCGCCCTGCTGCTTGGGGGTGGGTTGTCCGCTCTGCAAGGCGCAGCGGTTTCAACAGGGATACCGTTCACGCTGGTGGTTCTGATGATGTGCTACTGCCTGTGGCTGGCGCTGAAGTCTGAGAAGGCGAAGATGTAAGTACGACCGCTATGAAAATTGAAAACGCCCACCAGACGGTGGGCGTTTTTTTTGATCCAGTATCAAAACTTGCCGTTGTCATGCGCCATTTCAGACGGGATGGGTGAGACAACATCCCAATGCTCAACGATTTTCCCGTCCTCGACGCGCCACAGATCGAAGAAGGCCCATGGCTCACCGCCCATAGTGGCATCGGTGGCCACGAAGACGAAATTGCCCTCGGCTACGGCGAACTGAGGCTCGAACTTAGTGATCACCATGCCTTGCGCGGCGAAAGCGTCGATCGCGGCCATCAATCCGGCCAGACCGTCCTCAATAGAAGGATTGTGCTGCATATAGACCTCTGGGTCCATGTAGGTTGTGACGTTCTCCGGCGCGGCACCGCCCAGCACATCACGCACAAAGCCCAGCACCAACGCCTTGTTTTCTTGGGTTTTGTCGAGGTCGGTAATTTCAACCGGCCCGTCCGTCATGCCACGTCCTGACGCGGTGGTTTCGGGGATGGGCTGCAGGTTGTCCCAGTGTTCAACAACCTTTCCATCTTCCACGCGGAAGATATCAAAGGCCGCAAGCGACGAGGCTCCAAACGCGTCGGCATTGTCATAAGTGTTGTGCAGCACAACCATGTCGCCTTCAGCAAGCACACGGTGAGTTGTGGCAGACATGCCGGATTGTCCAACCAATGGGATCAGGCCCATCAATCCTTCGGCGCCGGTCGGAACCTGCGGATTGTGCTGGATGTAGTCGGCGCTCACCATCTGGCGCGCGGCTTCCGGGTCGTGATCGATAAAGGCGGCTGAGAACAGTGCGAGGACAAGCTCTTTAGGGGTCATGGTCAATTCCTGATGATTCGAGTTGTGCTGATAGTTAGTATTGAAAACGAACCACATTACAATTACGCACTAAAATGTCACGAGGTTACTTCTGGGATACTTCATTAAAAACATAGCCTTGCGAATATTTCGGGAAGTTCTATTGTTGTCTTAAGTAACAAAACCGCACCAGAGGTTCTCATGCTCCCCATTGGCGTCAACAGCAAGGCCGAAGCGTCCAACTGCTCGATCCGTTCGGTTCTGTCCAACGTCACGGGCAAATGGCGGATGATCATCATTCTGGCCCTTGAGGATGAGCCTAAAAGGTTTGGAGAGCTCAAGCGCTGTATTGGCGACGTGACGCAACGGGTGCTGACGGAAAACCTGCGGGGATTGCAACGGGATGGGTATCTGACCCGCACCGTCGATCCCGGCCCGCCTGTTGCGGTTTCTTATGCGCTTACACCTTTGGGCCGAGATCTGTTGGAGCTGCTCAAGCCGCTTGTCTATTGGTCACATGAGCAGATGGATCAGGTTAAAAGCGCACGCATGGAATATGAACGTGCCCATCCTGATTGAGGGCACCTGACTTCCAACTGATTGACCTGCACAAAAAAACGCCCGCCAAAGTGGCGGGCGTCTGAAATCTGCAAGCGATGCGATCCGACCTTAGCGGCGGATGCCCAGCTTTTTGATCAGGTCCTGGTAACGCGCTTCTTCTTTGCCCTTCAGGTAGTCCAGCAGCTTACGGCGCTGAGCAACCATTTTCAGCAGACCACGACGACCGTGGTTGTCCTTTTTGTGGGTCTTGAAGTGCTCGGTCAGGGTGTTGATGCGCGAGGTCAGGATGGCAACCTGTACTTCAGGCGAACCGGTGTCGCCTTCTTTGGTTGCGAATTCTTGCATGACGCGTGCTTTTTCAGCGGCAGTGATCGACATCGGGGTCTCCTTCAAAGGCTAGAGTTAATGGCGCAGGCCGGGATGTCGTCCAGCACAGGCCCATGGAGAAAACCGCACCGATTCCGATGCGGATGGGCGCGTATAGGCGCATTTTGGACAAATGGCAAAGGGAATCTGCGGGCTCAGACCATCTGCCCATACTGTTCCAGTTGGGCTTCGGTGATCAGTTGGATATCGGCTGCCGTCATCCCTTCGGCACCATACACCTGTGCCACTTCCTGACCGTCGATGATCACCCGCGTAAGGTTTGAGTCTTCTGCGTCAGGTTCCACGGCAATTTCAGGCTCAGCCTCGTCCTCCCAGGTGACAAGCAACTTATCCTCACCCGGTTGGAACCCCATGACGGTGATATCTTCCTCACCTAGGCCCACGACGATGTCATCGGCCCCCTGACCACCGGTCACCACGTCGCCACTGCCAGCAAGAAGGGTGTCATCGCCGGCACCCCCATTCAGGAAATCCTGTTCGGCTGCACCGTCTTCGATGCCGAATACAAAATCGTCCCCGTCGCCGCCAAAGATCGCATCCTCGCCTGCGTCTCCGGTCAGGACATCATCCCCAAATCCGCCTTGTAGAGCGTCATCATCGGCCCCGCCTCCCAAAGTATCGTCGCCCTGACCGCCATAAAGCTCATCTTCGCCCTCGCTACCGTCCAGAGTGTCGTCGCCGAAATGCCCGAACAGAGTATCATCGCCTGTGTCCCCAAACAGCAGGTCATCATCCGCTTCGCCATGCAGGACATCGTTGTCCGGCCCGCCATAGATGGTATCCATCTCGTCGCCGCCATGCAGGACGTCATCCCCCTGGCCCCCGTGGATCGTATCTTCGCCGCCATAGCCGTTGATCTGATCCACACCGTCCCCTCCGGTGATCATGTCCGGGCCGTCTTCTCCGGCAATCACCAGATCCCCTTCGAATTCGGAAAGGACGATCCCGGTGGACAGGGGTTCGACTTCGGTTCCGACAGGGTCTTCGACATTTTCGCCGATTTCCAGATACTCTCCGGTTCCGCTTTCGGTTTGCGGCTCATCTTCGGGAAAGTCATCTGACGTGTCCTCGTCTTCGATCAGCATGTCGCTCATCGCGTAGGCTGCACCGCCAATGGCGGCCAGTCCGATCAATCCGGCCAGAAACATGACACTCCTCCGATAGCAGAATGCTCCGAGGATGAATGTCTCACGCCGGGGACGGTTAGGTCAAAGGCAAGTCTTTGAAATGGTTAATACTTTATCACCACTGCTCAGGCTGCTGAGTGTAGGAGATGTAAAGGGGGTGTTTGGGGTGTCCGTCTTTGGTCAGGCCCAGATGGAACAGGGGTTGACCGGTTTCCCGCAACAACTGTTCAACTGCCGTGCCACGGTCCAGATGTGCACCATGGGTGCCCCAGGCAGCGATGACCTGATCGGCCCATTCCACGCCGTCCAGAATAGCTTTGTCATTCGCAGGCCCGACCGGCTCGGCAGCGGCGCGCATCTTGCGCGGATCGGTGTCGCGCCAGGCAAAGATGTTGGTCACCTGAAACGCGCCAAACCCCAAGGCCCGAGCGCGCCGTTCGCAGCGCTCAACCGTGGGGTCATTCTGCACCTCGGTCGCGGTCGAAGGGTTCAGCATCACGAACAGCGCTTTGCGGCCTGCCGGATCCCATACGCGGGTCAGGCTATAGCGGTAGTGTTCGCAATCGGAATAGATGGCGGTCGAAGGCGCGTCGCCCTTGGTATGCGTTCGGGTGATCATGCCAACCGCCTAGCACGTGTTTCAGGAAACGAACACCCGGCTCGGATGCAGCTCGCCCGATTTGTAGATGCCCACGGCCACCGCTTTACCATCCAACGAGGCCCAGGCTTCATCGCCGTATTCGACGTCTGATGCCAGCACCATGCCGGGATTGCCGTTACGCAGGCGGGTGGCGCCCTCAGGGGTGCATTTCAGCTCGGGCAGGTCCGACAGGCCGGTTTCCAACGGGTGCAGGTACGTGTCCAGCGCGGTGGACTTGGCCATCTCGTCGATCTGCTCGATGGTCAGCCCATCTTCGGCCTCAAACGGGCCGGACCAGATACGGCGCAGTTCCTTGACGTGGCCGTGGCAGCCCAATGCCTCACCCAGATCGCGCGCAATCGACCGGACATAGCCCCCCTTGCCGCAGGTCATCTCCAACACCACGTGGTCTTCATCGGGGCGGTCGACAAGGATCAGTTCCTCGACCCAAAGGGGCCGGGCGGTCAGTTCCACATCCTCGCCATCGCGGGCCAGTTTATAGGCGCGCTGGCCGTCGATCTTCACCGCAGAAAACTTAGGCGGAACCTGCATGATGTCGCCAAGAAATGGGGTGAGCGCCTGTTTGATGTCCTCATCCGAGGGGCGCGCATCGCTGCTTGCGATCACTTCGCCTTCGGCATCGTCGGTATTGGTGGCCTGCCCCAAACGCACGGTAAACGTATAAGCTTTAAGCGCATCGGTGATGTAGGGAACGGTTTTGGTCGCTTCGCCCAAAGCCACGGCCAGAACGCCGGTTGCTTCGGGGTCCAGTGTGCCCGCATGGCCCGCTTTTTTGGCATCCATCGCCCAACGCACCTTGTTGACCACCGACGTAGAGGTCATGCCCGCAGGCTTGTCCACAACCAGCCAACCGGAAATGTCGCGACCCTTGCGTTTGCGTCCCATCTTGCACCTTGCCTTTTGCTGAGGCGCGCGGGTTAACGGATCACACCCGCCCTGTCAATTTGCTGGCCGATCCTCGACCACGCCAACGATTGGCCCCAACGAGAACCCCAGATCCGAGCGATTGCCTGCCCGGTCATACATTCGTGAGATATTGCCATCCAGAAACAGAGCATTCGGAGTGTCCAGCACATCGCGGAACAAGCTCCCGAATTCGTGGAAGGTGACATAATCCTCTGAGATCGCAAAAACGGCCCGCGTACCATCAGCGCTCGTGCCAACACCGTTGCGGATATAGCGAGAGGTCGAATCAGGCAAAAAGCGTGGGTGCAGTTCGCCGTCGATCACCAGCATCGGGCCAGATTGGGTGGCAAAGCGGCAGTTCGGCGTCTGATCCACGAAATCCAGTGTCTCGAACACATCGGCGCGCCCGTTACGGATGCAGAACACCCCATTGGGCAGCAGGCCGAAATTGCCGGGGCCGGGGTTCGGGATCACCCGCATCTGCTCCTGCCCATCCTCGACATAGTGGCCGACGGGCGAGCGGTCGTCGTGATACATACCGGCGTTCATTGCAAAGGCCAGCCGTTTGCCCTCGGGTTCAAGTGTCTCGTTGACCGACGAGAAATGCCCCAGCACTTCGCCGTCTTCACCATTCAGAAACAGGCGCAGGTCCGCCGCGGACGCATCGACCTCGCAGACAGTGTAGCGCAGATCCTCGTGAGTCACCTTTTCACAGGTCACCGCAGACGCTTGCGCGGCCCATAGTACCGCGCCCAAAATGGTCAGTGCCCGGATCACTCGTCCAGATCGCGGCGCACCGCGTCCTGCTGGAACATGCGGCGGGTGTCGTCCAAACGGTCAAACGTGTCATCCAGACGGAACCTCAGATCGGGCGAGAACTTCAGGTTCAGTTTCTTGCCGATCACGCGCCGTAACTCACCTTTGTTGCGGGCCAGCAGGTCGATCACGTCCTCTTGCCCTTTGCCGCCTAACGGCAGCACATAGGCTGTCGCGATTTTGAGATCGGGCGAGGTACGGACCTCACCCACGGTGATCGACATGCGGTTCAGGTCGGGGTCGTGGACATCTCCGCGCGCCAGAACTTCGGACAGGGTGCGACGGATCAGTTCGCCGACACGCAGCTGTCGTTGGGACGGGCCGGGGCCATCGTGGAATTTGTTCTTTGCCATATCCCCGATCTAAGCCCAAAGCTGGGCTTTGCCAAGCGGGCGCGAACGGGGTAGGAGGCTTTGAGCCGACTTAACGAAAAGGACCAGCGCAATGACCCATATTCCGGGGATCGTTATCACAGGGGCTTCGGGCCGTATGGGGCAGATGCTGATCAAGACTGTCAGCGAAAGCGATCAGGCGCGTCTGGTTGGCGTGGTCGAGCGCAAAGGCCATGATTGGATCGGTCAGGACGTAGGCGAGGCCATGGGTGGTCAGGCGCTGGGTGTCACCGTCACCGATGATCCGCTGGAAGCGTTTGCGCAAGCGCAGGCGGTGATCGATTTCACCGCGCCCGAAGCGACTTTGGAATTTGCCGCTCTGGCTGCGCAGGCGCGTTGCGTCCACGTGATCGGCACAACTGGCATGTCCGACGAACAAGTCGCGGCACTGGAACCGGCCTCACGCCATGCCGTGATCGTGCGGGCGGGCAATATGAGCCTTGGTGTGAACCTGCTGGTGCAACTGACCAAGAAAGTCGCT
Organism: Ruegeria sp. CF8; assembly: GCF_056537285.1. Lineage (NCBI taxonomy): Bacteria > Pseudomonadati > Pseudomonadota > Alphaproteobacteria > Rhodobacterales > Roseobacteraceae > Ruegeria > Ruegeria sp. CF8. The sequence continues at coordinate 34,066 of NZ_JBQFRG010000005.1, read as the reverse complement.
GCCGCATTGGATGAAGATTTCGATATCGAGATCATCGAAGGCCACCACCACCACAAGGTGGACGCGCCTTCGGGCACAGCGCTGATGCTGGGTGAGGCCGCTGCCGAGGGGCGCGGCGTCAAACTGGCCGATGTCTCTGACCGCGGCCGCGACGGCATCACCGGCGCGCGCAAGCGGGGTGATATCGGCTTCCACGCCATTCGCGGCGGCGACATTGTTGGTGAACATGATGTGCTGTTCGCTGCCCCCGGAGAACGCATCGTGCTGCGTCATCTGGCCAGTGACCGCGCAATCTTTGCCCGTGGTGCGCTGAAAGCCGCGTTGTGGGGTCAGGGCAAGGCACCCGGGCAGTATGACATGGTGGATGTGCTGGGGTTGTAAGCCATAGACGCCCGGATTGTTGGCGCTAAGCTCTGATCCATGCGTATACGTCGTTCCGGTTCGGCAACCGGTGTCCTGCTGGTACTTTTTTATCTGACACTGCTGCCATTTGTGGCGCACGGGTTTGGTATGATCGGCGTAGGCATGTCGTCGGATGCGGCCCAGCGAAGCTATCTTTTTGCTGATGGGCAACGTATCGGCAACGCCGCGATGGTGCTGCACATCCTTACGGGAACGCTCTTGGTGGTGTTGGTGCCGCTGCAACTGATCCACGCCCTTCGGCAGCGCTTCAACGGGTTTCACCGCGCCTTGGGTACTGTGCTGGTTGCGCTGGCTCTTGTGACAGGGATGGCGGGGATGACCTATATCCCTTTGCGAGGCACGGTTGGTGGGCCGGTGATGTCTGCCGCGTTTTTCCTATACGGCCTTTGCCTGTTCACCGCAGCTTTGATGGTGGCACGCATGGCGCTTTGCAATGATCGCGCGGGGCACTGGGCCTGGGGGTTGAGGCTGTTCTGGCTGGCGCTGGGATCATGGCTGTACCGGGTGCATTACACGCTGTGGTATCTGCTGACCGGTGGGCTGGGGTCAGAGCCCGACTTCTCGGGCCCTTTCGATCTGATTCAGAACTTTGCGTTCTTTGTGCCCTATTTGCTTGCGGTGCAGATATGGATCGTGCGCAAACGGTCGGGGCATCAGGGGGCTTTGGTTACAGCTCCTTGATCCTGTCTTCGCGCAAAGGGCAGGCCAGGTACACACCGAACTCTTTCCCGATATCGGCGCTGACCCGTGCATGAACTGCACCCTGTCGGTCTAGGAACCGTTGGTCATCTTCGACCGGGAATATGCCCTCGTGCCAGATGCCCGGGTGGATATAGAGGCCGCGAGAGCCGTCGCACCAAAACGCCACCACCTTGTCGGGGGTCAGGTTGTCACCAGGCAGAGCAGCAGGGACAATGAAAGGCTTGTTGTCCAGAGGCCAAAACATCTGTCCGCCATCGGGGTGATAGTTCATGTGCCAGAGCAATACCTGATCACGGGGCGCGGTTTGTCGGTCCGTCTGCGCGGTTTGCGGATCCGTGGACCAGCCAAGAACGTAATGCCCCTTGACGGCTTCGTTCTCGCCATACAGCACGTCGCCTCGCCAGTCACATTTGAACGTGCCTTCGACCCAGCCGCCTTCGTCGCCGGTGCCTTCGTCGATGGGGCGCCAACCTTGTTGCGGCCAGCGGACGATCTCGATTTCAAAGGTCTCGGGGTCATCGACCAGACAGCCATAGCCTTTGACCGTCTGATCTGTTGCGCGGATCAGAGGAACTTCGTGCCAGGGTAACGAGGGCTTGGAACTGGCCTCGAAGATGTATTCAGGTGCAGTCATGACGTGCCCAGATGTTTGTCGACCATGCGCTGCACCATGGGTGCAAAATGGGCGAAATCGGGGGTCTCCATATCCGCGCGTTTACCGGCCTCATCCAGATAGCGAACCTGAATGATCTCTTTCAGGTTAGGGTTGGATTCGAATGCGGTAACCTCTACTTCGCTCATCGGGCCGCCCTGCAGTTCCAGCGTATGAACCGAGGCGGCAGACAAGCGCTGGAAATACTCGGGCTTGGTGGCGCAGAGGTACCGCTTGGCTGCCACGTGATAGCGGCAGCAATCGGTGATGACCGAGGGGAAGAACTGTTCCAGCACCTCGGCCCCTGCATCCTCGTGATGGCGGTCTTCGGTATCGTCGGGATGGTAGGTCCCGAACTCGGAGGTGAAATGGCCAATGTCGTGCAGCAACGCGCCGACGATGATTTCTTCAGGCTGGCCGTTCTGCTCGGCGATGGTGGCCCCTTGCAGCATGTGTTGGGCCATGGTGACGGGTTCGCCCAGATATTCCTCATCGCCGCGGCGCTCGAAAATATCACCGATGAAGGCTACGATATTGTCACGGTTCAACGTCGAGAAATCGGGTTTCATTCCGCCGCCTCCGGGTGCGTTATTTCCATCGCGGCCAGTGTGGACAGCAAGCCATCCTTGTCGGCATAGCATCCCTGCAACCAGCGTGAGCCCGCGCCGGAATAGCCCAGCCGCGCGTGGAGCACGCGGGTGTTGTCGACGATAAAGCTTTCGCCCGGTTCCAGCTTGAACGACACGCCCATGGCCGGGTCATCGATTATCTCGCCCAACTGGCGATAGGCGGCGTAATAGGCCTCCATCTGGTCGAACGGGATATCGACGAACGGCGCAGTTGAGCGGTTGTTGAACCGGACGCCAATCAATTCCCCATCCGGAGACAGTTCGATCATCGGACGGCGCGATTGCAGCCAAACCCCGTCGGAACCCTTGTATTCGAATCGTGCCGGGTAGCCGGCCAACAGGGCAAAGCCTTCGGGATTCTGCGCACGCAGCTTTTCGGCCGCGCGGAAACCATCGACCACGATCGAGTCTCCGCCTTCAGCAGAATTCTCAAGGCAATACAGGATTTGCAGCGTTGGCACCGGATCGCGATACGGGTTGTCGGTATGCGCCTGCAAGCCAAGTCCGGTATAGGCAAGGTTGGTCGGGTTCACCTCAGTCCGCACTTCGAAATAGGGTCCATAGTTCGTCTCGCGTACATAGCCGAACAAATCAGCCACTTTCAGCAGCGATTCAGGTTCGGTCGGGCCACCCGTTAACTTGGCAAACCCGAATTCCGCGACGGCTGCCAGCCAATCACGCTTGGCGGTCGGGCTGACGTGAACTTCATTCCAGTCGCCGCTGGGTGCATTGATGCCGCTTTCCCACGTGGTGATGCCCGGGGCGATGCGACCAAACGCGTTGTCCTGATCGCGGTCATAGATGTGATCTGCCAACCAGTTGGCGGGGAAGACGACGGTCTTTTCCTCGGGCTGGAAGGTGACCTGCAGATCGCCCGAGATCACCTCGGCCGCGCTGATTGAGACGTCGGCAGGAATGTCGCCGATGGTGATCAGGCGCTGACCGTTGCCGGGCGCGCGGGTGTCCGGGTCCAGCGCGTTGTCACGCAGCCAGATGGCGTGAAAGCGGGCTTGGCTGTCGTCGGTGAAAGTCACGGTCACGACGTTGGCGCCATTAGTAGCGGTGCGCAGCATTGGGGATCTCCTGTTCGGCGCGAGCTTTGGTTGAGCAGATACGCTGTTCGTGGCATTACGACAATTAATCCTTATTTCGGCTGAGGCTTGGAAAAACTTATGGCTAAGAAAAAGATCGGACTGCCACCGCTGGACTGGTTGCGCGTGTTCGAAGCTGCGGGGCGTTTGGGGGGGTTCTCGGCTGCGGCCAAAGAGTTTGGTTTGACTCAGGCCGCTGTCAGCCAAAGGATCGGTAATCTCGAGGCATGGCTGGGCCGATCCCTGTTCGTGCGCGAAGCGCGTGGCGTGTCGCTGACGGTCGAAGGCGAGAGCTATCTACCCCTGGTGCAAGACAGCTTGCAAGCGTTAGAGCGCAATACCGAGGATCTGTTCGGAAAATCCCCACGAGAGCTGCGCGTCGCCGGATTGTCGTCCAACATTCACGCGCTTGTCCTGCCGGCCCTGCCTGCGTTTCAAAAACTGCGACCCGAGGTGCGGGTGCTGACCGATTCAGGCGCGCGGCGGTCAACCTTGGATGAAGAGCGGACCTGGCTGCAAATCCGATATGGCCGTGGCATGTGGGCCGGGCGCGACGCGGCCTTGATCGCGCATGAGGTTCTTGTGCCCATGGCCGCACCGGGAATCGAATGGGGTGCCCCTCTGATCGAATTGCGCGGAGAACGCCCCGGATGGCGGGAATGGGCCCAGAAATGCAATCAGGAGGATGCACCGCCGTCTCAAATCAGTTTTGATTCGATGGAACACGCGATCTCGGCAGCGCGGCGCGGACTGGGTGTGGTGCTGGGGTCGGTTCCTCTGGCTTTTGCCGACCTACAAGAGGGCCGGTTGCGCAGGATGGGCCTTCCGGAATTGCAAACCAAAGACGGGTACTGGCTGACCTGGCCCGAAGATCGGGCGAAATCCAAAAAACAACGCGCGCTGATCAAAGACTTTCTACAGGCGCTGCGCGGCTGAGCGCCTAGAAATCGATGGCGATGCCCTTCTTTTCCCAATCGCCATAGCGGGCCGGGTCCGGCCCGTCGCGCCCACCCAGTTCCTTGGGCAACGCCTTGGCCTCGGCTTCGGCTTTGCGTCGGCGTTCTTCCGCTTCGGCCAGTGCGCGCTGGGCGGCGGGGGGCAGGTCTTTGCGGTCGTCACTCATGACATCGGGTTCCTTTCCGTGCTGGGTCTTGATATACGCCCGCGTCCGCCAATGGCAATGCGGGCGCAGGTCACAGCAAGGCGATACCATGGCAAACAGCGCAACAGCAGCTCGGCGCAGCGCAATCTATCTTCTCGATCAGGTTCTGGGCGAGGGCCGCCTGTTGTCTGAATGTCTCGCTGCGGGTGCATTGGACCGGCTGGGTCCTGAAGATCGCGCGCGTGCTCAACGTCTGGCGTTGGAGACCTTGCGCGGGCTGGAGCGCGCCGACCGGTTGTTGGACAACCATCTGAACCGCACGCCCGCTCTGACCGTTCACAACGCGCTCAGGCTGGGTGCAGTTGAGTTGTGTAAGGGTGAAGCGGCGCATGGCGTGGTGAACTCCATGGTCGAGATCATCAGCCGTTCGCGCAAGCATGGGCGTCTGAAGGGCCTGGTGAATGCGGTTCTGCGCAAAGTCGCTGCAGAAGGGCCCGAGGCATGGCCCAAAATGCGTGTCCCGCGATTGCCGGAATGGCTTCGCGATCCCTTGGTTGTGGCGTGGGGCGCGGATGCCGTGGCCGGAATGGAGCAGGCGCATTTCGCAGGCGCACCGCTTGATCTGACTTTGAAGCCGGGGTCGAATGGTCCCGCGGGCGATGTGCTGCCAACAGGCTCAATTCGTCTGCAGGATGCCGGTCAGGTTTCGGCCCTGCCGGGATACCAAACCGGAGACTGGTGGGTGCAGGATGCGGCGGCTGCCTTGCCGGTTCGCGTCCTGGCTCCGAAGGCCGGTGAGAACGTGCTGGATCTTTGCGCTGCTCCTGGTGGCAAAACGATGCAACTGGCTGCGGCGGGAGCGGATGTTACGGCGTTGGATGTTTCAGAATCTCGGATGGAGCGGGTGCGCGAAAACCTGCAAAGGACGGGCCTGACGGCGCAGGTCATTGTTGGGGATGCGCTGGAACATAAAGGGCAGTATGACGCGATCCTGCTGGACGCGCCGTGTTCGGCCACAGGTACGATCCGGCGGCACCCGGATTTGCCCTTTGCCAAAGATGGATCCGAATTCGGCGGTCTGATCGAGCTTCAGACACAGATGTTGGCCCATGCTTGGAGTATGCTGAAGCCCGGCGGGCGCATGGTTTATTGCACCTGTTCATTGTTGCCGGACGAAGGTGAAGTACAGATCGAAGAGGCGTTGGAGATGTATCCCGACATGAGCGTGAACCGCGACGCAGTAAAGATATCAGGCGTTGAAACGGGCTGGACAACGGAAGAAGGCGGCCTGCGTCTGCGGCCTGATTATTGGCCGGATCGCGGTGGTATGGACGGGTTCTACATCGCCTGTCTGACCAAATCCGCCTAAGCGCACGCTTTTCGATGACTTGACGATCGGCACGGTCTATCGTTGGGTCTCAAGCGCCAGCAGAGCGCAAGGGGCAGAGTAACACGAGACATGTCGAACTCGGACACCATGACCAGTCGGTGGATGCGGTTTCAAAACCGTTTCTACGCGCGCTTGAGCCAACGGCAAAAGGCGGTCACAGGGTTTGTCGCGCAACCCGATCCGCGCACCGTGGGCTCGTTTGCGCGTGGTCGGCAACTGGTTGCTGGAAACCTCTTGTTCGCCGGGTACCTGGTCGAGGCCGAAGATACCGGATTATGGGACGTCGCAGCCCCCAGTGCGGGCTTTGACGACGAACGCCATGGTTTTGCCTGGCTGGACGACCTGGCTGCGGTCGGAGACATGCGCGCACGCGAAAAGGCGCAGCGCTGGGTTTTTGGCTGGATCGAAGCGCATGGTCGTGGCCAAGGCCCGGGCTGGGTGCCCGATCTGACCGGTCGGCGTGTCATGCGCTGGATCAACCACGCGATTTTTCTACTGCGCGGTGCAGATGACAGGCAAAGTAGGCTGTTCTTCCGTTCACTGGCGCAACAGACATGGTTTTTGTCCAAACGCTGGCAGGCGGCGACCCCCGGCTTGCCCCGGTTTGAAGCTTTGGCGGGTCTGGTGCAGGCCGGGCTGGCGTTGGAAGGGCTGGAGCAGATGGCCGATCCGGCCTTGCGGGCACTTGCCAGCGAATGTGATCGGCAGGTGGACGCGCAGGGTGGTATTCCGACGCGCAACCCAGAAGAGTTGCTGGAAGTTTTCACATTGCTCAGCTGGACCACAGCGGCGCTGAATGATCTGGGGCGCGGAGCGCCTGTCGCGCAGGTCAATGCAATCAAGCGGATCGCGCCGACCCTGCGGAGCCTGCGCCATGCGGACGGGGCGCTGGCGCGTTTTCATGGTGGCGGGCGCGGAGTCGACGGACGTTTGGAACAGGCCCTTGCTCAAAGCGGCGTCAAACATAAGGCGGCGACCGAATTGCCGATGGGCTATGCGCGCCTGTCTGCTGCGCGTACCACGGTAATCGTGGATTCCAGCGCGCCGCCCACTGGTGCGGCCTCGTTCAATGCACATGCCTCTACGCTGGCGTTCGAGTTGACCTCGGGGCGGCGTCCGTTGATCGTGAATTGCGGGTCGGGGGCCAGCTTCGGGTTGGAATGGCGACGCGCTGGGCGGGCAACGCCCTCGCACTCGACATTGTGCCTGGATGGGTTTTCCAGCGCGCGGTTGGCCAATCCATTGCCGGGCCGCGAAAGTCAGGCGTTGGTGGATGCGCCACAGGACGTGCCAGTCGATTTCGAGGACGCGTTTGAAGGCATCCGCTTCATGGCCGGTCATGACGGATATGCCAAAGTGTTCGGCCTGACCCATGCCCGGACTTTTGAGTTGCGGTTCGATGGCCGCGAGCTGGCGGTCGAGGATATTCTGCTGACCGCGACTGACAAGGCTAAGCGGCAGTTCGATAAGGCAATGGACGCCTCGGCGCTCAAGGGGATCGGGTACGATATCCGTTTTCATCTGCATCCTGACGTGGATGCCGCGCTGGATTTGGGCGGGGCGGCGGTGTCGATGGCGCTCAAAAGCGGTGAGATCTGGGTTTTCCGCCATGATGGCATTGGAAAATTGTCCGTCGAGCCAAGCGTTTACCTTGAAAAAGGGCGATTAAAGCCACGCGCGACAAAACAGATCGTTCTATCCGGGCGCGCAATGGAGTATGCGACGCGCATCCGGTGGACGCTGAGCAAGGCGCAGGACACAGCCTATGCCGTGCGCGATACGCACCGGGACGAGCCAGAATTCGACTGACGCCAAAAGGACCTTTGGACCCATGACCGATCTTCACCCCGTGCGCCGCGCGCTGCTTTCCGTATCCGACAAAACCGGGCTGATCGAGCTGGGCAAGGCGCTGGCCGAGCGTGGGGTCGAACTGCTGTCGACCGGCGGCACGGCCAAGGCGCTGCGCGATGCCGGGCTTGCGGTGAAGGACGTAAGCGAAGTCACCGGCTTCCCTGAGATGATGGATGGCCGGGTCAAGACTCTGCACCCGATGGTGCATGGTGGGCTGCTGGCGTTGCGCGACAACGACACTCATGTCGCTGCGATGACCGAGCACGGGATTGGCGCGATCGATCTGCTTGTTGTGAACCTTTATCCGTTTGAGGCCACCGTTGCCAAAGGCGCAGGCTATGACGAGTGCATCGAAAACATTGATATCGGCGGTCCTGCTATGATCCGCGCGGCGTCCAAGAACCATGCCTTTGTAAACGTTGTGGTCGATGTTGAAGACTATTCTTCGCTGCTGGATCAGCTGGATGAAAACTACGGCAAAACCTCGTACGGTTTCCGTCAATGGCTGGCGCAAAAGGCTTATGCCCGCACCGCGGCCTACGACACGGCTGTCTCGAACTGGATGGCCGATGCCTTGAAGCTTGAAGCACCTAAACGCCGTGCCTTCGCGGGCGAGTTGAAGCAGACACTGCGCTATGGCGAGAACAGCCATCAGCAAGCAGCGTTTTACACAGATGGCACAAACCGCCCCGGTGTGGCCACAGCCGTGCAGCATCAGGGCAAGGAACTCAGCTACAACAACATCAACGACACCGATGCGGCGTTTGAGCTGGTTGCTGAATTTGACCCCGCCCAGGGCGCGGCTTGTGCCATTATCAAACACGCCAACCCCTGCGGTGTGGCCACGAGTGCGACGTTGCTTGAGGCTTACAAGGCCGCGTTCGACTGCGACCGCACTTCGGCCTTTGGTGGGATCGTGGCATTGAACCAGCCGCTGGATGCGGAAACCGCGCAAGAGATCACCGGGATTTTCACCGAGGTCGTGATTGCCCCCGGAGCATCTGACGAAGCCAAGGCGATCTTTGCGGCCAAAAAGAATTTGCGCTTGCTGACGACCGACGGCCTGCCAGATGTAACGGCCGGTGGCAAAACCGTTCGTCAGGTGTCCGGTGGTTTGCTGGTTCAGGACAAGGACAACGGTTTTGTCGGCATGGATGACCTGAAGGTCGTCACCAAAAAGGCCCCGACCGATGAGCAGATGCGTGATTTGCTGTTTGCCTGGAAAGTGGCGAAGCACGTCAAGTCCAACGCCATCGTCTACGTCAAAGACGGAGCAACTGTGGGCGTGGGTGCGGGTCAGATGAGCCGGGTGGATTCTGCGCTGATCGCTGCCAAGAAAGCCGAGCGGATGGCGGATGTACTGGGTCTGCCTCAGCCGCTGACCATCGGATCTGCTGTCGCCTCTGACGCTTTCTTTCCTTTCCCGGACGGTCTGATGGAAGCCGCCGAGGCCGGTGCAACCTGCGTCATTCAACCCGGTGGCTCCATGCGCGACGACGAGGTGATTGCTGCTGCGGATGAGGCCGGTCTGGCCATGGTCTTCACCGGCATGCGGCATTTCCGTCACTGATGCGGTCTGGCCTGCTTCTCTGGGCGGCGATTGCCGCCTTTGCGATCGACCAGATCAGCAAGTATCTGGTCGTTCACGTTATGCGCGTGGCCGAACAACCCGGTGGTATCGACGTTCTGCCCCCGCTGCTGGTTTTCAAATACGGTGAGAATCGCGGTATCAACTTCGGTCTGTTTCAGGGGAATTCCGACGCCGCGCGTTGGGTGCTGATCGGTATTTCGATTGCGATCTGTGTTGGCGTTCTTATCTGGCTCAGCCGTACGGCCGCATCAAAACTCCTGCTCTTTTGCGCAGGTCTGTTGATAGGCGGTGCGCTTGGAAACGTGGTGGACCGGCTGTTATACGGCTATGTGCTGGATTTCCTGAACATGTCATGTTGCGGCATCAACAACCCGTTTGTGTTCAACCTTGCAGATGTGTTCATATTTGCGGGCGCATTGGGGCTGGTTCTGTTCGACAGCAAAAAGCCCTCGTGACGCGCCGAATTTTATGAGATAAAAGCGCCAGAAACAGGCTGGAGACACCAATGCGGATGCCGCGCGCCATATTTGTTCTGACTGTTGTCGCAGCGGTTGCGGCATGTTCGAATCCCGGTCTGCGGGATCTGGCACCTCCGGGGCAGGGTCCGGATGAATTTTCGGTCTTGCCGGTCAAACCGCTGACGCAGCCTCAGGATTACGCGTTTTTGCCTGCGCCCACACCGGGCGGTAGCAACCTGACGGATCCGAACCCCAATGCCGAGGCCGTTGCCGCACTGGGTGGAAATCCGGCAGCGTTGAACCCGAATGCGGCCGTACCGTCGTCCGATGCAGCGCTGGTCACAGCCTCCAGCCGGTATGGTGTATCACCTGATGCGCGCCAGGTTGTCGAAGCCGAAGATGCTGCGTTCCGCAAACGTCGTGGTCGTTGGACCGGATTGCGCCTGTTCCCAGTGGACCGCTACGGTCAGGTCTATGAACGGCAATCGATCAATCCTTACGCGGAAACCGATGCAGCCCGTAGTGCCGGTATTGAAACGCCGTCCTCGCCTCCGAATGAATAATTCTTAACTTTCCGTCATCGGGCTTGAACCCGGGCCGCACCACCGTAGTTTGAATACCAGAAACGAAACGGAGGATGCCCCATGGTTCGGGCCCTAGCCCTGTCGGCTGCCCTTATCGCTGCCACCCCGGTCTTGGCCGAGGACGGAAAAGAAGCGGTCACCACTTTCACTTTGGACAACGGCATGGATGTCGTCGTGGTCGAGGACCACCGTGCACCAGTTGTGCAACACATGGTCTGGTATCGCGCCGGATCTGCAGATGAACCGGTGGGCACATCCGGGATTGCGCATTTTCTGGAACACCTTCTGTTCAAGGGCACCGATACGCTTGCTCCGGGTGAGTTTTCGGCCACGGTTGCGGCCAATGGTGGTAACGACAATGCGTTTACATCATATGACTACACCGCGTATTTCCAGCGCGTCGCGGCTGATCGGCTTGAGCTGATGATGCAAATGGAATCCGATCGGATGCGGAACCTTCGGCTGAGCGAAGAGGATATCCTGACCGAGCGTGACGTGATCCTTGAAGAGCGTAACCAAAGGACCGAGAACAACCCGCGCTCTTTGTTTGGTGAACAGATGAACGCCGCGCAATACCTCAACCACAGCTACGGCGTGCCGATCATCGGCTGGAAGCACGAGATGGAAGAGTTGGACATGGAGGATGCATTGTCATTCTACCAAACTCATTATGCGCCCAACAACGCCATCCTGGTGGTCACAGGCGATGTCGAACCTGATGAGGTCCGCGCGCTTGCCGAACAGTATTACGGTGTGATCCCGGCCAACCCGGACTTGCCCGAACGGATGCGGGCACAAGAACCACCTCAAACGGCCGAACGGCGGCTGACTTACAAAGATCCGCGCGTGGCGCAGCCTTATGTGCAGCGCAGTTATCTGGCCCCCGAACGCGATCCGGGTGAACAGGAAAAGGCGGCGGCTCTGTTCCTGTTGGCCGAATTGCTGGGCGGCAGCACCACGTCCTACCTGAACGAAAAACTCCAGTTCGATCAGCAAAAAGTCGTGTATGCAGGCGCATTCTACCGCGGTGTCTCGCTGGATGACACAACCTTCGATTTGCTGGTTGTTCCGGCGCAGGGCGTGTCGCTGCAAGAGGCCGAAGATGCCATGGATCAGGCGGTCGCTGATTTTATTGCTGAAGGTGTTAACGAAGACGATCTGAACCGCATCAAGATGCAACTGCGTGCGTCACAGATTTATGCACGCGACAATGTTGATGGGATCGGCAACCGGTACGGCCGCGCCCTGACCAGCGGTTTGACGGTCGAGGATGTGCAAGCTTGGCCCGACATTCTTCAGGCCGTGACCGGAGACGAGATCATCGCCGCTGCCCGCGAAGTCCTGCAACCTGAAACATCTGTCACGGGCTGGCTGATGCGTGATGATGAGGTGACGCAATGAAACGGTTTCTTGCAACTCTGATCGCCTGTGTGGTTGCTCTGCCGGCCTGGGCCGAGATCGAGATCAAAGAGGTGACTTCACCCGGCGGAATCAAAGCCTGGCTGGTTGAAGATCATGCAATCCCCTTCACTGCGCTGGAACTGCGGTTTCGTGGCGGGACGTCGCTGGACGATCCGGACAAGCGCGGTGCAGTGAATTTGATGAGCGGCCTGATCGAAGAAGGCGCGGGCGATATGGACGCTCAGACCTATGCCCGTGAGCTTGAAGCACTGGCAGCATCATTCAGGTATAATGCGGGCGACGACACCGTATCGATCTCGGCGCAATTTCTGACCGAAAACCGGGACCAGGTGATTGATCTATTGCGCACCACGATCCATGAACCCCGTTTCGATCAGGACGCGATCGAACGCGTACGTGCGCAAATCCTTTCGGGATTGCGCTCGGACCAGACCGACCCGAATGAGATTGCTGGCCTGAACTTTGCTCAGATGGCCTATGGCGACCATCCTTATGGGTCCGAAGGGAAAGGCACGATCGAAAGCGTTTCGGCCCTGACGCGCGATGACGTGGTGGCTGCGTATGACAGCGTCTTTGCCAAGGACCGCCTTTATGTCGGGGCGGTGGGTGATATTACGGCGGAAGAACTGGGCGCGTTACTGGATAAACTGCTCGCCGATTTGCCGGAAACCGGTAAGCCCATCCCGGACAAAGCCGATGTGACCATTCCGGGTGGCGTCAGCGTCGTCGAGTTCGACACACCGCAATCGGTGGCCCTGTTTGGTCATGCCGGGATTGATCGGGATGACCCGGATTTCTTCGCTGCGTTTGTCCTGAATCACATTCTTGGCGGGGGCGGGTTTGAAAGCCGTCTGATGCAGGAAGTGCGTGAAAAACGTGGTCTGACATATGGGATCGGAACCTATCTGGTGCCCAAGGATCTGGCATCTGTCTATCTGGGGTCGGTGTCGTCGGCCAATGACCGCATTGCCGAGGCGGTCGAGGTGATCCGTGACGAATGGGCCAAAGCAGCGACCGAAGGCGTTACTCAGAAAGAGCTGGACGATGCCAAGACCTATCTGACCGGTGCATATCCGCTGCGGTTTGATGGCAACGGGCAGATTGCCGGGATCATGGTCGGGATGCAGATGGAAGACCTGCCAATCGACTATATCGCAACCCGCAACGACAAGGTGAATGCAGTAACGCTGGAAGACGTGAACCGCGTTGCCTCCGAATTGCTAGACCCGGACGGGCTGCATTTTATCATCGTCGGAAAACCTGTCGGTCTTGAGACCACAAACTGAAAATCAGGGGTGAGCGTGTCTCACCCCTTTTTTATGCTGCGCAACATCTCACCCATCATCTGACCAAACTTGCCTGATCCGCGCTGATACAGCGCGCCATCCACGGCCAGAACCGTGCCGCTGATATAGCTGGCCAGATCCGAGCTGAGGAACAGACAGGCATTGGCCACATCCTGCGGCTGACCCCAGCGGCCTAACGGCACATCGCGGCGCAGCGCCTCACCGGCATCCGGGGTAGGGGCCAGACGTTTTGCGCCTTCGGTGCCTTCGATGAACCCCGGCACGACCGAGTTCACGCGGATCCCTTCGACACCCCATTCCATTGACAGTGTCCGGGTAATCTGATCGACACCTGCCTTTGCGGCACAGACATGTGCTTGGCCCTCATACGGCAGGTAAGACTGCGGAGCCGAGATGTTGATGATGCTGGCACCGGGGCGTTTCAAGAAAGGATACGCCCCTTTCATCACATGAATCGTGCCCATCAGGTCAATGTCGATTACCGTCTTGAACGCATTGACCGACATTTCAGCCGCCAACGCCGGGAAGTTCCCCGCCGCGCCTGAAACCAGCACGTCGAAATCACCGAAGGTGTCGTGGAATTGTTTCAGACCGGCTGCGACGGCGTCCGGATCGCGAACATCAAACGCCGCGCCGATGGCCTCTGCCGATCCTGCGGCGTGCAGCGCAGCGACCGTGTCATCCACTTTCTCTTGTGAACGACTGGCAACGGCCAACCTCGCGCCCGAGGCCGCGAAGGCCTCGGCAATCCCCCGGTTAATACCGCTGGTGCCACCAATGACGATGACGGTTTTTCCTGCAAAGTCCATAAGGGCCTCCCGTGATGCGCGGGAGCCCTACTCGCCGTAGGGCACCCAGATGTTCTTCACTTCGGTCGCAGCCTGCAGGAAGCGGCGGGAATGGTCCATGCCCCAGTCAAATGCCGTGGCGTTATTGACCCAGGTCCGTTTCAGGTTCCCGGCCGAGACTGCCTCGATCTCTTTCGATAGATCAGTGGACGAGAACGACCAGACCGCGTCCACGTTCAGATGCGAGGCGAGCGGTTTGGCCAGCTCTGCATGGCTGCCAGTCAGGATGTTGACCACGCCTGCGGGGACGTCCGAGGTCTCAAGAATCTGGTAGAAATCGGTTGCCGCCAGCGGGTAGGGTTCGGATGCCGCCAGAACCACCCGGTTGCCCATCGCAATCGCAGGCGCCATCGCCGAGATCAGACCCAACAGAGGCGCTTCATCCGCACAAAGCGCGCCGATGACGCCCACGGGTTCCTTCATGGCAATGGCCACACCCCGGATCGGGACGCCATGCACCTGACCGTCATATTTGTCGGCCCAGGCCGCCGCGGTGAACAGGCGCTGGATCGAGGTTTCGACCTCTTTCGCGCCATCCTTCTTGCCGGTCATGGCGTCGATGCGCGCTGCGAACTCAACGGCGCGGGCCGAGAGGTTCTCGCCGATGTAATACAGAATCTGCGCCCGCAGATGGCCGGTGGTCTTGGACCAGCCTTTCGCACCCGCTGCGGCCTCAACCGCGTTGCGCACGTCTTTCCGGTTCGCCAGCCCAACATGGCCCAGCAGACCCGATTTGCCCCAGACGGGTTTGGAATAACCGCCATCAGGGCGCGCCTGCTTGCCACCGACATACATCTTGGCAGTACGGTCAATCGGATCGACCGGAGCCCCTTCGCCCATTGTCGCTTCGACTTTCGCCAGAGGTTTGGCCTTACCCTTGGGCTTGGTGTAAGCCGTCAGACCTTCCCAACCGCCTTCGCGGCCAAAGCCACTTTCACGCACACCGCCAAAGCCTGCGGCGGCGTCGAACAGGTTGGTGGCATTCACCCAGACCACGCCTGCAACCAGCTTGGGCGCGATGTCCAGCGCAAGGTTCACATTCTCGGTCCAGACCGTGGCGGCTAGCCCATAACGGGTGTTGTTGGCCAGCTCGACCGCCTCTTCCGGCGTGCGGAAGGTCGAGGACACCAGAACCGGGCCAAAGATCTCTTCCTGCATCAGCGGGTCAGAGGTTTCGAGGCCCGAGATCAGCGTCGGTGGATAGTAGCAGCCGTTCGCTGGCAGTTCGCATGCGGCCTGATGCACGTGGCCAACCGTGTTGCTTTCAACCACGCCCTTGATGGTCTGCAACTGAACCGGATCCACAACAGCGCCCACGTCGATGCATTTGTCCAGCGGATCACCGATGCGCAAACCATCCATCCGCGTGCGCAGTTTTTCGTGGAATCGATCCGCAATACCTTCCTGCACCAGTAGGCGGGAACCGGCGCAGCACACCTGACCCTGATTGAACCAGATCGCATCGACCAGACCCTCGACGGCGCTGTCGATATCGGCGTCATCGAACACGATGTAGGCAGACTTTCCGCCAAGCTCCAATGTCAGTTCCTTGCCCGATCCAGCCGTCGCCTCTCGGATACGCCGACCCACAACGGTCGAGCCGGTAAAGGCGATCTTGTCCACGTCGGCGCTCACGATCATCTCGCCCACCGCGCCGTCGCCGGTCACGATGTTGACGACACCCTTCGGCAGCCCGGCTTGCGAGCAGATATCGGCAAACAACAACGCAGTCAGCGAGGTGTACTCGGCCGGTTTCAGAACCACCGTATTCCCCATCGCCAGCGCAGGTGCGATCTTCCATGCCAGCATCAACAGCGGGAAGTTCCACGGGATGATCTGACCACAAACGCCCAAAGCCTGCGCATCGGGCAGCTCGCTTTCCATCAACTGCGCCATACCCGCGTGATAATAGAAATGCCGCTGCGCCAGAGGAATGTCGATGTCCCGCGATTCACGTATCGGTTTGCCGTTGTCCATGCTTTCCAGCACCGCAAACAGGCGCGCGTGTTTCTGCAAAAGCCGCGCAATGGCATAGAGAAACCGCGCACGACCCGCACCGCCCAGCTTCTCCCACTTGGGCTGCGCCTTACGAGCAGCGGCCACGGCGGCGTCCACATCGGCCTGTTTCGCCTGCGTCAGCTTGGCCAGCACCTCTCCGGTCGCCGGGTTGCGGCTCTCAAAACCTTTGCCGTGTTTGGTGAAAGCCCCATCGATATAGTGCCCGAACTTGTCACCCTGATCGACCAGCCAGGCCAGCGCCTCGGCAGCGCTTTCGGGGGCGGGGCCGTAATCCATGGTCTCGAAGATTTCTTTGACTGTCATTGTTCTTATCCTTTTCCCGGGGCTCCGCCCGTTCGGCGCTGAAATCGCTCCACCGGAGCGATTTCCGGGCGCGCCTCACCCCATCGAATGTCTGTATCCAGCCGAGTAAGCTCCGGTCACAAAGTGTTCCAACTGCCGCTCGATATCGCCCAGCAGCGAAGAGGCACCAAAGCGGAACAGGTCGGGCTCCAGCCAGCGGTCGCCCAGCTCGTCCTTGATTAGAGACAGGTAAACCAGTGCATCTTTGGCTTTCGAAATGCCACCTGCGGGTTTGTACCCAACGCGATACCCGGTGCGATCATAAAAGTCGCGGATCGCCCGGATCATCACCAGCGACACCGGAAGCGTGGCGTTAACGCTTTCCTTGCCGGTTGAAGTCTTGATGAAATCCGCGCCCGCCATCATGCAGACCAGCGAGGCGCGGGCGACGTTGCGCAGGCTGCCCAGTTCACCGGTCGCAAGGATGGCTTTGACATGGGCATCGCCGCACGCCACACGGAAGGCTTTCATCTCATCGTAAAGCGCCTGCCAGTCACCCGACAGCACATGCCGGCGCGAGATCACGATGTCGATCTCTTCGGCCCCGGCTTTCACGCTTTCCTCAATCTCAGCCACGCGCAGATGGAACGGCGACAGGCCGGCCGGGAAGCCAGTGGATACCGCAGCGACCGGAATGCCAGTGCCTTTCAGGGCTTCCACGGCGGTCTCGATCATGTCGTGATAGACACAGACAGCACCCGTTGTAATCTGCGGCATATCCATCGCCTGCAACAGCGACGACGAAACAGGCTGGCGGGCCTTGGCACACAAGCGGCGCACGCGGCCCACTGTGTCATCGCCTGACAGCGTGGTCAGGTCGATCATGGTAACAGCCTTCAGCAGCCATGCCGCCTGATAGTCCTTCTTGACAGACCGCCGACCGGGAAGGGTCGCAGCCCGGCGCTCAATGGCCGAGGTATTGGCCTGAACGGCGCGGACCCAGTCAAGATCAAGATCCATTCCCGGGTTCCGGGGTTCGGTCACTTGCGGCAGATGCGCGGTGCGCACGGGGCTTTCTGAGCTCTGCGTATCCATAGTCACGTCCTTTGGGAGGTTTGCGACAAATTCGCACGGCAGAACGGGGAATGGAAGGTGTTGCATGGAATTGAATGGCAATTTTTTGACCATTTGGACAAAAAGAGAGGGCTTTCTTGCGAATAATTCGCATTAGCGTTGACTTAGTTGCGAATGGTTCTCATATTCAGTCTCAACAGGACGCAAAACTGAGGTCGAAGATGATTCGTCGGAGTTTTCTTGCCGCGTTGGCGCTGGCCTTTTCGATGCCAGTCGCCGCTTGGGCGGAAGCGCCACTCAAAGTGGTCGCGACAACAGGCATGATCGCGGATGCAGCGCGCCAGGTGGGCGGTGATCAGGTTGAGGTCACAGGACTGATGGGGCCGGGCGTCGACCCTCATGCCTATCGCCAGACCCGAAGCGACATCGTTGCCATGACCCGCGCTGACCTGATCCTTTGGCACGGTCTGTATCTCGAAGCGCAAATGGAAGATTTCTTCCACGATCTGGAACGCAAGCGCGCGGTAGTCGCGGTGGCAGAAGGGGTCGATGCGGCCAAACTGCGTGCTCATGATGATTACGCCGACAAATACGACCCGCATCTGTGGATGTCGCCCGTGCTTTGGCGCGAAGTTGTGCTAGAGGTTCAGGATGCCTTGACCGACGTTCGTCCAGAAGCGGCAGGCGTGTTTGCAGCCAATGCACAGGCGCATCTTGCCGACATTGACCGTCTGGCGGCTTATGCCGAGGACGTATTGTCTTCGGTGCCCGAGAACAGCAGAGTTCTGCTGACCGCCCACGACGCATTTGGCTATTTCGGTCAGAGCTACGGGTTCGAGGTTCTGGGCATTCAGGGCATCTCGACCCAGTCAGAGGCGGGCCTGAACCGGATTAGCGAATTGGTAGACCTGCTGGTTGATCGCCAGATCACGGCTGTCTTTGTCGAAAGCTCGGTCTCGGATCGTTCAATTCGCGCGTTGATCGAAGGGGCTGCGGCCAAGGGGCACAAAGTGACGATCGGTGGTGAGCTTTTTTCGGATGCGATGGGCGCAAAAGGCACCTATGAGGGTACCTATATCGGGATGCTGGACCACAACATAACAGTCATTGGCGGTGCGCTGAACGGCGACGCCCCCGGGCGAGGCATGGACGGCAAACTGTCTGCGGGGTTTTGAATAATGCTGGGTCTGGTCAGCAATGATGGTGTGACGCTTGAGGACCGTGGATTGGGCGACAGCCCGCTTGCGGTACGTGGCCTGACAGTTTCATACGGACAAAAGCCTGCTGTGTTTTCGGTTGATATGACGGTGCAGCCCGGCGCCATGACCGCCATCATTGGCCCGAACGGAGCGGGCAAGTCCACGCTTCTCAAGGCGGCGCTTGGAATCGTCACTCCCCTGTCCGGTCAGGTGACGGTATTTGGACAGCCGCTGGAAGCGCAGCGCGCGCGTATTGCTTATGTCCCGCAGCGGGCCAGCGTGGATTGGGATTTTCCGACACGCGTGATTGACGTTGTGCTGATGGGTCTGTCGCGTGAGCTTGGGCTTCTGGGGCGCGTACGTGCCCGCCATAAAGCCTGCGCGATGGATTGCCTGAATCGCGTTGGGATGCGGGACTTCGCGGATCGTCAGATCGGGCAATTGTCCGGCGGCCAGCAGCAGCGCGTGTTTCTGGCGCGTGCTTTGGCGCAAGGCGCGGATCTGTACCTGCTGGATGAACCTTTCGCTGGGGTGGATGCCGCCACCGAGAAGGCCATCATCGCGGTGCTGAAATCTCTGAAAGAAGCCGGCAAGACGGTTGTCGTGGTGCATCACGATCTGGCGACCGTGACCGATTATTTCGACCACGTTTTCCTGATCAATACCCGAAAGGTGGCCGAAGGGCCGGTTTCCGAGGCGTTCACTGCAGAAACGTTGCAAGCGGCCTATGGCGGACGTTTGGCAACTGCGCAGATCGATCAGATATCGCGCGCGCTGGGATAACAC
Organism: Ruegeria sp. CF8; assembly: GCF_056537285.1. NCBI lineage: Bacteria > Pseudomonadati > Pseudomonadota > Alphaproteobacteria > Rhodobacterales > Roseobacteraceae > Ruegeria > Ruegeria sp. CF8. Next base: position 14,656 of record NZ_JBQFRG010000005.1, on the reverse strand, counting down.
ATGATTTGGGACGCTCTGACCCTGCAGCTTGGCTATAACGCCACGCTGGTCGCAGTTGGTGCGACTTTGCTGGGTGTATCGGCCGGTGTCACAGGGACTTTTCTGTTCCTGCGCAAACGCGCCTTGGTCAGCGATGCCATCAGCCACGCCACATTGCCGGGCGTCTGTCTGGCCTTCATGGTCTTGGTTGCGCTGGGCGGGGATGGGCGTAACCTTTTGGGCTTGCTGGCAGGATCTGCAATTTCGGCATGGATTGGGCTACTTTGCATGAACTGGCTGACACGGCGCACCCGACTTGCCGAAGACGCAGCAATCGGTGCGGTTCTGTCTGTCTTTTTTGGCTTTGGGATCGTTCTACTGACGATCATTCAAACCATGGGCGTTGGGCGTCAGGCAGGGTTGGAGGGCTTCCTGTTAGGCTCGACCGCCGGAATGCTGTGGGCGGATGCCATGATCATCGCCATCGGTGGCGCGGCGACGCTGCTTCTAGTTCTGATCCTGCGCCGCCCGATGACTCTTGTCGCATTTGACCCGGAATATGCTGCCGCCCGTGGCTTGCCAATCCATCGCATCGATCTTGCGATGATGGGGCTGGTCATGGCTGTCACTGTGGTCGGTCTGAAAATTGTGGGTTTGATCCTGATCGTAGCGCTTCTGATCATTCCGGCGGTTACGGCGCGGTTCTGGTCCGAGCGTTCGGAACACGTTGTCCTGCTTGCCGGGCTTGCCGGAGGTCTGGCCGGGTACATCGGCGCTGCTATTTCCGCTTCTGCCCCCAACTTGCCGACGGGACCGATCATCGTTCTGGTCAGCTTTGCATTCTTCGTCCTGTCCATGTTCTGCGCCCCAAAGCGCGGGGTGCTGGCGGCGGTGTTGCGGCATCTGCGGTTTCAGCGCCGGGTGCATATCCGTCAGGGTTTGTTGGCTCTGGCGCAGGGGCAGAAGATTTATGAACCGCTTACGCTGCGCCTTCTGCGCCGTGCGGGACTGGTCCGGCCAGACGGTGTTGCCACGGACTCTGGCAAGGCGCGGGCGGCAAAAGCGCTGCGCGACGAAAAACGCTGGGAGATCGTGCGCGCGGATCAGGCGCATGAGGCGACGGCTGCGCTTTATGACGGGCTGAGGGATATCGAAACCGTTCTGACCCGTGATCAGATCGCTGAAATCGACCGTCAAATTGGCGGGCCGCAGGGGGTTCCGGTATGAGTGGTGAAGAGTTTGTCCCACTGTCGCTGACGCCACTGCTGATTGGCACATTTGCTGCCATCGCCTGCGCCTTGCCCGGCAACTTTCTGGTGCTGCGCAAGCAGGCGCTGATTGGCGACGCGATCAGCCATGTGGTGCTGCCGGGCATTGTTGTGGCGTTCCTGGTGACCGGGGCGATATCGACATGGCCAATGATGCTGGGCGCTGCAGGGGCGGCGATTGTGGCTGTGGTTCTGATCGAAGCCATTCGCCGACTGGGTCAGATCGAACCCGGTGCCGCCATGGGTGTTGTCTTTACCACGATGTTTGCGGCGGGTGTTTTGCTGCTTGAGCAAACAGACACCTCGACCGTGCATCTGGACGTGGAACATGCGCTTTACGGCAACCTAGAAAGCCTGATCTGGCTGGACGCAACTGGCTGGGGATCATTGCTGGATGTCGAAGCCCTTGCGGGTTTGCCGCCCGAGCTGCCTCGGATTGCTCTGACTCTGGTGGGCGTGTCGGTGTTCACCTGGCTGTTCTGGCGACCACTGAAGATTTCCACCTTCGATGAAGGATTTGCGCGCACGATCGGCATTCGCACGGGTGCCCTGAGCATGGCATTGGTGATAGTAGCGGCCATCGCGGCGGTGGCGGCATTTGACGCGGTGGGCTCGATCATCGTGATCGCCATGTTCATTTGCCCTCCGGCGGCGGCGCGGATGCTGACCAACCGGCTCGAGGCGCAGATTGTCTGGAGCATTGTGTTCGCCACGGCCTCGGCAGTGTCGGGCTATGTATTGGCTGGGTACGGCCCCTTGTGGTTGGGCGGGTCGGATGCCGTCAGCGCGGCTGGCATGATTGCCACGATGTCTGGTCTGATACTTGCCGCAGCTGCCATGTTCGGACCGTGCCGCGCGCGTATCGGGGTGCACACATCTGCGTGATCGGGCATGTTCCCGCCGCACCTGTCCGCACGTCATCGGCCAATCTCTGCCCAGATGCCCAATTGATGAATCTTAAGCAGCTTTTAATGTGGGCACATGTTACACGCCGTCCATTCATTAGCTGAATCACACCACTCACTTGGTACGTCCGGGTGGACCTGAGCACTAGGACGTTCACGGCCATCCGGACACCCCCTCTGATCAAAAGACCTGCGTAAACCAGTGGCAGAATCGTGCGCGGCTGTGCTAGGTCTAGGGGTATGGCGCAGGCAAACCCCAATATCAGCGAAAATCGCCCGGTGATCCGGCAACTGGATGACGCTGCAATCAACAGGATTGCTGCTGGTGAGGTGGTGGAACGTCCGGCCTCTGCCGTGAAGGAACTGGTCGAGAACGCAATCGACGCAGGGGCCACGCGGATCGCCATCGATATTGCGGATGGGGGCAAGACCCTGATCCGCGTCACAGATGACGGCTGCGGTATTTCGGCAGATGATCTGCCGCTGGCGTTGTCTCGCCATGCCACGTCAAAGATTGACGGATCGGACCTGCTGAACATTCACACATTTGGGTTTCGGGGTGAGGCGCTGCCTTCTTTGGGTGCGGTCGGGCGTCTGACCATCACCAGCCGCGTACCGGGTGCCGAGGCGGCGCAGATCCACGTTGCGGGCGGCAAGATGGGCGCGGTCAAACCCGCCGCCCTGCGCGCGGGCACAGTCGTCGAACTGCGCGATTTGTTCTTCGCCACACCAGCCCGGTTGAAGTTCATGCGCACCGACCGGGCGGAGGCGCAGGCTATAACCGATACCGCAAAACGGCTGGCCATGGCCGAGCCATCCGTAACCTTCACGCTGCGCGATGTGTCCGGTGGCGGTGAGGGTCGAGTGACCTTCCGCGCAGATCGCGAGAACGGAGATCTCTTCGACGCGCTTCACGCCCGTCTGGCCCGTGTGATCGGGCGTGAGTTTGCCGAGAATGCGCTGCAAATCGACGCCACGCGTGAGGGCATCCGGCTTTATGGCTATGCTGCCTTGCCGACCTATTCTCGAGGCGCTGCGGTGGCGCAGTACCTCTTTGTCAATGGCCGCCCTGTGCGTGACAAGATGCTGACCGGCGCCTTAAGGGCCGCCTATTTCGACTTCCTCAGTCGGGATCGGCATCCGGCAGCGGCTTTGTTCATCGACTGTGATCCGACGCTGGTGGACGTGAACGTACATCCCGCCAAATCCGAGGTGCGGTTCCGCGACCCCGGCGTCGCGCGCGGCTTGATTGTGTCCAGCCTGCGACATGCACTGGCCGAGGCCGGGCATCGGGCGTCCTCGACCGTGGCCAATGCGACTCTGGGCGCGATGCGGCCCGAACCTGCGCAATCCGCCCCGGCGCGTGTGTACCAGATGGATCGACCTTCGCCCGCAGCGCGGCAGGCGGCGTATCGGGCGCAATCTCCGGGCTTTGCTGAACTGGCCCAGGACTACAGTGGCAGCATTGTCGAGCCCACCTCGGTTTCGCCGAGTGCCGAGGCAGAAGAATCTCAACCGCAGGACCTGCCTTTGGGGGCTGCGCGGGGGCAGGTGCACGAGAATTACATTATCGCGCAAACCGCCGACGGTATGGTGATCGTGGATCAGCACGCTGCACATGAACGGCTGGTTTATGAAAAGCTGAAAACGCAGATGGCGGAAAACGGCGTTGCGGCGCAGGCGCTTCTGATCCCGGAAATCGTGGAGCTGTCTGCAGGCGATTGTGCGCGTCTGATGGCCGTTGCGGATGACTTGACGCGCTTTGGTCTGACCATCGAACCCTTCGGTGGTGGTGCCGTCGCTGTGCGTGAAACCCCAGCAATTCTGGGCGAGGTCGATGCCCGCGCGATGATCCTGGATATCCTTGATGAGTTGGCTGATCAGGGTGAAAGCCAGATGGTTCAGGCAAAGATCGAAGCGATCCTCAGCCGGGTGGCTTGCCACGGGTCCGTCCGATCCGGTCGCCGGATGCGCGCCGAAGAGATGAACGCCCTGCTGCGCGAGATGGAGGCGACGCCGCATTCCGGTCAGTGCAACCATGGGCGGCCGACCTATGTGGAGTTGAAGCTCAGCGATATCGAGCGGTTGTTCGGGCGCAGTTGATCCGTCGTTCAGAACCTATTAAGAAGATCGAAACAAAACGAGAACATAAAGACTGACATGATCCAGATTGCAGGCACCCAAATCCCAGTAGATGACCCGGTCTTTTTGACCGTTGGCGGGGTTGTCCTGCTGATCCTGCTGCTTTTGTTCCTGTCGCTGCGGGCGGCCAATCGCTCGGCCCGGATGGCGGAACCTCTGGCGCGGCAGATGGCGCATCTGGGGCAGCATGTGCAGCAACTGGGGCAAGGGCAGGAACAATTGCGCGGCGGTCTTCAGCATGTCTCGGACACGCAGGCCAATGCGCAAGTGCAGGTGATCCAAACGGTCGAAGCGCGCCTGTCCTCGGTCCAGCAGCAGATGAATGACCGGCTGGCGGACAACGCGATGAAGTCTGCCCGCGCGCTGGCCGAAATGCAGGAGCGGATGAAAGAATCGCTGCATGGGTCATCAAAACAGACCGCGACATCCTTGACCCAACTGCAGGAGCGTCTGGCTGCCATCGACAAAGCGCAGGACAATATCACCAAACTGTCTGGTGACGTTCTCAGTCTGCAGGATATCCTGTCGAACAAGCAGACGCGCGGGGCGTTTGGTGAAATTCAGCTGACGGATATTGTCTCAAAAGCGCTGCCCCGGGACAGTTTCCAGTTGCAGGCCACCCTGTCAAATGGGCGTCGTGCGGACTGCCTTATCCATCTGCCGAACCCGCCCGGCCCCATCGTGATCGACAGCAAATTCCCGCTGGAGGCCTATGAAGCGCTGATCGGCGCGACCAATGACACTGAGCTGAAAGCGGCGTTGCAGATGTTCCGCAGCACAGTGCGTAAGCACATCAACGATATTGCCGAGAAATACATCCTGGACGGTGAAACCGCCGATGGTGCGCTGATGTTCCTGCCGTCCGAGGCCGTTTATGCCGAGCTTCACGCCAAGTTCCCTGAGCTGGTTCAGGAAAGTTTCAGCAAGCGCGTTTGGATCGTTTCGCCGACCACCTGCATGGCGACGCTGAACACAATGCGCGCGATCCTGAAAGATGCCCGGATGCGCGAACAGGCAGGTGCGATCCGCAAAGAATTGGGATTGCTGCACAAGGATGTGGAGCGTCTGGGTGATCGTGTGACCAATCTGGATCGTCATTTTGGTCAGGCAGCCAAGGATATCTCGGAAATCAAGATCAGCGCGGAAAAAGCTGGCCGACGGGCACAGCGTCTGGACAATTTTGATTTCGAAGAAATCGCACCTGATGCCGCGTCAGACGTTGTGCCGTTGGCGCGTCACGAAGGTTGAACCTTACTGGATCGAAAGGTCCAGGTTGTACCCGACGGTTTTCCCGGTATCTCGGTCATTGCCCATCAGATAAACGCGGATCGTATAGTCTCCGTCCTCTGGCAGGTTGATCCGGGTGGTATTACCGTCAATCGACCCATTGTAAATCGCGACACCATCACTGCCAGGGGGCAGAATGTTGAAATACACCACGCCATTTCCATTGGTGTCACTGACCTGAAGGTCGGCAAACATCTCCTGCCCGGCTTTTGCACCCAACAAATAGTCGAAATACTCATCACCAGTGACAGCCCCGCTGACCATGGTGCCATAATTGCCGGCCTCAAACTGCACCTCTGACGTCATTTGCGCTGACGCAACAGACGCGAAACCAAGCAGAAGGGCCGACAAAAGAAGTTTTCCTGTCATGTCTGTTTCCTTTCAAGCTTCGCTTTGGCCGGAACTCGCCAGTAGGTCAGATGCGCAGGAACGGCTGAAACAAGCGCGGCATAAGCTTGTTGAACTTCAAAGGCGCATCCGTGACCGCAAGACAAATGCAGTCTTCCGAGATATCAGCGACAGGTGTGTGTTCCAGATCCTCGTCAGCGATCTCAACGTCGCCGCGGGCAAAGTGATCCACCTCATCCGAAAACGCGCCCTGCAGAACCATTGTCAGTTCCATGCCCTGATGACCGTGATCCGGGACCGCAGCACCGGCCGGGATAAACAACAACCGTGCCGTGGCCTCTTTGGTGGTCGGCAGGATGGCTTGCTTCACACCCATACCTATCGATTTCCAGCGGATGTCTGTGACTGTTCCGCCCACATAGTCCTGCAAGGGGGTCGGCAGAACCGCGCAGCCCGGTCGCGCGGGCTTGGGGGTCGGCGCACCCTGCGCAATCAATGCCATAGTCGCCGCGAGGGAGGCGTCAGACATGGCGACAGAACCCGCCTGGTCGTCCAGAACCTGCCCGCCTACGGCGTCAAAGCTCTCGGCCCGTGCGCGGCAATGGTCACACAGGGAAAGATGGGTTGCGACCATCAGATCGAACGCCTCGGGCAGAGTTCCTGTGGCATACGCCATCAGCAGGTCATCTGTCAGGTGATGTTTAATCGACTTGCTCATCTTACTCATCTCAGTTCATCGCGTGGCGCAAGCGGTCCAGCGCCAGCCTAATACGTGATTTGATCGTTCCCAGGGGCAACCCGGTCTGAGACGCAATTTCGCGGTGACTCAAGTCGCCGAAATACGCCTTCTCGATCAGCTCTCTCTGCGCCTCGGGCAACGCCAACATGGCGGTGCGCAGTTGCGCGGTTTCCTGTTGCAGCGCGATCACGTCGTCCTGTTCAGGCTCGGCCTCGGGTCCCCATCCCAGTTCCTCGGGTTCGGGTCGGCGTTGCTTGCGCAGCACGTCGATGCGCTTGTTCCGAGCAATCGTGAACACCCACGTGGCCACGGTGGCCCGTGTCGGATCGAACAGATGGGCCTTGTGCCACAAGGTCGCCATCACCTCTTGTGCGCATTCTTCGGCCATGGTGGCATCAGACCCTGATTTCATCAGGAACGCCTTGATGCGTGGCGCGAAGTGTTGGAACAGCTCGGCAAAAGCCGCCTGGTCCTGCGCATCCCGGATGCGTTTGACGTGTTCCACCCACTCGGTTCTGGTGTCGCAACTGTCTTTCGTTCCGTTCACCTGTCTACCCTTGATGCGTTTCTTCCCGCGCCAAGGCTGAGGGGCGGCTGTGTCAGCCGCAGGTTCGTCCAAGGTCGCAGTATTGATCTCGGTAAACATAACCACATTACGGGCCGCGCCCCAAGCCGGATCACTTTATCGGGACATTATGATCCAACTCGCGCTATTTTCCGTACCACTACTATACAAATATGGCTGAAAACGACGCTGTTTTAGGCAGTTATGGGCAGGTCTGAAAACACAAGATGACTAAAGAAATAGATCATATCGCGGGCCACACCTATCACGGGCGCAAGGGCGGGATTGAAAACGCTTTTCGGTACTCGGTTGATTACATTCTGTTTGACCCCGAGGCCAAGTTGACCACCCCCTTGCTGTTTTCACGTGACCGCGCAAACGTCGCCAACTGGCGTACGCGCGATCATGGCGGCGCGCCTGGTCAGGGCAAAGGCGCTGCGTGGGTGCGTGCCCGCTTTGACGAGATGGCCGTGCCACAACCAGCGCGGATCATGTTGCTGACCCAGCCACGGGTTCTGGGGCATGTGTTCAACCCTGTCAGCTTCTGGTTCTGCTTTGACGGGAACGACCAACTCTATGTGGTGGTTGCCGAGGTGACGAACACCTTTGGGACGCGTCACAGCTATCTATGCCACAAGCCTGATTTTGCACCCATCGAACCATCGGATCGGGTGGTGGCGGACAAGCTGATGCATGTTTCGCCATTCCAGAAGATCGAAGGGAGCTATACGTTTCGGTTTGATCTCCGCCCTGACAGGGTTGGTGTTTGGATCGACTATACTCGACCCGAAGGTGGGCTGATCGCCACCTTAACCGGACCGCGTCAGCCGCTGACAAATCGAGTGATCCTGTGGTCCTTGCTGCGGCGTCCGTTTGGGGCCCGGCGGACCTTTGCGCTGATTGTTTGGCAGGCGTTCAAACTGTGGCTGAAAAAGGCGACCTTCCGACCGTTCCGATCCCAGCCTGTCCCGGACCAGCCATTGTCGCGTGTGCGGGACTGATCCCCAGTTTGCGTAAGATCAAAGACTCAGGCCCCTGTCGATGATTGTGATGGTTTGACAACCGCGAACAACAGGAGCTGAGGACATGTTGGAAATTTCGGCAAGGAAAGTTGCCCAGGTGGCCATGATGGGCCGCGAACTGAACCGGGCCGAGGGTGAGCTGCGGGCGTTCATCGACCGCATGGGCGAAGACGAACAGGCCGAGCTGGTCGCCATCATGTGGATCGGCCGCGAAAGCTTTTTTGCAGAAGATCTGGCCGAAGCCATCGCCACCGCCAAGTCCGAAGCCTCGACCCCCTGTGCTGACTACCTGATTGGCACCCCGCATCTGTCAGATCACCTGGAGAACGGTTTGGATGCGCTAGGTATTTCGGCTGAGGATGTTGAGAACGACCTGATGTAGATCGTTTTCCAAGCCAAATACGAGGATGGCGGTTTGGCCGCCATCTGGGCTTTATATTTGATTGAGATACACTTTGCTGGCGTAAATTGCAGACATACTTCGGTATAATTCATCCGCCGCATGCTCTCTTTGACCAAGACTTAAACAAACCTTAATGATGCGCTTTGATAACGTTAAGGCGGCGTCCCCAAGTTTGATTTCACCAAGACAACGCAAATCAAGTTTAGGAGGACAAAGACATGGTACATACCCAAGCAGTAAACACCCAGAACGGCCTTCTTGATGGTCTGTTTTCGAAGTACGCCGACAAAAAGGTCGAGCACTTCCGTCGCCGAATTCTTGCAAAGACTGTGCGGGATCTTGAGAAGCTGGATGATCAACAACTTGCCGATATCGGTGTCCAGCGGGACCAGATCAATCGATGCGCGTATGAGAGTGTTTATCACAACAAACCCTACCGCCAGTGATGGTGGGTTTCCCCTGAATTAATCCATCCCCAGGTCTATGTTTGTGAGGTTATCCGTATGTTTGACGTTATCCCGCCCACCAATCAACCGGCACCGGCTGCCAGTGCATTGCTGCTGTTCGACCGTGCCATGCGTATCCGATCGATCAGCCCCGACATTGTTCGCGCGGCACAGCATCTCAATGCGTTGACCGATCATCAGTTGTCCGAGCTTGGCATCAATCGAAGCGACATCGAAGACACGATTGAGCGGTACATCTGAAGGCCCGAAAGGGAATGCAAGTCATGCCTAGCCAAGAACGATGAAAGCCATTCCAGCAAAACTGGGATGGCTTTCACCTTTCAATCAGGCCAAGTGATCGACGATCTGCAAATGTTGTGCCAGCGTGTCGATCTCACCCATCCATGCCTGTACAAGCTTCGGATCGCTGGGCGCGGCGTGAACGCCCGCCGGGATCGCGCGGTTCAGAACAGCCTCGACAGCCAGTGAAACCGGAATCGACACCAGACGCGCCATGGCGGTGCCACGCGCGTCGCCCCAGGCATCCATAACATAGGTCTTGTTCCAGACCTCGATGCCGTCTTTTCCAGCCTTCAGGCCAACGCACAGCACAACGCGGTCTGGTTCGCCCTCATCATAGGCGTTTTCGTCCCAGAACTGGTCCGACATCTCTTTCAGGCGGGCGTCGCCTTCGGGCCCGGAAAGAGTTTCGATCTCGGTGAACACGTCCGACCATGCTTCGGCCCAGCCGTTCAGACGCAGGGTGCCGCGGACGAATTCCTTGACCGGCCAGTGATCCTCGAAGTGATACTGCGCCATGAACGGGATCGAGTCGCGGTTCGGGTAAACCTCGAAGCTTTCCGGTGTGGGCAGCGGAGCGATATAGCTGCTGATGGCGTCCCAAGGGCGGGCAACGTCCAGCGGAGCATAGTCACGGATCGACTTCGAGGGCGACCGCAACGCTTTCAGAACACCCAGCGGCGACCAGCTGAATTTGTAACGGAACGGGTTGGGCGTTTTCGGGATCCCGCCGCAATACGAGATAAAGCTCAGGTGGTTTTCAGGATCGAACGCATCCGAGGCACGATAGTCGTCGACCAGCGCATGTGCCATCAGGTGATCGATGCCCGGGTCCAGTCCAACCTCGTTGACCAGCGCAACGCCAGCCTCGCGCGCTTTGTCGTCCAGCGCGCGCATCTCGGGTGCGATGTAGGAAGATGAAACGAAGTTGGCCTGTTTCGAGATCGCCAGCTCTGCCAGCGGAACATGCCAGTCGCCCGGCAGCATCGAGACGATCACGTCGCCCTTGCCCAGCACCTCACCCAGGGCGTCGATATCGAACGCCCGGATATCGTCGGTCAGGTCTCCGACCTCGGCTTTGGCTTTTTCGATGGTTCGGTTCCAGACGGTGACCTTGTGCCCGCCTTCGATCAGGCGGCGCAGGCCGGGAATGGCAGACAGGCCGGTGCCACACCAATGAATCGTCATCGTTCAGATCCCTTCAATATGCGTTTTGTAGGTTGCTTCTGCCCGACCCCAGACGCCGCTGTCCAGATCGGTCAGAGTCAGCAAGGACGGCAGCAGTTGCGCGGCATAGTCTTCCGAGCTTTCGACCGGCAGCATGGACGGCAGATTGTCGATGGCCATCACATCCATCACCGGATCATTCGCCACGCGCAGGGCAGGCGCGTCCCATGTGGTTGCGCGGTCGTAGACCGGCACCGGGTTGTAATCGCTATCCGGGTCGCAGGCGACGTCGCCAATGGCGGTTAGCTTGCGTGGGGCGGTCAGCGCCTCACGCGGAACAAAGACCGGCGTGCCGGGACGCGCGAAAATGCAGTTCAGAAACAGATCGTGGTCTAGGATTTCCGGGAACGGCCCGCCGCTGGCGGTCTCGGCCATGTCCCATTTTGTAACGGCGACACCCATGGCTTCGCACAGATCGGCAGCGCCGGTGCCAACGCGGCCCAAGGCCCCTATGACAATGGCGGTTGGTCGTTCTGCCCCTGTTGCGTCCAGCTCAGCCAGCAGATCGGCATTCAACGTGTCCTTACCGGCATAAACCCCAACAGGTGGGCACTTTTCGCCCCGTTGCTGTGCGGCCCAGGTTTTCAGCGTGACTGCCGCACCGGCATACCCGGCCCAATAGCCAAAGGCCGCAACCCGGCGGCCGTCTTCATCCACCAGATATTCCAGGTCATACAGCGTGCCGCCCCCGGCCTTGAACCGTTCCAGCAAAGCGCGACCGGAATGCTGGCCCTTGTAGGCATGTCCGAACATGATGTGACGGTGGGGCAGGGGCGTGCCGTCTTCGGGCAACTCCTTGAGGCCGAAAATGATTGCGTCCGCAGGGGCGTCGGGCCACGTGTTTTCAGGTGCGATCTCGCAGCCTGCGTCCTTGTAGCCGTCGATTGGAATGGCACGAACATGGCTTTCCTCGACCGTCACGCGGATTCCAGCCGCGATCAGCGCCGCAGCCCCTTCGGGGGTCAGCCCAACCCGTTCCTCGTTCGGGCGCTGTTCTGCCCGGACCCAGAGATGTGTCATCGTAATTCCTTTTGTCAGAGCATTCCGGCGGCACGGACCGCCTGAACCGAAGGCCGCGCCTCCATCGCCTCGCGGAAAGCGAGAATTTTGGGAAACGCCGAGACATCGACGCCGTCGCCTTCCAGCCAGCTGCAAACCACATAAAGATACGCATCTGCCAGCGAGAATCCGTCACCCAGAACAAATGGCCCACGCAGACCGTTTGAACAGATGTATTCGCAGGATGCGGTCATGGTCTGTGGGACCTTATCCTTCATGTCTTTCCAGCTGGGCTTCTTGTCCGCCCACCGCTCTCCGCGCATTTTGTGCGCGTGGTTCACGTGCATGGTCGACGCAAGATAGAACATCACTTCACGCATGCGCGCGGCCATGACCGGATCAGCAGGGACCAAGCCTGCAGCAGGTGCTTGGGCAGCGATATATTCCAGCAGCGCTCCGGTCTCGGTCAGGATGCCACCGTCAACCACCAGCGCCGGAACCCGACCTTTGGGGTTGATCTGCCGGTAAGCCGGTTTGGTCTGCTCGCCCCCGGCGAAATCCAACTGGATCGCCTCATACTCCAACCCTGCCTCTTCCAGAGCAATCGCAACAGCGATCGAGATCGTGCGAGGGGCAAAATAAAGCTGCATGGGGTATCTCCGATCTGACTACAGGTGGGTCTGCGCGAATTGCCGGTCGGGTGCCTCAAGATGCGGGACAGCATTGAACAGAACCGGACTCAGCTGGGTGCCAATCGGGTGCAGACGATGCATCGACGTGTTCATGATGGCAAGGGCTACCCGCGCCATCGATGGAATATCCAACCCCATCGCCTGCCGCACCACCATCGAGATCAGCCCGCCCGAGGTGACAACAATGGCGGGTCCGCCTTCGGTTCCGATTTCACTCAGCGCATCACGAACACGCGTTTCGAACGCTTCGAAGGTTTCGGGTGCGTTCTTGATGTCGCCATTGGCCCAGGCGGCAAAGGTCTTGGGCAGATGTTCGACAAACCCCTCGCGATCTGTTGGGATTGCAATGCCGTGCTGTTCTTCGAGCAATTGCGCCAGTGTGAAATACTCGATCTCATTCAATCGTGCATCACGGGTCGGGTCAGACAGCCCCATGCTTTGGGCGGTTTCTGCATGGCGAGTCAGTGTACCGCAATAAACGCGGGTATAGTGGCTGCGCGTGTCGCGCAGATGCGCGCCCAGCCAACGGGCTTGCTGATGCCCCAACTCGCTGAGCCTGTCGTAACTTACTTCGTCGCGCGCTGCGGTATTGGCCTGCCCGTGCCGCACCAATGTGATATGTGACATGTTGGTCCCTCTTGCGCAGACGTCTTAGGGCAGGTTCCACCCCGGGACCAGAGGGGTTTCACCTGCCACAGAAAAAATCCTCGCCGCGGTTTCATTTGTGGCTATGGTCTGCCCACTGAAAATTCGGAGGGTATCATGCCAGTCAATCACGAACGGTTCTTGGCGGATTTGCACAAGCTGCGTGAATTTGGGGCGTCGGGTGTCGGCAAAGGTGTGATCCGGCCGGCCTATTCACAAGCGGATATAGACGCGCGCAAATGGCTTGCTGAACGTATGGTGGACGCGGGACTGACACCACATTTCGACCCGGTCGGGAATCTGTTTGGGTTGGCCGAAGGTCCCTCGTTGCTGATGGGATCGCATTCCGACAGCCAACCCGAAGGTGGCTGGCTGGACGGCGCGCTGGGCGTCATCGCCGCGCTGGAAATCGCGCGTTCCAGCGACCGGCCTATCTCGGTCGTCAGCTTTCAGGACGAAGAAGGCCGGTTTGGTGTAACCACAGGCTCGGCCGTTTGGTCCGATGGCCTGCCGTTGGATCAGGCAGATGCTTTGACAGATGGCGCGGGTGTTCGTTTTGGTGCCGCGCGGTCTTCGATGTCCGAATTGTCTGGTGCTTTTGTGGACCCGTCCCGGTTTACCGGTTTTATCGAGATGCATATCGAACAAGGCCCGTCCCTGTACGCAGCAGGCGAGCAGATTGGCGTCGTCACCGATATTGTTGGCATCCGCGACATGTCGATCACCTTTGAAGGTCAGCAGAACCATGCAGGCACAACACCGATGCACCTGCGCCGCGACGCGTTTCAGGCACTGTCCCTGTTCAACACCCGTCTCTATGAACGTTTCCGCAATGTGTTAACGCCACAGACTGTCTGGACCATCGGGCGTGTCGATGTGCATCCCAATGCCTCGTCTATCGTTCCGGGTCGGGTGCGGTTCTCGATGCAATGGCGCGATGGCGATGCGGATCGGCTGGTCAGGATGGAGAATATCATTCGCGCGACAGCACAGGAAGTCGCCGAAGAACAAGGAATGGCGTTGCATTATGGCACAATGCTGGGGCTCGAGCCTGTTGCCATGGATCAGACACTACGGGAAGCGCTGGAAAGTGGTGCGCAACAGGTTGCGCCGAGAAAGTGGCGCAAGATGCCCTCAGGCGCATTGCACGACGCGACGAACGTGTCACGCTTGATGCCGGTTGCCATGCTGTTTGTGCCTTCGATCAACGGAATCAGCCATGACTTCGCCGAAGATACCGCTGAATGCGATCTGCTGGCCGGGCTCAATGTGTTGGATGCTGCTGTCCGGTCACTCGGAAGGTAATAGTCAAAGTGCGAGGGCGATGCGCAAATTTATCCAGCCCTCATCGTTAGTTGGACTAGGTGGTTTCTGAAAAATGAGCGGCATCGGATATCCAGGCGGAAACGGTCAGATAAGGAGTGTTGCCTAAGGGAAAAAAGTTTCCTATAGGAACATTTATGTGCATACGTCCGTATGCAGACCTGTCCCAATGGTGGTGTTTGAGGCGCAAGCTGACTGGAATCGTTGCAATCTTTCCAGCTTGGGGCAGACTGACGACGCGGCACGCTCAACATTAGATACAGAAAGTACCCGCCATGACCGATATTAGACGCACGCCCTTGTACGATTTGCATGTTGAGTTGGGTGGTAAGATGGTTGATTTTGCGGGTTGGGAGATGCCTGTCC